>NZ_CAMLDP010000143.1 GCF_946478925.1 uncultured Nitrososphaera sp. | reverse complement strand
CGCAGTTTGACCTGAACTAAAGATATAAACGGGTCGCGCCCTCCGCCTCTCTCGTACACACACATGGAATTTAATTCTCGTTTTGACGCCAAGGCGATTGAAAACGAGGTTCGCAGTTATCTCGATAATCTCGACCTGAGGGCCATGCTGGAAAACGAGCTTGCCGGCAGGCCCCTTATCGGCTACATAGAAGGCCCGCCCACGATGAACGGCGAGCCGCACGCGGGGCACCTGCGCGGGCGGGTCATCAAGGATTTGTGGTATCGCTTTAACACGCTGCGCAAGGGCAAGGTGATATTCCGCGCAGGGTGGGACACGCAGGGCCTGCCTGTTGAACTGGCGGCGGAAAAGGAGCTAGGGCTGACTGGCAGCAAGGCCGAAAACGTCAGCAAGGTTGGAATCGAAAAGATAGTAGAGACCTGCAAGAAACTAATCCACACGTACAACGAAAAATGGCGAGCGATGGACGCGCTGCTCGGCATGTCGTTCAACTATGAAAAGGCGTACTGGACGTACAGGGACGAGTACATAGAGCGCGAATGGCAGTTTCTGAGAAAAGCGTGGGAGACCGGCGTCCTGAAAGAGTGGTTCAGGGTGGTCGCGTACTGCCCGTCGTGTCAGACCTCGCTTTCAAACGCCGAGGTGAACCAGGGCTACGAGACCGTGGAGGACCCGTCGTTCTACTATAAGGTGAAACTTGCCGACGAGGACGCTTTTCTCATCGTATGGACGACGATGCCCTTTACAATAGTCACCGACGAGATGGTGGGCGCAAACCCCAAGGCGGACTACTCGTACGTATGGATCGCAAAGGACACGAACGAGGGAGGCGAGCGATGGGTCGTCGGCTCGGACAGGCTTGCAGAACTGATGAAGGAATTGCGCATCGAAGACTACAAGGTCGAAAAGACGGTCAAGGGAAGCGAGCTTGACGGCAGGCACTATGTGCATCCACTGTTGGACATGATACCCGGCCTTGCCGAGCTTGCCAAAACTGGCTCGATACACTTTGTCGTCGCAGAGGACTATGTCGACACTGCGACCGGCAGCGGCCTCGTGCACCTGTCGCCGGCAAACGGCGAGGAGGACTTTGACATTGCAAACAGGCGCAACGTCCCGATATTCGTCCCGATTGATGATAGAGTGGTGTTCACGGAAAAGGCCGGCGCGTTCAGTGGCATGTTTGTCCGCGACGCCGACATGAAGGTGTTTGAAGCAATGAAGGCAAGGGGCGCGTCCGTGAAAATGGGCAAATTGAAGCACCAGTACCCCACGTGCTGGCGCTCGCACCACAAGGTGGTGTGGCTTGCAAGGCGCGAGTATTTCTACATCCTGAGCAACCTCGGCGACAAGCCTTTGGAAGCCGCGCAAAAGGTCGACTACTTTTTCGAGCAGCCAAAGAACAGGTTTGTAGAGATTATCCGCGAGCAGCATCCCTGGTGCATATCCCGCGAAAGGGTGTGGGGGACGCCACTGCCGATATGGTCGTGCGGCAAGTGCGGCCACAAGGAACCCCTGTTTTCAAGGGAAGAGATCGTGAAAAAGGCCGAAGAGCTGCCGGACGGAGCCGAGTTTGAGCTGCACCGGCCGTGGATAGACAGAATAAAGATAAAGTGCGGAAAATGCGGCGCCGAGATGCAGCGCGAGCCGTTCGTGCTTGACACGTGGCACAATTCCGGCGCGGCTCCGTATGCGTCGCTGACTGACGAGGAGTACAAGGACCTGATACCGGCGGCGTTTCTGACAGAAGGCATCGACCAGACGAGGGGATGGGCGTACACGCTCCTCATGGAAAACGTCATCATGAACAGCGCGGCTCCGTACCGCTCGTTCCTGTTCCAGGGCCACGTGCTTGACGAAAAGGGCAACAAGATGAGCAAGAGCCTTGGAAACGTCATCGAAGCGCGGAAACTATTGTCGGAAAACCCTGTTGATCTTATCAGGCTGTACTTCATGTGGAAGTCGTCGCCGATAGAGGCGCTGAATTTCAGCCTCGACGAGATGAAGACAAGGACGTACCAGATACTGAGCACGCTCCACAACCTGCACGTCTATTTCAGGCAGAACAGCGAGTTTGACCATTTCGACAGGGAAAAGCACACAGTTGAATGGGCGCTTGAAAACAGCCTGCTTGCGCCGACAGAGGTATGGCTCCTTTCAAAGATGCAAGGATTGATAACAGAGGTCACGAGCGCGTTTGAACGCTGCAGGTTCCACGAGGGGGCAAAGGCGATAGACGAGTTTATCATCAACCACCTGAGCCAGACCTATGTTCCACTAACGAGAAACGTCATCTGGGACGACAGCGCCGAGAACCTGGACAAGCGCCTTGCCGTGTACGCGACCCTGAGCCACGTGCTCTTGCAGATAGACATCATGCTGCACCCGCTGTCGCCGTTCATCAGCGACTATATGTACCTCACGTGCTTGGTTGGCAGGAAAAAGAGCGTGCTTCTTGAAACGTGGCCGGTGCGCGACGAGCGGCTGGCAAACGCCAAGGTGGAGGGCGCCTTTGACATGATAAAGGAAGTCGTGTCGCTTGCAAACGCGGCGAGAAACCT
>NZ_CAMLDP010000142.1 GCF_946478925.1 uncultured Nitrososphaera sp. | reverse complement strand
CCTCATCGTCTACAACCCCGATTATCTCCTTCTTGTCCGGCGGGTAGTCGACGTGGTAGAGGCAGGCCTCAATAGTCCTGCCGAGTATCGGCTCGTTTCTGGCCGGAATTATTGCAGAGATTTTTGGGTATGCCTCAAGCCTCATGTTGGGGCTCAGAGGCGGCTTTATGCCGGACATCGTGATCACAAGATGATAGATGCCCCACGCCGTATAGATTGCAGTGATTCCTACGGCCAGTGAAAACAGAAATGCTGACGGCGCCAGTGCGGCAAAGGCGGCAAGCGCGGCCATGCACACGGCAAAGACGGCGACGCGCCTAGCCGGCAGCTTTGACTACCTCTTCCGCAACAGCGGCAGGGTCCTTTTTCTTGTTGCCGGAAAGAGGCACAAGTTTTATCTTCTCAGGGTTGACAATTGGAGCAAGCCTGCCAACTAGGCCCTCCGGCACAAACAAGAGCATGACGTATTTGCTGAGATCCGCTCCCCTCAGTATCTTTTGGAGTATCTTGGCATCAAATCCTGATTCATCCAGGATAAAATCCACGATGACAGGAGCCTTTCCTGTCCTTACTACAAGCGGTATTATGTGGGTGACGCCGCTGCCTCCCTTTATCTTGCAGAGGACCTGCGCTTCAAGACCCCTGCCGGTAAGCGCCTGTTGAATAGAGGCGAAATACTCTGTCACTTCTGCAAAGTTTCGTATTTCGTCGTTTATCCTGTATATAGGAAAATGCTGGAGGTCGATTTCGTCGACCTTTAGCTCGTGGCCGTTGTGGCATACTATGTTCACCAGAGGGTACTGAAAAACCCTTCCGCAGTCCTGACACTTGAATCCTATGCCGGGTTTGCCATACTCGATTCCTACACGTTTCATCTGCTTTGAACACTTGGGGCACACGTACTCGTTGTCCTTTTGAGAGACAAACTCTTCCACAGGTCCAGAGTATTCGCAGCTATAGTGTATCATTATCTCTGATCTTGTGAGAGAGAGCTTTTTGCAGTCTGGGCAAGAGAGCCTCAGTGACAGAAGCAGGCTTTTGCATCTAGGACATGCAGAGTAGGATTTGGAACCTGCCACAGATAGCAATTTTTCTTGCTCATAGTTCCTTATCCTTTCAAAGGAAAGGTCGGCGTTCTCTATTTCGTAGATTATGCCGATGCCATGTCTAAATTGGGGCGGGATGTCCTCCCTGTGCTTCTTTGCATAGGATGCCAGAAACGCAAGCGTGCTGTCGTCTTTGAGATCTATGCTTCTACTATTACTATTAGTGCTATCAAGCCCCATGCCGCTCATTTCGCCTTCCTCCCGACGGATTTTAGTACATCTACAAGGTCCTGTTTTGCAGCAGTGTCAGAATTTGAGGTTTTTATCTCTGATATGATGGCGCTCTCTATCAGGGCAGCACCGTTGCCAAAAATGTCATGAAGTGCATCGACAAACTCCTCTGGCTTGTCCAGTATTTCGTCACGTCTTACGCCCACGTTTTCAAGATGGTAGTAAAAGACTTCGGTTTCGGTGAACAAGAATTCTCCCAACTTCTTTTGGATCCTGGATACAACTTGGCGCCGGTCGTCGTACGCTGACAATTAATCAAAACCTCCTCCTTCATTATTTTCTTTCCGTGTTACTACTATCATCATTACATAGCAAGAAGAAGCAAGACCTATACGCTCTAGCGCGTACAATTGGTATTTCTTGTATATAATACCATTATTTAAGAATGTACTAAAATTGTTTCTTTATTTTTGCGGTATTGCCGTCAGGAAGAAGCACATATTTCACCTAATCGTCCGGTCAACCGACCGACGCAAACGCTACAATAATACCTAAACCACTCGATTAATTCACGGGGAGAGTAAAGGAGAAGGTCGCGCCCTTGCCGCTGGCGTTGTTCTCGCCGGATATGGCGCCCCCGTGCGACTCTATTATCGCCTTGCACAGGTAGAGCCCCAGGCCCGTCCCCTTGGCCCTGTCGGATTTTGACACAAACTTGCCGAACAGCTTTGGTTTCACCGAAGGGTCGATTCCCTTGCCACTGTCGACGATGCTCACCTTTACGCGCCCCGCAGAGTCCGGCTCTAGCGCGATGCGTATGGGCCCCGACTCGGTAAAGTTGACGGCGTTGTCCACCAAGTTTACCAACACCTGGCTTATCCTGCCCCGGTCTATCATCAGTTCCTCCATCGCAGGCGGCACCTTTTCGTCGAGGATGATCTCGACGTCCTGACCCTTGGGTATCTTTAGCTGGGCATCCTGAATTACTTCCTCTATCAGCTTTCTGATGTTGGTCTTTTGCTTCTGGAGCTTGAAGGTGTTGCTCTCTATCCTGCTTACGTCGAGGATGTCGTTTGTCAGTTTCGTGATGCGGTTTGCGTTGCGCAGGATTATCTTGACGTTGTCGTTGTCAGGCATACTGTCGGCGAGGTTCTCGGCGCTCAGCACTATGGGAAGAACAGGGGTGCGCAGCTCGTGTGCGGCTATGTTGATGAACTCGTCCTTGATGACGTCCTGCTCCTTCAGCCGGTCGTACGCAGTCGTAAGCTCGGTCAGCTGGTTTGAGATTTTTACTCCCTGCTTGCTCACGGTGGTAAAGAGGCGCTTGTTG
>NZ_CAMLDP010000141.1 GCF_946478925.1 uncultured Nitrososphaera sp. | reverse complement strand
CGGCCCCTTTCTTGAACAATTCCGCGAAAGGACCTTGTACCAACTGGACAAGGTGTTTCTTTGTGTGTCCATCTACCTTGTCGTAAAGCTCAAAAATCGAATTGGCCGAAACTGATTTTGCGGTTATCTCATTGCGGGCCAGGCTGTCAGCCTTGGCCATATCGCAAATGACCTGGGGTACATCAATCGGATCGAAAAGCTCGTACGGGTCGAAACCCATGCGACGTACACCTTTGTTGGTACCATCAGTCAGTTTGGTTACTGTAAGGCCGAAATAATCCGAGATTTGTTCATACTCGCCCTGTGGGTCAACGACGTAGACATGGGCATCAGGGTATTTTTCTGTCATGCGCTTTAGAATCACTTTGGCTGTGACCGATTTGCCGGAACCTGACGCGGCAAGCAGCCATATGTTATAGTTGTCGCGCAGCCGGTAATCATAGACCACCGGCGCTTTGGTGATGACATTCTGGCCTAGCAGCATCCCGCCCTGAACTTCAAGCAAGTCTGACGAGACAAATGGGAAGGTAATTGCAAGCGAGCCAAGTTCAAGAATAAGGTCCTTGCGCCAGGTGCCTAATGCGGCATCGCGCTGCAGGAACGGAACGACGTCGAAACGTACTTCTGCGGCCTTCATGCTTTTGATAAAACTCTTGGACTGTATATCGAGATCCTTATTGGAATTGGCTAGAATGGCACAGGATACGCTGGTGTAAAACAAGGCGGTCCTCTGGGCCTGCAATCCTGGGTAGACAGCCGCTGCGCGCTCTAGCCTTGGTATGAGGCTCGGCTTCTTTGCAGCTGCGGCCTCGATGGTGGATTTATACTTCTGCGCCATGCTCAAGGCTTGATCAGAGTCTATCTTCCTTGTCCTGACTACGACGATGTGGCAGTGCTGCAGCAACGAGTTTATCCATGCCGGCGACATCGCAGGCCTCAAGCCCGTTAATACCAATAAGCGTCCAAAGCGGCCTGTGGGCGGGCTGTCAGGCCCATCATGAGTGTATTTAGCAATGACATGGCGTGTGTTTTCAGAGAGAATTTCGAGAGCAGGTGCAGCATCAACGGTCCGGAATCTGAAACCAAGAGATGCGAGGTAGTCGTCAAGTTGTTCTTCTGGGCTTGATACGTAGGTCTTGTTTGTATAGAATCGCTGTCCTCCAAAGTCAACACTCTCTCTTGCAAGAGTCATCGTAATTTTTCCGGCAGTGTTTAGCAAGGATGCAAAGCGTATCAGCAGAGTTTCCTGCTTTTCATCAGGTAGAGAATCAAAATTTGTTGGCTGAATCTCGTAGGTAAAGATGTCCATGCTTTCTACAACAGTGGTGATCCTCTTCTTTTAAGAGCAGAATCACGACTGAATAGACAGAACATATGGTAGGCCAAGTGGATGTCTTGTGGTTTGAAAGCATGGGTGTTTTTTCAGAGCCGATCTTTAACTTCTCGTTTGTACGGCTGACATTAAGACAGGTGGGCACTCTATTTGGTGGTCTGCTTTTCGCGTACGCTCTTTCGACAAGCCTTAACCAGTCCGTCGCGGGCGCCACCATGGCTTGTCTTGCTCTGTTGGTCACATTCTACCGGCCCCGGGTCATGCCGCTTGAGCAATACTTCGTTGCCGCAATGCGGTTTCTAGCTGCAAAGAATCAACGTGTTACAGAAAAACAGAGAGTAGCCTTACTCATGGCCAATAATGTGGTGATGGTCTCTGAACCTGAATCTGAAAGCAACAGGGCCAGATATCTGGAGAAAGAGCCACTAGACAAAGGCACTAGTGTGTTCTTTGAGAAAAGTAGGATTGAAAGACGTTTCCTATCCTCTTCGTTTCCGTTTGGAAGAAAAAAGAAAATTTGAAGGTGACTGTGTCGATTCACAAGTAAAAGAAATACCGATGAACTTTCTCCTATAATTTTGCCTTGTTAAATATTGACAAAAGCCTTGCAAGGTAGATATGCTGTCTCAGCTTGAAGGCAACGAAAAAGAAAAAGTAACAAGGATAATGGTTGCATCGATATTCACAGGAATAGCTGTTGCAGTTGCGCCAAGCCTCATCGTATGGCTTTCTGGAGTTGACATCAACAACATACAGACAACCTCAAACACTATTGCAGGAAGTTCGGGCGGCCTCCCACCTGCACTTGCAAACGTGCTGCGCAATGGGTTCACGGTGATAACTGTCCTTGGCGCAGTAATCGCCGCTGGTGGTCTCATTCTTGGCGCCATCAAGATGCAACTGCAATAAAAAACAATAAAATTGGAGCGAGGAAGAAGCGAAAATGCCCCATACTATTCACCTTCTTGTCCACGCAGTTGCGCTTGCCTGGATTGGTGCCATCCTCCTTTTTGCCTCTACACTCTCGACTTCCCCGCTATCCGCGATTGCCTCGCTGCCGCCTTTGTTATTCTGGCTCGTGGCTTGGTTTGCTGATGCAGGCTTTACCGCAAAGCACTGGCGGCTTGTAATGGAAGGCCGCGAAGCCAACGTGCTTGTTCTGGTGCTGGCCCGCCTTGCCCCTCGCAAGCCCAAGATAGTGTTTGCAGTGCATGCTGCCTTTTCCGCAGGAGCAGCTACTGGTTTGCAGGCTATGGTCACACACACATTTGATCTCTTTCTCATGTCCTCAATCCTGGCTGCCTTTGGCGTTTTGCATCTTGATGCCTTTTCCCATAGCCGCACGGCCGTACGGACGACGATGGGA
>NZ_CAMLDP010000140.1 GCF_946478925.1 uncultured Nitrososphaera sp. | reverse complement strand
AAGCCGGCGCTCGGCGAAATAAGCTCCATACTGTGGAAGTTGGAACCAACCCCTCACGTAGTCCTTGACTACCTCAGAGAAGTGTATGTCGAGCGTTGTGACACGCCAGAGGACGCCCTTGCACTTGCAAAGAGCCTTTTCAGGCGCTCATCCTACTATGAACACCAATTTGCCGCGCTCAAGAGCATGAAGAAGCGCAAGAAGGACCTTGAATTCCTGTATACGTTGAAGCTCTGCTACGAGCTTGGAGTGGACAGAAAACTCGAATCCATTGTGAGACTCCAGAGGAGGATATTTGGAACAAAACCCAACCCAAAAGTATTATCAGAGTTCCAGCTCGGCCTCTACAGAAATGGCGACCAGATTTCAATCCACGACATGGCGAAGGATTCCATACTAGTTGAAGAAAAGATTACAAGAAAAATGATATCGTTCATTGCAGACAATTATCACTGGTGCGTTCCATGCAAAGACAACAACGCGTATCTGCTTGGGACGTTTGTCGGCAGGAATAGCAGCTTGGCACGCAAAAGCGATTTAATCGATCTGCTTCCCGACAGGAAGATGAAGGATCTTCGGGGAAACAGGTTCTACCAGATAGGGCTGGGGCACGGAATAGGGAGGATAATCGACGGCCTTGATGCACCGATGCGCAAGTGTATATTCGAGTCTGCCAGGACGA
Organism: uncultured Nitrososphaera sp.; assembly: GCF_946478925.1. Next base: position 2,046 of record NZ_CAMLDP010000140.1, on the reverse strand, counting down.
ACAACCAATTCAGCAAGAACTTGGGCGAAGGGATTGGCTGGGAGATGGCCGACGATAATAACAACAACAATAACAACCATTCAAACGCCATCTACAGAATTATTTTCAATTACGCCAAGGGAAACCTGATATTTTCTAGGGGCCTCGGGGTCGGCGCAGGCATGACCCTCCCGCGCCTATCGTCAAAAGTCAAGAAGGATGTCTTTGTGCAGGCGGAGAGAAACGCCCAGTTTGCAGACGGGCTGGGGATCGGCGCAGGCTCGATAATCGAGTTCATGCCGCCGGAGGAGCACCTATGGCTGTTCAGGACAGCCGAATACAATGCAGAGTTTGCGAGGGGGCTTGGCACAGGGCTTGGCCACAACTTTGTTGCACTCACAGAGAACATTCAAAGTTATTCTCTGGCACTTTTGTCCCAGAACCCGCAATTCGCAAGAGGGTTTGGAATGGGGCTTGGAGATATTTTTGAATATTTGCAGGACGGCCTCCAAAAGACGGCCGGCGAAATAGCTGGAAAGAACTTTGAGTTTGCAGTCGGGCTAGGGATTGGGGCAGGATACAGCTTTTCCTACTTTTCGCCCCGGCTGCAGCAAAAGACAATGCAGATGTCGGCGCAAAATCCGGCGTTTGCCTACGGAGCAGGGCTGGGAATCGGGTTTACGTACTATTACCTGAGCCAGCAGATGCGCGACATGATGCTTGGAAAAGCGTCCTCAGATGCAGGGTTTGCAGTCGGGCTTGGCGACGGCTATGGCATGTCGTACAGCATCCTGCCGGCGCACCTGCAAAAGCAGGTTCTTTCGACGGTTGCAGCAAATTCAGACATTTCATTCGGTTTTGGAATGGGGGTTGGGTACGGCTATGACTATCTTTCAGACGCAAAGAAGAAGGCGTTTGCCGGGCTTGCTCAGGAAAACAAGAAATTTGCAGAAGGGCTCGGGTACGGGCTTGGAAGGACGTTTGTGTTCCATGACGAAAGCCTCGGTAAGGCAATCCTCTCAAAAATGGTTTTGAATAAAGAGTTTGCCGCTGGAATAGGCAGGGGGCTTGGTACGGGGTTTTTCTACCTTACCGGAGAGCTGCAGGAAAAGTTCGTCAGAATGGCAGGCTTGGATGCCGAGTTTGCGAGGGGGCTTGGTACGGGGCTTGGGGCCGTGTTTGGCTATTTTTCCGACGAGCTGCAGGAAAAGGTGGCAGAGTATGCCACGGGTAACGCAAGCCTGAAGGAGGGGATAAAGGGCGGCTTTGTGCAGGTCTGGCAGTACCTGGATGACGGCCACAGAAAATTCGCTAGCGATTTTTGCCGGTAAGGCAGCCGTGACTCGCTTTTGCCGTTTCGTCTACATACTGTCTAGGCAAAATCCTTGAGATTAGAGCCAGCTGATCAAAATGGGCGTCGATTTCAGGCAGGAACTTGGTCGAGTCGCCGTACGCCTTCTCCTGGATAGACCGTCCCCTTTTGCCCATATCCAGAAGGTTATTCAGGATATATTTAAGATAACTTGTGCATAGGTGATCAGGCTCGAAAATAGGGAATTTCGATTTACAAATTTTGGACATATGTGAACTATGTCGCCATCGACTGCTTCTATATGATCAACGGTTTGCACCTGCGTCAAAATAAACAGTCTTTACAGGTCCGACAGCCTGAAAAGCTATCGCCCGCCGCAAGATGCGTGCCGGCACACAGGGCAAGACTCGTTACCGCTTGAATCTTGTATGATACAGGTATTATGGGGTGTTGCATCAGATCTTGCAGCATCCACACATGTTTCCATCACATAAAATTCATAGGTAATAAGCGTTGGGCGTTGCCTTCCATAATCTCTTTAAGGTATCTTCATCCTGTGTCGCACGAGTATATGGGCACTAATAATACCAATAATTCAAGTACGAGGGCGGCAAAAGGATGCACGCTTGCAATCCTGTTGTTGCTGACAGGCTATGCGGCGTATCCACTGATAATAGGCACGGCACAGGCGGCAGAATCGTCGGAGAACCTCACCATAAACGCGTTTTCCCTGCCGGACGGCAATCCAGTCAACG
>NZ_CAMLDP010000139.1 GCF_946478925.1 uncultured Nitrososphaera sp. | reverse complement strand
AACCTTTTCCTTGCCCTGGCTCAGGTCAAACGTCATCGACGCAAGGTTCTCCTTCATGGTTTTGCCCGTCACGGTCATGACGTCGCCGTTGAGAATGCCTTTTTTCAACAGCGCGTTCATGATAACTGGCACCCCGCCAATCTTGTCAAGGTCCAGCATGACGTACATGCCTCCCGGCCTCATGTCGGCAATGTGTGGTGTCTTTTTGCGGATTTTTTCAAAGTCGTTTAGATTCAGTTTTACTCCTGCCTCCCTTGCTATCGCAAGCAAGTGCAGGACAGCGTTTGTGGAACCGCCGATGGCGTTTGCCATCATTATCGCGTTTTCGAACGCCTCGTAGGTGAGTATGTCCCGCGGGCGGACGTTATTGTCAATCAGGTTCATCACAGCCTTGCCAGTGTTGTAGCATATCTCGTGACGCCTTTCGCTTTCTGCGGGCGGCGACGCACTTCCCGGCAACGACATTCCAAGTGCCTCGCTTATCGACGCCATAGTGTTTGCCGTGTACATGCCTGCGCACGAGCCTGCCGTCGGGCAGGCGACATTTTCAAGGCTGATAAGCTCTTGCAGAGTCATCTTGCCGGCGTCGTATGCTCCAACGCCTTCGTACACGTCCTGTACGGTCACCTGCTTGCCGTTCCACTCGCCCGGCATTATGGTGCCACCATACACAAAAACGGACGGCAAGTTCAGGCGTGCCATCCCCATGAGCGTGCCGGGCAGGCTCTTGTCGCAGCCAGAGATTCCCACGATGCCATCGTAGCCGTGCGCCCTCATCATTATCTCTATAGAGTCGGCTATTATCTCCCGGCTGACAAGCGACGCCTTCATGCCCTCGTGGCCCATCGCAATGGCGTCAGAAACCGCTATGGCGGTAAATTCGCGCGGCGTGCAGCCTGACTCGCTCACGCCCCTCTTGGCGCTCTGCGCAAGCTGTCCAAGGTGGATATTGCAGGGAGTTGCCTCGTTGCAAGTGGTAGAGACGCCGATTATTGGCCTGTTCAGGTCCTCGTCGGTGAGGCCCATTGCCTTGTACATTGCTCTGTGCGGCGCCCTTGCTGCTCCTTCGACAACCTTTCTGCTTGGAAGCTCCATATAGAATGAGAGAAGCCCAAGGTGTATATTTTAAGATTCTTGGCGTTTCTCAATCTTCTCAGTCGAGGCTTGCCGTTATCTTGACGCCATCAAGGCCCTCAACGCGAAAGACGGTCTCGCACATGCCGCACTCGGCGTTTCCGCTCGACAGGTCCTTGGCAGGCACCTCTTCGTTGACATAGTCACACTTGGGGCAACGGAATGAAAACGCAATGTCAAAGTCTTCCAGCTCGACTGTCTCGGCCATCATAAAAGGTCTAGAATCTGGCTTATTTAAAATTGGCTATCAAGGGCATCATAGCGTTGCAGCGTGTCAATGTCAAAAAAACAGCTGAACAATTTACCAGATACGGGACAAGCATATGCACCAAGCACAAGAAATAAACATCCATTAAATCTTAGCAGGCGCGAGAAATGCCCAAGCCGTGCATATTCTGCTCCATAATAGCAGGCGAATTGTCAAGCGCCCAGGTCTACAAGGACGACGACTTGCTCGTGATAATGGACAAGTACCCGATAAACCCGGGCCATACGCTGGTAATACCGACCAAGCACCACGACACTCTTTTAGACATGCCGCCGGCCGAAGTTGGCAAACTGTATGCAGAGGTACCAAGGATAGCCAAGGCAGTCGTGGCCGCAGCAGGTGCAGACGGGTTCAACGTCGGTCAGAACAACGGCATTGCCGCTAACCAGATAATCCCCCATGTACACGTGCACATCGTCCCACGGTTTTCAGACGACAGCCCAGATGGCAAGTGGCCCGCAAGGCGCGTCGCTCCGGAGGAAGAGCTTGAGAAGATGGCGCAGAAAGTGAGGCAAAAGCTGTTGCCTTTGCGCGCAAAATAGTCAGTCAGTGTTTCTTGTCCTTTTTCTTGGGCTCCTCGCCTTCAGATTCGTTGAACACCTTTAAGTCGACCGGCTTTTTCATCCTGTTCTTGAATTTTATCAGGTAATTCTCTGCATCTTCCTTTGTCTCAAACTTGGCCTCTCCCCGGAAAGACCCGTTTTCGTCTATCAGACTCACCGTTCCCCACATCCCGTTCTTGCCCAATTTTTTGACCGAAAACATAAGGCGCAAGTTATTTCTGATACGGATATTTAAGAAAGCCGGAACTTTGCTTAACTAGTTTCTTTAGCAAAGCTGCAAAGGTGCACCACCAACTTGATAAAGAAGCTTTGAAAATACTACGCGGGCTTGAGCTCGGGAAATAATTCTGAAGCAAGATTTACGATAAACGTCAAGGAGGGCATCGTCGAACTGGAGGGCAAGGAAAGTTTCGTCGACAAGCACCTGGAGAAATTCGAGGAGATATTCAAGACGGCGGTAAAGGAGGCGATAGCAAGTGGCATGCAGCAGCAAAACATCGCGCTAAAGGCGCAGGTTGCGCTCCCACAGGAGGTCCAGGAGGTGCCGCAGCAGGCGCCAGATGGGCAGGCAACAACAGCTATTGCTGCTCCAAAGCCGGCGGCAGCGGCGCCGGCCAAGCACACGCCGCGCGTGGCGCCCACGCTCCCGCCGATACCGGTCGACCTGAAGGCAAACGAGAGCAAGCCAGGGCTGCGCGAGTTCTATGCAGAGAAAAAGCCCCAGAACCACTACGAAAAAACCGCGGTGTTTGCATACTATATCACAAAATTCAACAAGCAGCATGAAGTCAAGTTCGGCGAGATACTT
>NZ_CAMLDP010000138.1 GCF_946478925.1 uncultured Nitrososphaera sp. | reverse complement strand
AGAAGAAGGATCAGGGTTGGCATAGACGTAGGGGGCACGTTCACCAAGGCCGTCGCAATTGACATGGCCAAGGGAAGCATAATCGGCAAGGTGACAGTGCCTACGACGCACTCTTCCGGCGAGGGCGTCTCTACCGGAATCGTCCAGGCATTAAAGACCTTGATGCAGAGACACGCCATCACAAACTCGGAAATCGAGCTAATATCGCACAGCACGACTCAGGCCGTAAACGCGCTGCTTGAAGGCGACACTGCCAAGGTCGGAATCGTCGGCATGGGAGTCGGCCTTGAAAAGTCAAACGTGATAAAGCGCACCAACGTCCGCGATGTCGAGCTTGCGCCAAACAAGTACCTGCACACGTGCTACAGGTTCCTCGACACTTCAAAATACCTGGAAGACGGGCAGGTCAAGGAGGCCATTTCTGAACTGAAAGGGGAGGGCGCGCAGGTAATCGTCGTGAGCGAGGCGTACGGGGTAGACGATCCTTCAAATGAATTGTTTGTCATGCAAAAGTCTGACATGCCGGCGACTGCCGGCCACGAGCTGACGGGTATCTACGGTTTAGAGATAAGGACGCTTACGGCGGCAATCAACGCCGGGATACTGCCCAAGGCGACTGGCACTGCAAAATTTGTCGAGTCTGCCGTGCGAAACGAGGGCATAACCGCCCCTGTCCTCATCATGAAGGGAGACGGCGGCGTGACCAACATGAACACGTTTCAGAGCAAGCCCATCATCACTGTATTGTCAGGGCCGGCGGCAAGCGTCGCCGGCGCGCTCTTGCACCTTCGGGTAATCGACGGCGTTTTCATCGAGGTGGGCGGAACATCAACCAACGTCTGCGTGATAAAGGACGGCCGGCCGGAGATACGGTACGTCACGATAACGCAGCATCCCACGTGCATACGGTCACTTGACGTACGGGTGGCCGGCGTCGCAGGAGGCTCGCTTGTACGCTGGTCCGGACGCAAGATAACCGACGTGGGGCCCCGCTCGGCGCACATTGCCGGCCTGCCGTACTCTTGCTTTGCGCAGCCTGACGAGCTTGAAGGCGGGCAGATTATCACGTTTTCTCCAAAGGAGGGCGACCCTATAGACTATGTGGCAATAGAGGCCGGCGGCAAGCGCTTTGCGATAACAAACACGTGTGCTGCAAACGCGCTTGGGCTCGTGCCGGAAGGCGACTATGCCCGCGCAAACGTCGAATCCGCAAAAGCAGCGCTGTCCATCCTTGCTTCTCGCATTGGCACGACGATGGAGCAGGCGGCGGGCATGATACTTGACATTTCAGCAAAGAAGGTGCTGGAGATAGTCGAGCCTATGGTAAAGGAGTACAAACTGAAACGCGAGAGGATCGTCTTTGTGGGAGGCGGAGGCGGCGCGTCGGTGCTGGTCCCGTACGTCGCCCGCAAGATGCAACTATCTCACAAGATAGCCGACCACGCGGAGGTGATTTCGTCGATAGGAGTGGCGGCGGCCATGATCCACGAAGAGGTCGAAAAGACCGTGAACGACCCAAGGCCGGAGGACATCTCTGAACTTGCAGAGCAGGTGAAAAAGACTGCTCTAGAGCGGGGCGCGCTCCCCGAGTCGATAACGATACAGTCAGAGTTCATAAGCGAGCGCTCGCTTCTCCGCGTGACTGCGATGGGCAACGTGTCGCTTGACATCGGCACAGCAAACGCGCCGGAGATAGGCGACAGCGAGGCGCACGTGCTTGCCTGCGAGCTGTTTGGCGTCAACGAGGGCGTCCAGCGGATATTTGACATGAAGAATTACCACATTTTTGCCTGCGAGATGAGCAAGAAAAAACTCTTCTTAAAATCAAAAAAGCAGCCGGTGCTAGTCCTTGACAAGTACGGACGAGTCCGGCTTTCTGTGGACAATGCCGCCATATTCAATGGGGCGCCCGACGACGTTGCAGACAAGGTAGACGAAATCCTGCACGAACACCGGGACAACGGCAAGGACCTTGCGCCGCAGGTGCACATACTGGATGGGGTAAAATTGATGGACTTTTCAAGCCTCACCGCGCCAGAGCACGTAGCCAGGGCTGTCCGCGACGAACTGAAAAAGGCAGCCGCAAAGGATGTGGCCGCAATCGTGAGGCTGCAATAGCAAATTGACAGAGATCCTCGACTGCCCCGAAGGTGTAGTCCGGTGCGCGTCTATTGTAAAAGAAGGCGGGGTTATTGTCTTTCCGACGGACACGGTCTACGGGATAGGGTGCGACCCGTACAGCGACTCTTCAGTCGCGCGGATATTTGCGATAAAGGGCAGGCAGGAGGACAAGCCTCTCCCCGTGCTTGCCGCAAGCATGAAAGACGCAGAGAAAATAGTGAAGCTGGGCAAGGCCGGCAGGGCGCTTGCAGAAAAGTTCTGGCCGGGGGCGCTTACTATCGTCGCGCCGCTTGCAGACCCCAAGATTTCTGACAAGGTGCTGGCCGGCAGGCGCAGCCTCGCAGTCCGCGTCCCGGCAAACAAGTGCACGCTGGGCCTGCTTTCGATGTGCAAGTATCTGGTAGGGACGAGCGCAAACCTGTCAGGCAGGCCGGCGCCTACGAGCGCGCAAAAAGTGGCGCTGGAAGGCTATGACGCCCTTCTCGTCGACAAGAACGCGCCCATCGGCATCGAATCCACAATCATCGACGTCACCGGCCCTCCAAAAATCACGCGACAGGGCGCAGTAAGCGCAGGCGAAATCGAAAAGGTGCTTGGACAAAAAAATGAACGACTTTAACCTGCTGGTCTCCAGTCCGCGTTTTCGAGAAGAAGACGCGTCTGATGAAATCCTTGACCTCCTTGATGCCTTTGGCGATCCAGACGCCGAGGTCGAGATAACCAGAGTCGCCGGAATCATCCTTGCCCGGACGTCAATCCATCCCGTGACTGTTGTCGAAAAACTAAAGGGGCTGGTGGCTTCCGAGCCGTGGGAGGTACGCTACGTCATGC
>NZ_CAMLDP010000137.1 GCF_946478925.1 uncultured Nitrososphaera sp. | reverse complement strand
GGTACAGTCATCGTCTTCGTCTAATATGGCTGTGTCATTATATTATTGAATTCTTGCGCAAGACGCTTGAATCTGATTCGGGATTTTGCGCCCAGCTAGGATTTCTTTTTTTTACGGCGCCCCTTCCTGCAAAACGGCTTTTGAATAACAGTCAATCACACCTGATGCGGTGCCCCAGAAAAAAGATAGAAGAGGCACGATGATTCAGAACCATCGCACCTCAAAGTTCATGCTCTCTATGCTGCTGTTCTAGTAGTCGCTGCTGTCGTCACCGTTGTCATCGTCGCAGCTGTCGTCGTGGCTGTAGCTTGACCAGTAGTAGTCATCGTGACCAGAGTCACCGTTGTCGCAGGAGCAGCTGTCCCCGTTGTCATCACTCTTGTCGTCACTGCCATAGCTGGTCGAGTAGTAGTCGCTATCATGGTCATCGTCACCGTTGTCGCAGGAGCAATTGTTGTCGTCGTGGCTGTAGCTTGACGAATAGTAGTCATCATTGTTGTCGTCACAGTTGTTGTTGTCGTCGTAGCTCGAGCTGGCAAAGGCAGCAGTCGGCATTACGAGTGCCGATGTTGCGACTGCAAAGCCCAAAGCCAAGAGCGCGGCGGTTAACGCCATCTTGTTCTTCGTTAGACTTGACATCATTCAACAGTCTCAACCCTATGGTTTTAAGGACTTGATTAACTATGGAAAGGGAAATCCTTAGGTTGAAAATCTAGGTTAGTCGCTATACTTTAATTCGTTGCATAATGCGAGTCGGTTACTATCCTATGGGGTGCAGGGGGAAGAAAGACAGAATATGACATTTCTCCATTAACATTGTTTAGCCATTTATTTATGCAGTAGGCATACACAGATCGTTACTGTACATACCCAGTATGCGCAGATACGCAGTCGTCGTCGCAAGAAGGAATGAAGGGCCTGTCCAGTTAGACACATCCGACATCACGCGGATAGGCCCTTCATCTTTGATGATCCTGCCTTTGCGCCTTGAATTCAATCAAAAAATACTCCTTTTTCTCCAGATGTCAAAGTTACATGAAATTATTATTAGACCTGTTTTCTCAAGGCTTTTAAATTACGGCATCCTTCTTGCACGATGTCTAAAAAAATAACACAAAACAAGGCGGCATTGCTGCTGTCATTTTTGATAGTTGGTGCCGCACTAGCATCATCGTTCGTCTTTGTCGCATCGGCTCCGGCACTTGCCGAGGGAGGCCAGGGCGGCGAGGGTGGCAAGAAAGGCATCGGCGGTTCTGGCGGGAACAAGACCGCATCTGATGTTGCTCCTGAAAAACTAAAATTCTTTGACAGGCACGACCCTGAACACACATGGAACGGGACTGCGCTTTCATATTTTGATTCGAACGGAACCGAGCTGACATGCGACAAGGTGTACAACGGCACCATATACTACCAAGTAAACGACAGCCTGTTCAAGTGCAACGACTTTGGCCTTCCCATTCCTAGCAATGAGCAGGCCGCGGTGAACGGCCAAGATGGTCAGGATGGAGAGGACGGCCAAGACGGACAGGATGGAGCGAGTTTAACCAGCTAACTGACTCCCTTTTTCTTTCTGTACACCAGCGATGCTTCACGTCCGTCAGAGCGCCGCTCGTTTTTTTCTTGCAACCTTGAGCTGCGCCAAAAGGGTTCCAGACAGACATTTTTTAGGCTCGACAACGCATTTGCCGGTTGAATATAGACAGCGGCGCAATATGCCGCCCTCGCTCAAGCCAGACACGCTGGCACTCGTATATACAACAGATTTTGCACAATGGCCTAAAGTTTCTCTCTAGGATTAATGGTTATAATCACATTATAAGTTTCGACTTCTCAATGCTTTAAAACATTGGCGATATGCTAACGCGAGATGTCGAATAACAACAACATCAACAAAAACAAAACGGCATTCTTATCGATGCTGATACTGGGTGCCGCAATAGCATCATACGCCTTTGGCGCACCTGCCAACGCGTTTGCTGCCGGAAACGGCGGGAACGGTGGAAATGGCGGCAACGGAGGCGATGGAGGAAATGGCGGATTAGTAAACGAGATTCTCGGCAATGTTGTCGGTAATGGCGGTAACGGTGGAAACGGGGGTAACGGTGGCGATGGAGGGGACGGCGGCGACAGCCATGGTTCCGGAGATGGTGGCAATGGAGGAAATGGCGGCAACGGAGGCGATGGAGGAAATGGCGGTGACGCAGGGCTCCTAATAGGCAACGGTGGAAATGGAGGTAACGGCGGCAATGGAGGTAACGGCGGCAATGGAGGCAGCAGTGACGATAGCGACTCTGAAGACAAGAAGCATTGGAAGAACAACAGCAACGACGATTACAGCAGCGATGACGACCATGGGAAGAAGCACTGGAATAAAGACGATGACAATGGCGACCATGGGCACAAGAAGAACTATAGCAACGACAACAACGGCGACGACTATGACAGCAAGTACAAGAGGCACTACAACAGCGACGATGACAAATACTATGGCCCGAAGCATTTCAAGTACAAGGAGAAGTTCCACGATGACGGCAACGACGGGTACTACTACAGCGCACACTGGAAAAAGAAGTTCAAGTACCACCACGATGACAGCTACTATAATACCGTAAAGATCGTCATACACAACCACTACAGCAGCGACTACAGAGGCGGTACGAACTACTACGTCCACTACGACAACGAGGACTATGACAACAGCGACAGCACCAAGACCTTCAAGTTCTACGACGAGCACTTTGAGGACCACCAGTGGGACGAGGAAGGCAAGTTCTACTATGACGACGACGGCAACGAGTACCAGTGCGACGACTTTTACATGGGAAGCGTCTACTACGACTTTAACGGCGCGTTCTACAAGTGCGATGACTTTACCGCAAGCGAGGACTTTGAAGAAGGCTACTAAGAAGACGTAGCCCCTTCTCTTCTTTTTTATTTTCCAGTTTTGTCACTAATCT
>NZ_CAMLDP010000136.1 GCF_946478925.1 uncultured Nitrososphaera sp. | reverse complement strand
TACACCTTGGCAAGGTGCGACTGCACATCTTCAATCATCATACTGGGCGTACCTCTCCATGAAACCGCCTTCCGCATGCTCCTTGATGTTTCTGCCGGTCAGATGTATGAACACGTCGTTCAGGGTCGGGCTTGAAAACTCGGCCTGCTCTGCCTCGATGTTCTGCAATAATATCGGCAGGCTGCGCTTGGCGTCTCTGACCGACAGCACCAGCAGGCCGTCGACGAACTCGGCTTTTTGCACAAAGTCAAGCTTGCTTGCGATTGCGTCCGCGCCTTTTGTCCTCGTCTTTATCTTGATGACGTCGCCTCCAAGGGCCGCCTTCAATCTCGCCGGCGTGTCCAGCGCGACTATCTTGCCCTTGTCGATAACCCCTATGCTGTGTGACAGAATAGGGGTTATCGACAAGGGCAAGATAACCCCTATTCTGTCACACAGCATGTCGGCTTCCTCCATGTAGTGCGTGGTGAGGATGATTGTCACCTTCTCCTCCTCTACCAGCCTGCGCACGTACTTCCACATCGTCTCCCTGCTTGCCGGGTCAAGCCCGAGCGTGGGCTCGTCGAGGAACATCACGCGGGGCTTGTGCAACAGCCCGCGGGCTATTTCCAGCCGGCGCCTCATGCCTCCAGAGTACGTCTTTACCCTGTCGTTCTTTCTGTCGAGCAGGCCGACCAGCTCCAGCACCTCGTCTATTCTCTTTTTCCTGATGTCGCGAGGCACGCTGTATAGAAGCGAATGGACGTACAAGTTTTCATGGCCCGTCAGCATGTCGTCGCTGCTTGGAGCCTGGAACACGATTCCGATGCTTTCGCGCACCTTGGCCGGCTGCCTCACGATGTCATAGCCGTTGACGGTGGCGGTGCCCGACGTGGGCTTTAACAAAGTTGCAAGCATGTGGATGGTGGTAGTCTTGCCAGCGCCATTTGAGCCGAGGAGCCCGAATATCTCGTTCTCCTCGATGTCAAGCGTCAGGTTGTCTACGGCCACAAGGTTGCCGTAGCGCTTGGCGAGGCTCTTTATATTTATCAAACGCGTATACAGTCACGCGCAATCGGCTATTATACCTTAGAAAAAAAATAAAAAAGCGTGTAAAGAGAAAGAAGAGAGGCGCGTCTATCCGCCTATCTTGAACATCTTGGTGCCGCACTTGGGGCATATGCCCTGGGTGGCCGGCTTGCCGTTCTTCATTGTAATCTTTTTTGGGTCCTTCATTTCGCGCTTGGCTTTGCACTTCACGCAGTATGCTTCCATAAGGGCGGTACGGGGATGGGGGTAAAAGAGTTTTTCCACTGCTAGCTCTCGGGTACCAGCCAGTCCGTCAGGGCGTCAAGCTCCTCGCAGTTTATCGTGACGCGGATGGGCCCAAGGGGCGATTCCTGCTCGTCCTCGATTACCGCCGCTATCCCGGCAGTAGCTGCCTGCTTGTTGAGCAGAAACCACGTGCCAGTGCCGGCGCGGTTGTCAATCAGCATCCTCCTCAGCACGCCCATCGCGGATCTGGAGCGCACCTGCTCGTATATTATCGACAATGATTCGCTTCCAGCCGCCCTGCCGATGACGCGGCTTCCGTAGCGGAACTCGGGCGAGCACCTTTCAATGATGTTCTCAATAGCGCCGATTACCTTCTGCGGGTCCTCGGACGGGTTCACTGCCGCCTCGACCTTTACCTCTATCGGCGACGACACGCGGGGTTTCCTCATCTCGACGCCTCCTCAAGCCACACCTTCACTATCCCGTACGCCTTCTCTTTCAGCTCGTCGATTGTTATCTCGTTGTTCGACAGAGTCTCGTCGGCAAGCGCGATTGCCTCGCTTATCCCAACTGACAGCTCCCGCTTGTCACGGCCTGAAAACTCGTCCTGGTTTGTCGGCGCGTCCGACCTGCCCCTCTCTGTCAGGTGCTTAAAGCGCGTGTCTTGCGACGCGTGTATCGCAAGAAGCCTGACCTCTCCTATCTTTTTCAGTACCTCGACTTCGGGGATGCTCCGTATTCCGTCTATCACTATGTTGTTCTTGTTGCCGTCCCTTTGAAGCTTGTTCAGTATCAGGTGCGCCACTGCTCCCGGGCCAAGGTCCTGCCTCAATTTCAGCATCATGCTACCCAGGTTCGCGTCCGTAGGCTCTAGCTTTTGCCTCTTGGCCTCCTCACGCACCGCGTCGCCCATCGTGATTACAGAGAATCCTTTTTCCTTCAGGTACGACGCCACGGTGGACTTGCCGGCACCCGGCATCCCTGTGAGGCATACTATCAATCTCTTATTTGGCAAACGAGTGATGATATGTGCCAGCCCGCGGGTTTATGACTATTCCGCCGAAAGATCCCAGTAGTTGGCTTCCTTGAACTCGTCCTTGGGCTTGCCAAGCGATTTCCACTCCTTGAACGACTTTGGGTACAGCTTCACGTTGTTGTAACCGGCAATCTTGAGCGCATAGTACGCAAGGCCGGACAGCGTGCCGACGCTCCCGCAGTAGGTGATTATCTCTGAATCCGGCGCTATGCCGCGGTTTTCTATCATGCGCTTTAATTCGTCTGCCTTTCTCAGTATGTTGCCGTTTGCGCCGAGCATCGTGTAGGGGATGTTCCTTGCGGTGGGGATGTGCTCCGTCAGAAAGTTCAGGCGCTCGCGCGAATCGACCAGCAGCTTGCCCTCTTGAGACTGCGCGGCCTCGACGTACTGCGCGTCGGCGTAAATGTCCTTGTTTATGGAAAGAGGATGCTTTGAGCGGGGATAGCTGTTGTTTGCCTTTGTTTCAGTTTCAAGGCCGAGCTCCTTCCACTGCCTAAAAGTCATCTCCAAAAGCGCGGTGTTTGTGTGGCCAATGTACTGGAACGTCCAGGCGACCCTGGCTGCAAGCGCGCCAAACGTGTCGTCGTATATCACAACGGGCATCTTTTCTGTTATGCCAAATTCCTCCAGCAGCTGAATTACGCGCTCGGGCTTGTCGTCCTCTAAAAGGCGCGCAAGCGGGAGCGAAACCGCGGTC
>NZ_CAMLDP010000135.1 GCF_946478925.1 uncultured Nitrososphaera sp. | reverse complement strand
GCAGTAAACACATCTCCAAACTTCTTTGATTATTCCCATTTCGTCACTTTACTGAAAAACATCATTTTAAAAAATTTAGAATCCTGCAAAAATTGCCTGTGCCTGCTTTTGCCAAATCGCTTCGTAACTCTTTAAGCATACACTGTTACAGGTGTGCAGTTGTCACATAACATTACTTGGGGCAACAGAGGATTCCTGCGAAACAAAGGTTGGAAAAAAGAGAGAAGTCATCAGATCAATGCCCTCTTTATTGCGTCAGCGTGGTGTATCTTGTATACTCATTTACACACATTCAACTGGTTTCAAAAAAGAGCAGTGGGGACAAAAAAAGACTCTCTGCTCTGTTGTCGCTGTTGCGTTAGTGCGCGTGTGGCGGAGCCTGAGAGCTACTTGCCAGTTCCGCATTGAAGGTGCCTGCAGCCTTTTCATGATACTCCAAGTTGCTCTGATCTACCTTTACCGCTTGCGGCGGGCACACTGAAACGCACGCCATGCACCAGATGCAGTCGTGCTCCCTTATCGGGTCTGCCTTGTCAGTGTAGTCCTTGCGCTCTTCCTTCACCGAGCTTCCTGTCCCTGCAAAGGTCTGTGTGATAGCATCTTTTGCCGGGATGTCTTGCTCTGTCCTGTACCACTGGTACACCTGGACCGGGCAAGCCTCTATGCAGGCGCCGTCGGCTATGCACGAGTCCCAGTCGATAGCGACCATGGTGCCGTGGACGCCCAGCGGGACGATCTGCTCGCCCCTTGCCTCGTACGCTTTTTTGACGTCCTCATTTTCCGCCGCTTCTGCCGTCCTTCCCGGACCCCACACAAAATGAAAGTGCTCTCCGTCCGAATGCATATGCTTCCCTATTACCTGTTGGTTTTTCGGAAACTCTGGGTCTATTGGCATCTTGTACTCTTGATCAACAATTCTTTTAACTCTTTGGTGATTATCTAGAATTTACTACAATAATTATCTAAAATTACATGATAGTTTTCATCAAGACAAAGTGAACGTAAAACATGCACATGTTAACATCAAAAGCGCGCGGAGCAGCCTGCAGTGGCATTATGGCCGGCGCGGCCGAATTTTGAGGAACAAAGTTCCCCAGTAGTTATAACGCCGGCAGCCTGTTTTTGATCAAATGCAAAAGCCCTTTGAGACAAGGCCCTTCGTGCCAGTAAAGTACAAGCCGCCCCAATATTGCGGAACCTGCTCAAAAGAAGCTACTACAGAAGCGCTATTCAGGCTGGAAAACTGCATAGTGATCCAGAGATACTGCGACAGTTGCGCGTCTACAGCCGAATACGATATTGACCCGAGTGCTAAACGGCCGTCCGCACAGCGGGCATCCTGATTTACTAATCAAAATCTTGTACTAGCTAATACATGCATCCCCGTAAAAAACGTGGGACCCGCTGAAGTCCCATAAGCGGATTCTTCTAACTGCCTTTGCAGGTTACCCCTCTACATTGCAGTATCCGCAACCGCACCTGCATTCCCCAAACGATTCACACCTGCTTTCTTCCAAGGTATATGCTATTATTTTTTCTTCCATGGGTTTGATCTACAAGATGCAGTTTAATCGCTTGCTAGCACGAGGTTTTGAAACCTCGCACGCACGTTTGATTTGTCAGCGGCCGTCCGGCCACAGTCGGACCGTTTATGATTACTTTGACCACGTTTTGAATGATAATAACTAAGAGCTAGCATCCTTAATCCCTTATCCCTGCGTTTATCAGGATGTAATGAATCTGCTCGAATCTATTCCATGGATAGCCCTCGGCTTTGCGCCGACGTTTGCGGCGATGGAAGCTGCATGGAGGGTAGCCAAATGGAGACAGGCAAAGCTGTTTGGCGCGGCGCATGTGAGGCTATAAGGAAGAAAAGAAAATGGAAACTGCAAGCCTTGTGTCCGTCGTACTGGGATCTGTAGTCCTGATCGCGCTGGCGGCATCAATAGCCGTTGACGGGATAAGGAGCAAATCGGCAGGCAAAGCTATTTCCGCTGTAGATAGCAGGTGGAAAAAGCTAAAAGTAGAAATCCCTTCTTCAGCCTAACCGCCGCCACCACTGCCGCTGATACTACTACCGCCGCCGGGCAGTGGGCCTTCCTTCCAACTCTCTTCTGCCCTCTGCTTCAGGGCCGCGTTCATGCTTTCAATCTGCTTGGCAAGCAGCGGATGCAAGTTTCTTGCCACAAGCGAGACAATGTCTCCTCCGAACCGCGCGGTCTGAAGGAACGTCACCCTGTTGTGCGCAAGGGGCTGTATCGCAAGCCGGTGCTCTACGCCAAAGAGGTTTCCTCCATTTTTTCCACCCCACGCTATTTCGCGCTCTGTCTCAGCGTCCACTACTACGAACTCGCCGTGCACGACCTTCTCGTTGGCAAGCTTCATCTCCATTTCAAGCTTGGAGTTTATCTTTAGCTCGCCGCTTATCTTTAGTATGAACGGATTCCATTCGGGATACTTTGGAAAATCCGCAATTATGTTCCACACCATAAACGCCGGGGTGTTGATTACTGTCGTCGTGTGGATTTCTTCCACGGAGCCAGATTGCCGCAAACGCTATTAAATCAGACTGAACAATGTGCATGATTTTTCAAGAAGTTCCGTCGAACCTTTGTATTCTGTGGAAATGTGCAGCCGTCTTGTTAAGTAAAGTCCTACCCGCAGGTTAGCATTATCTCACCTAACGCTTAACATAGGAAATATGTCAAAAATGCGGCTGTGGCCGCAAAGATAAGCACACGTACGTAGCGCGGGCGCGGCCATAGAGAGAGAGTAGGTGAGACAAAAACTTGACAGTAATTCGCCGTAACAACAATGACGTGGACGAAGGAGTAATTGCTTTCAGCGTATGGCTACAGAGCTCGCGCGAAAATGACTCTTCTGCAACCCCTATATGCCTAGAGAAATTCGTGCCGCACCGCCTCGTACTTTTGCGCGATCATATAATGCATAAGGACATTTCAGTCGAGATCTCTAGTGGCATCCCGCATTGCAAGGGATGCAACTCTAACGACTGTGCGCACGTGGGTTTTGCCATCTGCGCAGAACAAATGCAC
>NZ_CAMLDP010000134.1 GCF_946478925.1 uncultured Nitrososphaera sp. | reverse complement strand
GCGGAGATGATAGTGTTCGTGCCATGCAATCAAGATCGTCTTTCAGATATTATATCTATTGCGATGTTTCTCTCGCGACGCTTAAAATCAACCACCCTCTATCATCTGGCATGAGGTTTGTCATAAGAGCCATCATACCTACTGAAGCCGGCAACAAGGCAGTCCAAGACCCAAACTTTGTATCCAACATGGAAAACTACATGAAGTCAAACAAAGTCGAGGCCGCGTACTTTATGGAGTCGAACGGAGAAAGGACCGCGATGTTTGTACTTGACCTGCCAAGCGTCGACAGGATACCTGCGGTGGCAGAGCCACTGTTCATGCTCGGAGCAAAGGTCGAGCTTCGCCCTGCGATGACGATTGATGACCTGAAAAAGGGAATCCCCGCGGCTATGGGCAAAGCCTGACTGCTACTGTTAGAGCATATGCAGAGCAAGTGATCGCCCAGAAAAGCAAGAAGTAGTACATTATGCCTGAGCAGTATTTGTGTGATCTCTGCGCGTGGTTATTGTCTTGCCGCCTGCGATCTCTTTTCTGTGCGTTGCAAGGAACCATGCCACCAGTGGCAAGCCTCTATCCCAAATGCCAGATAGCTACCGTGTATCTCAAACACCATTTTTTAACCTTGGTATATCATACGCTTTGGAATATTTAGATGTAAAGTTTACATTTGTTTTGTAGATTCCATAAAATAGTAATGCTCATTACCTAGTTTTAGACGAATATTTTATCATGTTGATTTCATGCGCGCATGTTTTTTGGAAATGAGGCAGCGGTGCAAGCGCAAATCTCGATAATGGCAGGGCCGCGGAATGTCGCAGCCGTGTGCGTGTGTGGATATTATAATATAACACTGCTTGCAAACAACAAACTCAGATGTCGTCCTCCGAATCTCTGGACGCAATTTTACGGCTGCCACAGAGAAAACTCGTAGTCGCGCAGAGCGATGTGCATCTAGACAAGCCTGCCAAAAATGAAATCTTTGTCCTGATGGTAGAAGAGTCGCGTGGGTCTGCAGGCGGCCGTGCGGCCGGCTCGGGCCACCGGAAAATAGGCAAGGTATACGGCTTTGCCTGCGAGGGTGGCAAGTGCACCAAGTTTGTCGACGTGGACGATCCTGCCAAGGTCGAGATGTTTGACATACCATACAGCGCGGTGGCGATGGACATCGTGCTTTCTACCGGGCAACCGTATGTTGTACAGGGAATAGTAGATCCTGAATTTGTCGCAGGCTACAAGAATGTCGTCGCGGGCAATCTAAAATAGCACATAGGTGGTAACTGATAGCGTTGTCCAACGACCGCGTTGAAGAGGCCGCCTCTGCAATCGAGGACCTGCTCTACATGGGAGCGATAAGGCTCGACGGGGAAAAGGCGCTCCTGTCGCCGCAGTTTTCGCTCGTAGCATCCAACGTGACTGACAGCATGGATGTAAAGGCAGACAGCCCCGCGGAAGTGATGAAGCTGATGTACTACTCGCTTTTGATATACATGAACGAGTACCTAAAGATGCCAAAAGCGCTCACCATGGCGCTTGGAAACGACATGGAAAGCCACCGCGACTCGATGGAGTCCGGGGCACTCGTCACGACCTACGTGGCCATCCTGTCAGAAATATGGTCGCAGAACGAGCCGCAGGGATGATTTTTTTTCCTTGCAAGCCGGCAAATGCCTCTGCCTGTTTCCAAAAAGACATGATTTTTAAACCAATGCACGTTACCTGAAAGCCGATATATGTACGTCCGGTCGCTCAAGCCCAAGCTCATAGAGTCGATACGCCTGATAAAGCACGAACCTGCAAAAGGCAAGAAGGTGTGGGTTGAGGCATACGGGTGCTCTGCCAGCATGGCCGATTCGGAAATGATAACCGGGCTCTTGAAGAGCGCCGGATACGAGATTGCGTCGAGCAGAAAGGAGGGCTCGCTCAACCTCATTGTCACGTGCTCTGTAAAGGACACGACGGAGCACAAGATGGTCCACCGCATAAAGCAGCTTGGCAAGACCGGCAAACCTCTCGTAGTCGCAGGCTGCCTCCCAAAGGCAGACAGGGCGATGGTCGAGTCGCTCAGCCCGATGGCAAGCCTCATGGGGCCGCACTCTATCGACAGGTCTGCAGATGTCGTCGGCTCTGCATTTCTGGGCAATCGCTTGGTCGCACTTGAGGACTCACAGGCCGACAAGGTCAACATCCCAAGGGTCAGGATAAATCCCGTCGTGAGCATCGTCGAGATTGCAAGCGGGTGCATGAGCGAGTGCACATTCTGCCAGACAAAGCTTGCCAAGGGGTGGCTCCACAGCTACAGGATAGGCGACATTGCAAGACAAGTGAGAGACGACGTTGACGCCGGATGCAAAGAGGTGTGGCTCACCTCGACTGACAGCGGCTGCTACGGACGGGACATGGGGACGAACCTTGCTGAGCTGTTGAGGGCTTGTACCGGGATTGACGGCGACTTTAAAATCCGCGTCGGGATGCTGAACCCTCAGTACATGCCCGACATGATGAGTGAGATTGCCGACGTCTATTCTCAAAACGACAGACTGTTCAGGTTCATCCACATGCCGGTGCAGAGCGGGAGCGAAAGGGTATTGAGAAAGATGAAACGTGGCCACACCGCGCAGGTGTTTTCAGACGCGGTAAAGACACTGAGGGCAAAAATGCCAGACTTTACGATATCGACGGACATCATAGTCGGCTTTCCGACAGAGACCGAAGACGACTTTCAAGAGACGCTTGCCCTTCTCAAAGAGACGCAGCCTGACGTGGTCAACATCTCGCGGTATAGCGCCCGGCCAGGGACAGAGTCTGCCAAGATGAAAAAGGTTAGCTCGCAGGTGGCAAAAGAAAGATCAGAGCGGCTGACAAGACTCGTGCGCGATATTGCGAAAAAGCGCAACGCTTCGTGGAAGGGTTGGCAGGGCGACATCGTAATCGACGAGCTTGGCAAGGTCGCTCAGGGCAGGAACTATGCCTACAAATCAGTAGTGCTTGCCGGCAAGCCGGACAGTTTCAAGCTGGGTGAAAAAATACGCGTCAGCGTTTACGATTTTTCCAGCTTTTCTTTG
>NZ_CAMLDP010000133.1 GCF_946478925.1 uncultured Nitrososphaera sp. | reverse complement strand
GATTATCTGGTTCGTCGAAAAGTCTGCCCCGTCGAATATTATCGACAAAGGCGTGCCGTTGGCGAGCGTGTGAAAAGAGGCGTCCAGTGCCAACCCAGCCACTCCTATGATGGAGAGGATCCATAACCTTCTGATACTCCAACCCTTTCTGAGAAGGACAAGAGAATTAGAAGGCTGTGATGAAATTTTGTTGTTTGTTTTTTTCCCAATTTCTTTCATAGCGTCTAATCGTCAACCGATCGAGGATGATGATTCTTAAGGCGTGTGGAGCGCCACGCTATAGACAAGTCGTACGTGAAAGAATTGTACGCCACGACGCTAAGCAGCGCAGCGAAGCTAATACCATGACAGTCTTACACATTTCTGCGACTTGGGGCAAGGAGCAGACGCATACCTACCCTTATTGGCGCAATCTCCCTAATGGTCTTGCCTGATTTGAATAAAAACATGATGCAGGTCATCTCTGTAGGACTCTACGGTTATGTCTTCTGATGATGGAAATACCGCTATGATGATGCAGAATGACAGAATAGAATTTCAACCAATCCTCTTATTCATCAGAATTTTTACTCTAAACTAATCGCGAATTTTCGACCTTGATATTATATTCAAGCATAACCTTACATGGCATTTAACATTTAGTATATTCTAGAAAATTATTCTCCACAGAATTATAAGTGCGAAACTCTATCCCTGACATCCGTGATCATAACAGCATCACAGCACCTTTTGTCAATAGACGAGAATATCTTGGCCGTTTGCCTTATGGACTCTAATTTCAGGGTTTTAGAAGCGGCATCAAAACAGGCTTTTGACAAGAAATTCAAGATTTCAGACAGGCTCAAGAAGAGCAGCGGCGACTATGCGGCAATGATATTTGCAACGGCACAGCTTTCTGAAGAAACCTTTGGGAAAGTAGAATGCGTGGTAGTTGATTATGACATGGCAAAAACGATGCTCCTCCCGATACAAGGGAGGGGCTATGTAGGAATGGTAGTAAATTCCTCTACCAGCACAGAGTACATCACGCTCAAGGTGAGCGCGACCCTTGAACCAAACCCTGACATGGAAAGCTACGTCTAGCTGTACGCGTCGCTTTGGCCTAGACTATAGAGGGGGCGGGCGCACGCACGGCCGGGCCCGGCAATATACTATTGGCTTCCAAAGAACCGTGAGGCCACAAGCTTTTCAAACTCTTTGTCGCCCATGCTTTTTTTGGCCTCGATCATTGCCTGCGCGTCTTTTCCGACGACGTACCTCATCTGAGGCGAATCCGATCTTGCCGCCTGCGCTATCACCTCGGCAACTTGTTGGGCGGGAATCGCGTCCTGTACCATGTGCGCGGCTGCTGACTGCAAGCCGCTCATGAACCTGGCGTACGGAGAATCAGGTCTGGTGGCGCCCTGCGCAAACCTTAGGTTGTCAAAGAAATTCGTCTTTACCGCGCCGGGCTCGACAAGCACCACGTTTACCCCAAAAGGCTGCATTTCGTAGCGAATCGATTCCGTTATGCCTTCAAGTGCGAATTTTGTGCCATGGTAAATCGGGTCAAGCGGAATTGCAACCCTGCCGCCCATTGAGGTTATGTTCACTATGGTCCCACTTGCCTGCCTTCTCATCACGGGGATGACTGCCTTCATGACCCTCAGCGCGCCGAACAGGTTGGTCTCAAACTGGGCCTTTATCTCGTCCATCGACGTGTCTTCCAGCGCGCCGACAAGGGCAAACCCTGCGTTGTTCACCAAGACGTCAATCCTTTTGCGTTCCCTTAATATGCCGTCGATTGTGTTTCTGACCGACTGGTCGCTGTCAACGTCAAGCTCTGCCACCTGCAGCGGCAGGTTTTCCTTTTCCGCCCTGTCTGAAAGTGCTTTTCCTTTTGCGGGGTTTCTCATTGTCGCGTAGGTATGGAACCCGCTTTTCGCAAGCGCAAGAGACGTCTCAAAACCTATGCCTGAAGAGCTCCCGGTGACAACCGCCGTTCGCACAGTTTCTTCTCTTGACATGGCCGTACAGATGCAGCTGCATTTATTTCAAAACTGCTGCCACCATATCAAAAGCTCATCCGTTGTGTATCCTGACGATGAAAATATTGGCCACGTTCATCCCAATGTCTTTGTATCCTTTTGCGTATCTGTCAAACTGCCATGCTGCTGCGCAAGATGCTACTGCATTCTGGCCGTCCTGGCAGCGACTATCTTTCTTGTCGTAGTACTTGCACCAGCCTGAAAACCGGCATTGCATGTATATATGCACGCGCAATGCGGCCAAATGGAAGAAAAGACTGTGCGCCATTTTTTCGCACTCGCTTTGCAATCATGACCATTTAGAGACCCTCTAGTGAAGCGTAGCAGTCAGTTGCGCGGCGAAAATCGAATTGCTATAAAGCAGGTGCATACACACGCGTTTTTTTATTATTTTAGCGAACACAAGGGGCAATCAAGCCGGCCTTCGTACCCCAGCTCGTAATTGAGCACTATTCCATGCTCGCGGCACTTGAAGAGGCAGAATCTTTTTCCGTCATGACATCCTAGATTGACGTGGCCAAACAAGAGCTGCAAGTTTATCCAATAATGGTTTTTGGTGATTTCCCGGCCCTGCGGCAGGCGGATTATCAACACAGAGTCCTGAACCTCTTTCTATAAATCCCTTATCGTAGGCGGTACCTTAACAAGGGCACAAGATTGAATGGTGTAATAATTCTCCATAAAGATTTTACATGAGCCCTAGCTCACGTTCGTCAATCACAGATGCTCTTTAGGGATGCAGTAGCTGTTGCACTTGCTTCTGTCCTTGCCCTTACCGTGTACGCCGGCCAGCAGGCTCGGGCAGAAAACTATAGCACCGCGTTTTCGGCAAACTTTCTTGACGGCCTGTTCGAGTACAAGGCTGACATTGACGCAGGCCAGTTCTTCCCAACTCAGGAGATCAAAGACGACATCGTTGGCAAGCTCAAGGCCAGCGACCACAAGATACCCGACATCGAGCGTGAATTCATAGGCTTCAAGATAATCGCCTCCGATGTCAAGATATACGTCAAGCCTTCCAAGATGGACGGCTCCAACACGCGCCTTTCAGTCGACGTCGAGGGCAAAAACATAGCGGTCGAGAGCAAGTATTTCAACAAGAAATACGACAATCTGGACATAGACACCATCTACGGCGTCTACAACGCCAAGACGGACAAGGTCACCGTCCACGTGCCGTACGCCACCGCTTTTTCGCTAATGTTCCGGTAGTTTGGAGAATGACGAACGGACAACCGTCAGTGCATCTCTAGCCCGCACTTTTGGTAGTATTTCTGGTGGTATTCCTCTGC
>NZ_CAMLDP010000132.1 GCF_946478925.1 uncultured Nitrososphaera sp. | reverse complement strand
TACGCCATCAGGAAAAGCGGCAGCGCAATGGACGTTCAGGCGAGCATCGGCTATATGAATAACGGGATCAAGCGCTGCAGCGTCCAGGTGTCGTGCGACGGAGACGATGGCGGCAGCAGTAGTGGCGGCGCCTGCTATGGCATAGTGGCGTACGGACAGGAGGCCGACACCCTGTACCAGGAGGCGATAAAGTACTCGAAAAAGGAGCGACGAGTGATAATAGTTTAGAAAGAGTGTGGGGGAAAGAGCGAGAGAGAAAGCAAAAAGAAAAGAAGAAGAGGAGGATAGATTTTTTTCTAACCAAAGAGGGAAGACAGACCTTCCAGGGCTTCTTCCTCTTTCTTTTCGTCCTTCTTTTCTTCTTTGGCCGGGGCCGCTCCGCCTGCTGGCGCAGAAGCGCCGCCTGCCGGTGCTGCCGCTGCCACTGCGACTGGTGCAGCCTTTAGTGCCTCTTCAATGTTGACCTCTGAGAGGGCTGCGACGAGGGCTTTTACCCTTACGTCGTCTGGCGTCACGCCTGCAGCCTTGACAACGCTCTTGACATTATCTTCAGTGATATTCTGCTTTAGCTTGTGGAGAAGCAGAGCAGCGTATACGTATTCCATTGCAGAAGTCGTTCCGTTCCGCACCATATTTGAACTTAACGCATGTCGATCTGAATCCCCTAAATGAATTCCTTTGAAACTTCCCGCAAAACGATTTTCTGAGATTTCTATTTCAAAACGCTCGCAAATTTATTCCGGTAAATTTTTGCTAAAAATGGCATATCATTTATAATCTGTTCATTTGGCGCCAGATAGTGGATTCAATGCGTAGGAGCTTTACGTTCGTTCGGTAATCGTCTTAAAGTAGTAGCATGCATTCCTATTTCGACTAAAGTGGCGCGTATCTCAGATTACTGGGAACTCTAATAGAGCTGGTACCCATTTCATTTAAGTTTCTTGGATCTGCAACTTTGTCGAAAGGATATGTTTGAGCCAAGAAATGTAGCCCTGGCTGTAATAGCCGGCCTCGCAATACTGAGCGCGGTCGCAGTGCCAGGCTTCTTATTGACAACAGGAAATGCCTCTGCACAGGTTCAGCCAGGCAATGAAACAACAACAGACACGCCGCAAGGAAATGAAACATCTTCCTCGACACCAACAATTACCTTGACGCCTTCATCAGGCGCAGCAGGTAGCAACGTCACTATTGCAGGAAGCGGATTCTCGCCCTCTCAGACCTTCAAGTTCACGTTTGATGGAGGGTACATTCTGACCGGCAACATGGTTCAATTTGCGACGGGTGAGTTCAACACAACCGCACTCGTACCCAAGAACGCGACAAGCGGTGATCATGAGGTCAAGGCAGCAGGTAGCAGCGGAGAGAATTCAACTGCCACATTTACTGTAGGAGAGAACAATACAACTTCTGGTGCGGCTGGCAATGTCACATCAACTGGAAACGAAACCTCGATGACATCTCCGTCCGGAAATGAGACTTCTGTTGGGCCGGACAGCAATTCTACATCCATAGCGCCTCCTTCTGTCAACAATACCGCGACACCAATTCAGCCAGAATCCTAGTCGATGGGAACTGCCTCCAAAAGGCAGTACGTTCCATTATTTTTTCGCACGCTAGAGTTAACACGAAATATCCATAATATATTCATGAGAGGGAAAATGAACAAATATGCAGCGATTCTTGATCTACCATTGTGTATTGATGGCAAATGATAGTTGAGAAGGATCAATTGAAGCAGGCTATCCTGATGGCACTGGCCGATAAAGAGATTGTAAAGATCCTTGATTATGCTACATTGCGACCGAGATCCGTAAACGACGTTATCCGGGAGTTAGGCATCTCCCATAGCACCGCGTACCGTAAAATCAAATGGATGCTAGAAGAAGGCCTGCTCCTCACGGAAAAGATAGAAGTGACGCCCGATGGGAAAAAGTTCAGCCTCTTTCGGAGCACCCTAAAGTCAATAAACGCGAGGTACGAGCACGGGAAACTGGCCGTGGAAATCGAGTACAATGTCAACGTGCTAGAGAAAACCGCCGAGAGGCTTTTCTCCCTTTAGCCCTCTTGCATGCTGTCCGCCATTTTTTTGCCGCTTTTTCTGGAAAGGTAAAACCTCGTCCACAGCATGGCGCTGAACAGTCCCATGGCTAGAACGTGGATGTACAGCCCGGCGTTGTGGTAAGGCAAAAGCATCGTATACTGTTCGTGGAGGAGATCCACTATCTCGCCGGCTATCCATATGACGATGAACAGAGACAGCTGGAACTGGAAGCTTCTGACGCTCCTTGATTTCACCGCCAGCCACGCAAAAATCCCGAGGGCAACGACCAGCAGAACAAGAGTGAGGCCGCCCGTAGAAAGCGATATGCCTGCATCTGTCATCATAACCTGGCCGCCTCTTTTTTGCGTGATATGCCAAGGTACGTTATGCCAAATGCGATCAGAGCGACAATCGAGGCTGGCTCGAACACTCCGTCTGCCATCGACTCTAGCCCCTGCATCCTTACAATGTGGTAGATTCCGTGTGTTGCCACAAAGGCTGTCAACGCTACCGCTAGTATCCTCGTGTTCCCCTTCAGTCTCAGGCTCAGATAGGCCGGGATGACGGCCGCAAAGAAGATCAGCACCGCACTGACAAGGTCAAGCCAGCTTTCAATCGCCACTTTCTGCCGCATTGTTTTGCATCGGTGCGTGTTATAATGTTTGTAGTAGATTTCACAAGTGGCACTCAGTCGTGGGAATTGTGTACCTGATATAAGTACTGCAACCGCAAACCTGTTTGCACATGAATGCAAGAAAGGCGGCCGTTACACTCTTTATGGCTGCGATTCTTGGCGCTACACTAATACTTTCTATCGAGGCGCAGCGTGCGTCAGCAGCGAACGACAATGACGACAGTAGCAGCAACAGCATGGCGACAGCAGGGAAAGTCCAGACGCTGAAGGGCAAGATAGCAAGCGTCCAGATGGGAGCCGGCGGGCAGCCAGAATGGATCCAGTCAGGCATATGGGTCCTCAGGGTCTTCTCTTCCGATCCGCAGCACCCATCGGTCCAGCTCGTGGCAAAGTTTGACATGATCAAGCCGGACGGGACTGCCGCGCATTCGCACAGCATATACAATTTCAATGCAACAGAGATGTCACAAGAAGGAAACTCTGCTACAAAGGTGCTCAAGGGCACGGCCACCGTGACTATGAAAAAAGGCCCGGTTACAGGCGTGCCGCTGACCATAAAGGTGTTCAACAACGCGGTGGTGGGATTGTGGATAGGCCCTGACAAGGTGGCTTCGCACTTTGGAACAGGCCCAGTCTACGGCACGCTTTCCACTAGTTCCAAGGCGGCTATGAAAAGCATGGATGGCACCGGCAACTCCACGGCGTCTA
>NZ_CAMLDP010000131.1 GCF_946478925.1 uncultured Nitrososphaera sp. | reverse complement strand
TGTACGTCACGTGCATTCGGGCCCGAAAGTCGATGGATGAGTAGGGCCTGGTTCTTCTCACATATATGCCACAAAACGCAAATGCTGCCAGCGCGAATTTTTCTGTGTGGCAGACTATGCGACGTGTAACCAGTCGTGCGACTGCCCGATAATGATGAAATAGAAGAGCAGCAGGTTCGTACATTTGTGCTCAGGAGGTGCAAGGTCATATACTTGCAGCCAACAGGCAAAAGCGATCTATGTGGACGAGTCCTGAATCATTTATCTCATACTCAGCTAGCTTTCGACGCAGATCTATGTCGAGCTATCTTTTATCGCAAGCACTCCATGCCTGATACATGAGAGCGAACCAGTCGCCCCGCCGATGCAAGTGCGACGAATGTGTGGACGCGTACAGCCTCCTGCAGGAGTTGGACCTCTTTGCCCCGACAGGCAAGGCCACTGAGACGAAAAAGGGCGCAATAACCGTGGCACGCTAGCGCCGACAAGCAATGCTTTGCCGGCTGTAAAGATTTCTTGACACGCCTTGCTAAATGACAACTCTGGCGCAAGTTGCCATGACCGCAACACTAGAACACATGCCAAGTGGCATGACGTCTGACGAATCGGCTTTTCGCGACTACCTCAACGCAAGCCTGCAGAGGAGGGGCCTTGACGCCCGCTTTAATTATGTAAAGCACAAAAAGAACGGCGGCTTTGATTTTGACCTTGAAGAAAACACACAGGACGAGCGCTACCTCGATGTGTTTGACGGGCTCACCATGAGCGGCTGGCTTCGGTTCCTCAGCGAGAGAAGCGTCGCGTTCACAGAGTGAGTCGGCCTTTTCCGACCATAGGCGCGGCGGCAGAAAGTTACTGACAAGTCGCATATGCGAATGACACTTGCATCGTCACGCCTACAAACTTTACAGAATCATTTTTCATCCAAGATATATATCATCATCAGACCTCTGTAACCATGCAGACAAAATTCCTGCGACGGGAATATTGGCTGCCGCCGCTTGCCGTGCTCTTGTTCTTTTCAGCTGCCTGCAGTTCTTTGGCGTTTGCCCAAGAGACTTTGCGGGCGGAAACGTGCAATGCCGCTATTTGCTACATCAAGGTTTCTCCCGGCGGGTTTTCGCCGGAAAAACTTCTAGTCCGCGACGGGAGCACCGTTGTATGGAAAAACGTCGATAGCGACGCGCACATGATAGCCGGGGGCTCTACCAAAAACCCCGCGCTCTTTAATTCCTCACTCCTTTCAAGCGGAAAAGATTATGCGTTTGCGTTTGACGCAGGCATGACCGGGGAGTTTACGTACGTCGACCAGGGTAGAAACAACGCTTCAGGCAAGATAATAGTCGCGCCACGCGTCTCGGAAAGTCCCGTGAAGCAGGTCAACATTGACCTTGCCGACCAGGGTTCCGGGATAAAGGTCGCGCTGACGCAAGGCGAGGCGACTGCCGCCGCTGCCATACCACAGCTTTACAAGATGACTGTCTGGATGGACGTGCCTGCTCCCGGCGTGTTAAAGATGACCCTTGACAGGCGGCTCATAGACTCGCAGGCCGCGGACAAGGACGCGCCATTCAAAGTTCTCGTGGACGGCAAGGCCGCAGCCTATCGGGAGATGCCCGCGGCGCCTGAACAAAGGACGCTTGTCATGCCTGTCGCAGAAGGGGCAAAAACCGTGACCGTCGTGGGCCGGCAGATGTCCGTGGACATGCTTGGTTACGAAGAGGCCCAGGCCGCACTTGACCGCGCCGAAAAGGCCATCGCGGGATTCCGGGACAACGGGATAGTGGTGAAAGACGCGGAGGGGCTGCTCCTGAGCGCGCACGACGCCTTTTCTGCCGGCAAGTACCGGTTTGCCGAATCGCTTGCAGACAAGGCTACGGACCTAGCCTCAAGCGCAAACAGGACGGCGCAGGCCGCCGTCCAGGCAATAAAGGGTGCAGGGGCGTCGATAAACGCGACAAAGACCTTGGGCATCCCCGTCCCCGAGGCAGAAGAGATGTTACAGCGCACAAAAGAAATGTACGCCTACGGCGGCTATGACGACGCTCTTTCAATGGCCGTACAGGCAAAGATGGCGGCCACCGACTCGACCAGCCCGTTCTACACTGCAGCCGGAATCGCTGTCGTTTCTGTCGGATGGGCAGTCGCGTACATGCGCCTGCGGCGCAAGGGCATTGCAGGAGTACAAGTCAAGATCGCGCCTGCCATCGGAGTGGTAAAGGATGGCTCTGCATCCGCCGCGATGATGCAAGAGCTCGCTTCTGTGGACCTTGATGTCGTGTTTGCAGAAAGGCCACACATCCGTAGCGGAGACAGAGACGTGCTGCGGTACGTGGTGGCGCAGCAGAACGGCGAGGCGCTCCTTGCCGACATACGGAACAGGTTCTTGCTTCCAAAGAGCACCGCGTGGCGACTTGTCAAGCGGCTGGAGCGGGAAGAGCTGGTGGAAATAATAAAGTTCGGCAACCAGAATCTTATCCGATGCCGGTTAAGCAGGTAACTTTGGAAAAAAAGAAAACACCGCCGCCCCGCTAGGGGCGGGGCTGCTGCTCCTTATGGAATTGTTGGCGCAGTCTCGTTGCCGGATGATGTTGTCTCGTTGCCTGGGGGCACCGGAGTCGTCGATGTTTCATTTCCTGAAAGGACACCTGATGTCTCGTTGCCCGGAGGCAATGGAGTAGACGATGTTGCTGTTTCATTTTCAGGAGGAACTGTCGCTGTCGCGTTACTCTGAGTCATGGATGTTTCGTTTCCCGTCTCGTTTCCTGTCTGTCCGGTGGATGATGCAGACTCTGCTACAGTGAACGTTGCCGTCGTGCTTGCGCCTGTGCCATCAGTTACCTTCACTTGGTGGTCGCCGCTTGCCGCATCAGCTGGTATCGTTGCTGTTGCAGAGAACGTGCCTATGCTGTCTGTAGTCGCACTGCCTGCGTCAAGGCTGGAGCTGTCAAAGCTAAAAGTCAGCGCTTGGTTTGGCGTAAAGCCACTTCCACTGATGTTGACCTGACTGCCTGCGGCGCCACTGCTTGGAAACACTCCTGCCAAGGGTGCTAGTTTGGGCGGCAATGATGTCTCGTTTGCCGGCGGGATTATAGTCGACGTCTCGTTGCTTGATGGGGCCGGCGATGTTGTTATTGTTTCGTTATTGCCTAACTGTCCCTGCATTCCTACTCCTCCCGAGGGCGCTGCCGGCGTGGCTTCGCTCCCGACTGCAAACACTCCTTCTACAGTTATCTTGACAGTGCCGTCTGCCTGCCTTTCTTGGTTGACGTTCATCTGTTTGGCGGTCAGCCCGTTGCCTTCGATGGTAACTTTGGCGTTCGAGTCTGCCGTCGGTGATATGTTCACGGACGATGAAAAACTGCTGCTTCCGCCCGTTGTTGATGATGTCTGGTTTCCT
>NZ_CAMLDP010000130.1 GCF_946478925.1 uncultured Nitrososphaera sp. | reverse complement strand
GTCGTACTTCTTGTGGTCATCGTCACTCTTGCTGGACTTGTTATAGTCCTTGCCATGATCATCGTATGATTTGTAGTCCTTGTTGTGATCATCATTGCTGTTGTACTTGTCGTAGTTCTTGTAGTCCTTGTGGCTGCTGCTATCGTCGTATGACTTGTGGTCCTTGTTGTCATCATTGTTGCTGTTGTAGTAGCTGTTGTGGTTGTAGTTGCTCTTCTCGTCATCGTTGCTGCAGTCGCAGCTGTAGTTGTTGTCGTTGTTGTCGTCGCCGTAGTTACTGTATTCCTTGTCGCCGTAGTACTTGCTGTCGTCGTCGCCATAGTACTTGTAGTCATGGTTGTCCTCGTTGTCGTCCGAGCAGTTTACGTGGTCGACTACCCATTGGAAGTGCTTGACGATCCATTTTGACTTGTGGTCGTCATCCCATTTGTCGAAGTGCTTGGATATCCATTGGTAAATGTGGTTGTCCGAGCAATCATCCTCGTGGTCTTTTAGCCATTGGCGTACATCGTCCTTGGTGTATTTGTGATCGTGACCATCCTTGTTGTCGTCGCCGTATCCGTAGCTAGAGCTTGCAAATGCTGCTGTCGGCCTCACGATGGTCGACGCTGCGAGTGCAACGCCTAGTGCTAGCACGGAAAAGATGATCAACTTTCTTCTTGTTCCTGCTGTAGTACTTGACATTATGCGCTGACATGCGATTATGTTTTTAAAGCCTTGAGCAGGATCTGCCTGTAAGATTATCATCTTGAAAATTTCAGGTAGTACTGACCTGATTCTTATTAATCCCACATTACGGAGATCTAAAAAATTTAGTATCTATGTAGGAAAATGGAAGACTCTGTAGGTAAGTGTCTATCAGCATATTACTGCACGGGATCAGCATCCGTCGCAGTCGAGAGAGAGAGAGAGAGAGATCATTACGACTTGTGCAAAAAGAGCTGGGCTTTACACAAAGATGAAAAGGAAAAGGGAAAAATGGAGGGGCGTAGTCTCCCCAAAGCTTTTGTTTTGTTTGCTACGTCGTTGCACTGAACGTCCTGGACGTTACTTCAGACAGCGGTATTGGAGTGTACTGCTGACGTTGTCCCACACGAATATCTTGACCGTGTAGTTGTCTGCTGCTGTTCTGCTGTCCATGACTTGGAGTTGTCTACAGTCTTGCCCGTGTCGACTGTGCCTGCACCCAGCCAATGTCGGTTGTAAAACCATTTAGATCAATTACCTAGACTATCATTGCGTAATTCTGTGAGGTCTGCTGGAAGTTCTGCAAGACCCATCAATGCTAGACCTGCTGCTGGTCCGTGTCTGCTCCCTCTCCCCTTGGAGTTGAAATATGCCGTCAGGTCACGAAACATGCTAATTTTAAAACTTCTAGCTATCGAGTAAAAAGATTCAGCTCGTGGTATTTTGGACCACGATGCTGAATCAGAGTTTCTTTTTTTGTGTGTGTATGTGTGTCAGCTTATGCTGTTGCTTCCTGTTTCTACGCTGTTATCGCTGCTGTCGTTTCCGCCTATAGAGATGCTGCCGTTTTCGCCTGCATTGTTGTCGCCTGTTACTATGCTGTTGTTGCTTCCGCTAGAGTTGCCTATTGAGATGCTGCCGCCGTTTCCGCCGTCTTTGCCGCTTGCATCGTTGTCGCCTGTGGTTATGCTGTTGTTGCTTCCGCTGTTGTTTCCAATTGCAATGCTGCCGCCGTTTCCGCCACCTTTACCTCCGCTGGCGTTGTTGTTGCCTGTTTTGATGTGGTTGTTTCCGCCTTCGCATCCGTTGCCTATTGACACACTACCGCCGTTTCCGCCTTTTCCGCCACCCTTGCCGCCGTCGCCTCCGCTAACATCTGTGTTGCCGGTGGTGATGTTGCCGCCGCCTATTACAATCTCTCCGCCCTTGCCGCCGTTTCCGCCCGGAGAGCCGTTTACGCCGTCGCCTCCGTTTCCGCCGCTCTTGTCTATGTTACCAATGGTCAGGTTTGAGCCGCCGCTGCCGTGTATCGACAGGTTGCCTCCGGGAGCGCCGTTGCCGCCCGGGGTGCCGTCTGGCGCGCTCTTGCCATCAGTTCCGTGAGAGGACAGCAGGTTCAGGGGAGTCGAGGGAGCCGCAGGTGGACAGTTGTATGCTGACGCAGCATACGATCCGCTTATGCCAACAATTGCTCCGCACATTATGGAGAACACGGCCAAGCCGATACCAAGTCTCGTGACATTGGATTTCACGTTATTTTTCATCCTGCAGTCACTTTTTAGTTGATGCTGTTGTCGCCGGTCTGCACGCTTCTGTGGTCGCCGTCGCCGTTGCCAATGTTTATCTCATTGTCACCGTGACTTCCGCCACCGTTGATGGTGTTGTCGCCGGTCTGCACGCTTCTGTTGTCACCGTCACCGTTTCCGATGCTAATCTTGTTGTCGCCGTGGCCGCCACCGTTAATGGTGTTGTCGCCGGTCTGTACACCGCGGTTGTCGCCATCACCGTTTCCGATGCTAATCTTGTTGTCGCCGTGGCCGCTTGCAGCGCCGTTGATTGTATTGTCACCTGTCTTTACACCGCGGTTGTCGCCGTCACCGTTGCCGATGTTTACCTTATTGTCGCCGTGACTTCCGCCACCGTTAATGGTGTTGTCGCCGGTCTGTACACCGCGGTTGTCGCCATCACCGTTGCCAACGTTTACCTCGTTGTCGCCATTGCCTGAGCCTGCGTTGACAGCGTTGTTGCCGCTCTTTACGCTCCTGTTGTCACCGTCACCGTTTCCAAGGTTGATGTTGTTCTTTCCGTGGCCGTTACTCTTGGTTGCGTCTATGCTGTTGTTGCCTGTTTCAACGCTGCGGTTGTCGCCGTCGCCGTTGCCCGCGCGAATGTGGTTGCCCTTATCGTCTGTATTGCCCTTGCTCTTGGAGGCGTTTATCTCGCCACCGTTACCGCCGCTCTTGATGCTGTTGTTGCCGCTCTTTACGCTGCGGTGGTTGCCGTCGCCGTTTCCAAGGTCTATGCTGTTGCTGCTTTTCTTTGACTTCTTGGCAGCCGCAAAGCCGGGCTGCATTGCAGAAGCCGAAATCATTCCTACGACAGTTATTAGGAGAACTGCCGTCAGGAGAACTTTTGTTGAAGTGATGTTTTGCATCAGATCAGCGTTGTATTTTTACGATTTAAGTAATGTGATGGGAAATTTTAGAGTCTAAAATCAGATATAAGATCTAGAACGTCGGCTTGCGACGAAAAAAAGGGTGTGCAGACCCCCCTTTAGGAGAAGTCGATTCTTGCTTGCACGTTCTTGCCACTTGCAAAGAACTTGTCGCTTATGCTGTTGTACTTCAGCAGTAGGTTGTTGTTTCCGTTTGTCATGCCAAACGACGTGTCCTTGTTCGGGTTGATGCTGTTCTTTGCAAAGAAGATCAACTGGATCTTGCCGTCTTCTTTCTGGGACACTTGAAAGTTTGTAATTACTATATTCCC
>NZ_CAMLDP010000129.1 GCF_946478925.1 uncultured Nitrososphaera sp. | reverse complement strand
ATTCAAAACCTTTAGTTTAGAGAATGTTAGGTACACTGTCTGGTCCTGATACATATGCTCATCGCTCACCTTTCCGACTTGCACCTTGGATATTCGCAGTTTGGGCTTGAAGAGCGGGAGGAAGATGTGTATGCCACGTTCAATGAGGCTGTCGACATTTCGATAAGAGAAGGCGTAAAACTTGTTATTTTCGGCGGCGATATTTTTCACACTCCTCGGCCTAACGGCAAGGCCATAATCACGCTGGCAAACGCGCTCAAGAAGCTGAAGGAAAAGCAGATTCCAGTGGCATATGTGCTTGGTGAGCACGACATCAGTAGGATGCGCGATGTGCCACTGGCACACGTCTTTAGCAATCTCGGGCTTGCCAAAAAATTGCGACTGGACGAGCCTTTTGTCGTAGGCGACTGCGCAGTTTATGGCGCTGACAAGGAGAGGCGAAGTAACATCGATGCGCTAGTGGAACGGCTGCACAACATAGAGAAGAAGACGTCCGACGGTCAGAAGAAGAGAATCCTCGTACTCCATCAGGGGCTCACCGATATGAACAAATTCGCCGGCGAGATAAACTCTACAGACCTGCCTGCGGGGTTTGATTACTATGCAATGGGCCACTATCACGACCACATTGAAAAGAGGTACCAGAACCTCGGCGGAGCAGTGCTGGTGTATCCCGGCTCGATAGAACTAACACCGAGCGAGGGCATCAAGGAGGTTGACAAAGGCTTTGTGATAGTGGATATGTCCGGTCAAGAGGCGACAACTCGGTGGGTGACTCTTTCCTCCCGGCGGCCACAGTTCTCCATGAAGATAGATTATGATAGGCTTACCGAAGGCGTTGACAACATCATCTCCAAGGCTTCCGCTCTGCCAAAAAGGCCGGTGGTAAAGGTCATTGTAGACGGTGGTAAGAACTTGGACCCAAAAGTCATTGCCGCAAATCTGCGCAGGCTAAACGAGTCATGCCTGCATTACGTGTGGCAACCTTCCGACGAGCAGCAGCCGTCGTCTCTTGCATTTGATGAGCGACCTGCGGACCTTGACGCAGAACTCTTAAGACTTGCAAAGGATGCGCTGGGGTCTGAAGATGCAGCCACTCTCGCTGTACGAGATCTTTTACCACCGGCGGCAGGAGGAAATCCTTCGGCTGTGCTTGATATCGTATGGGATATCTTCAAGAAAAAGCTGAAGGATAGTGATGGTCATGGTAATGATGATGCTGATACATCGATTGGAGCGGCTGTTTCTTCCTATTCTTCTTCCGCTTCTGCTACTGCTGTTGGTGTTAATAGCAAAATGAATAGTATCCTCTCCGATATTGCTAAAGAGAGTCATAATCTCTCTGACGGCACCAAAGAAAAAGAAAAAGGAGTTGCAAGAAAACGCCATGATTAAAGATCTAGAGATGAAGGATTTCATCTCCCACAAAGACACCCGGCTGGAGTTTGGCAAAGGAATTACGATATTTGTTGGCCACAACGGAGCGGGCAAGTCATCAGTAATTGATGCCATAACGTTTGCACTCTTTGCAGAGCACATGAGAAGGACAAACAAGAACCTGGTAAGAAGAGGCTCCGGCACAGGCTCTGCAATGGTAAGGATGCGTTTTTCTCTTAATTCAAAAGAGTTTCAGGCTACAAGGTCGGTATCTGCAGCTGGGTCGCCTTCTTTTTCGCAGCTAGAGCTTGTGTCAGAGGGAGGCAAGTCTGTCAGCAAAAAGCTGGCCGGAGGAGAGCGCCGGCAGTTTGGCGAGTCCATGAGCGTTGAAGTGGCCAAGGTGCTTGGGCTGGATTACAAGAAGCTACAGGTGGCAGCAGTCGTACAGCAGGGCGAGCTGGCAAGGATAGTGGAGGCGCAACCCAAGGAATTCAAGGAGCTGTTGAATGGCCTTATTGGCATAGACAGGCTTGACCTGGCCTTTGCCACGATGAAGGATGTCATCTCTGAATTTCGCTTACGACTGAAGAGTGAGATTGCGCCTGACAGGGGAGGATATACGGATGAAGACCTACCCCGAGTAAAATCGCAAATTTCAGAGGCCAAAAAAAAGCTTGCCGAATCTGAGAGGCTTGCCGGAGAGTATCTGGATGAAAAAATGCGCCAGGACAATAGGCTGCAGGAAATCGACACAGAGATCGAGGCGATGGAGCCCCTAAAGGAAAAGGCTGCCGAGGTGCAGGCAAAAGAAAAGCGTCTTGTGCGATACGTAGCTGAAAAGAGGGACCAGGTGGGCGCAGAACTTGCAAGGATGGAAAGGGTTGTTCGGGAGGCAAGGGGTGCCCTTGCCCTTCTGGAGAGAAAGGAAGAGGCGTGCATGAGGCTACAGATGGTAAAGTACGAGCTTGAAGAAGTGCAAAAGCAGATTGAAGCAAAGGAAAGCCAGGCAGGCAAGCTCAGGGGATTTGTTGAATGCGCAAGCAAGATCAAGATAGTGGACGGAAGGTGCCCTGTGTGCAACTCGGTGGTCGTCTCCAAGATAAACGAGATGTTTGACGGCGAGCACATTCAAAGCGACATTCGCAAGATAGAAAGCGACAAGTCAAAGCTGCAGGCAGATCGAATAAGCTTAAAGAAGGAGGAGCAAAAGCTCACCGAAGAGGCCAAGGCCATCGCGGGGGCAGAGTCATTTCTCTCTGCCAATTCAATCAAGACCGTTGATGATGTTGTCAGGATAGAGTCGGAGCTGGGCCCAAAAAAAGAGGCAATTCTACGCCTTCCAAAAAGCGTGTCAAGCGTTGGAAGTGAACCCCTGCAACTTGCAATCGATGAAGTATCGCGGTCGTTCGCAGACGAAATTGTGTCTCTTAGGGCGCAAACCAGGAACTTTAGCATGGCCCGATACACCGAGGCAAAGAATGAAAGATGGAACACCGTCCAAAAGCTGCAAACCATCAGCTCCAAGCTTGGGGCATACCAAAACGCTGTTCAAGAGCTAAAGCAGGCCATTGACTCTGACAGAAAATCTCTTCAAGAGCTAGAGCACGCGTCAGAGATTGTAAGGATGCTAGAGCGCATTCGCTCTACGGTGTACAACCGCGACGGGTCTGTGGGAATGAGCCTGCGCTCTTGGGCTTTGGCGGTCATTTCAAGAAAGGCATCCGAGTACGCGGCGCTCTTTAACATTGGAATCTCTAGGATAGAGCTGTCAGAGAAAGCACGTGAAATTGCAATTACATGCTATGGCAAGAACGGGGAGGTGGACATGGACTCGCTGTCTGGCGGGGAAAAGGTGGCAGTGGCACTTGCGCTCCGGCTAGGAATAGCGCAGATGATGGGCTCAAACAAACTTGACTTTGTAATACTTGACGAGCCAACTACCCACTTGGACGATGAGCGCAGAAAAGCCCTTGTCAAGATAATCTCGGAGGCTTTCAGAGAAGGCTCGGGCCCGCTGTCGCAGATGATAATAATCACACACGACGCAGAGATATTTGAGGACTCTGAAGTTGATGCTGTGTTTAGGTTCTCGATGACAACTGAGGGTTCGCACGTAACTCGAGAGTAGGAAAGGGAAAGAGTAGCACAGACACACACAAAAAAGAGTCTGTGCGGCGTATGAACATACACACGC
>NZ_CAMLDP010000128.1 GCF_946478925.1 uncultured Nitrososphaera sp. | reverse complement strand
CTATGATGATGGCGCCGGCGTCCTGCAACCTCTTGACGACGGTGGCGTCGTACGGAGGCACGTAACTGTCAAGCATCTTTGAGGCGCACGTCGTCTTTATGCCCTTGGTCGAAATGTTATCCTTGACGCTTACCGCGACGCCGGCAAGCGGGCCGGCGGCCTCTCCGTCTCGGATTCTCTTGTCGAGGGCGCGCGCCTGCTCTATTGCGCCTTCGCTGTTCACTGTGACAAGTGCGTTTATCTTTGGCTCGACTACTTCGATGCGCTCCAGTATTTGATGAATGTACTCCTCGGCTGAAAACTCGCGGTTTTTCACGCCGTTTGCAACCTGCGACGCGCCGAGCCGGTAGAGCAACCTAGACCATCCTCGGGCCTTTTACAAAGCCGTCCTTGCGGTATTTCGTGCCAAGCGTGTCGGCTCCAAACGCGTTCTCTACGTCGTCTCGCAGTTCAGAGAATTTTTTCTTTGACTTTAGGACCTCGGCTTTTTCAAGCGGGACCGTGTCCAGCTTGTCAAGGTATGCGATTATCTGCTCTATCTGCGAGGTGTACTTGACAAGCTCTTCGTCTGACAGCTCTATCCGGGAAAGCCAGCCAAGGTGCCTTACCTCTTCTTTCGTCACTACCATATCTCTAGGGCGCCAGCCTGTCAATGTCTCTCGGGTAAAAAGTCGCGTCGCGTATGTTCTCTAGTTTTGCAAGCGCCATGAGCAGCCTCTCAAGGCCCAGGCCAAAGCCGGCGTGGGGCGGCACTCCAAAGTCAAAGACGCGCAGATGATAGTCAAAGGCGTCAGGCTTTAGCCCCTGCTTTTGCATCCTCTCTACCAGCTGGTCCTTGCGGTTTATTCTCGTGCTCCCGGACGACATCTCTAGCGGGCCGTGCATCAGGTCAAACGACTCGCACACCTTGGGGTCGTCGGCCCTCGGCTTGACGTAGAACGGCTTGGTAGAAGTCGGCCAGTCGACGATAAAGTAAAAGCCGTTGAGGCGCTCGTCCTGCAGGCTCTTCATCACCTGAGGAGAGATGTCGTCGCCCCACTGGATGCGCTCGCCGGCCTCCTGCAATTTGTCGATGAGGTCAGAGTACGAGTATTTGGGAAACGGCAGCTCAAGGGCAGGCATCGCAATTTCCAGGAATTCCAAATCTGCCTTGTTGCGGTCCTTGACAGAGTCGACGATGTGGACTATGAGCCTCTCAAGGAGCGCCATGACGTCGTTATAGTCTGCAAAGGCGCGCTCGACGTCCACCGATGTTGCTTCCGAGAGGTGGCGGTTCGTGCGTGATGGCTCTGCCCTGAAAATCGGGCCTATCTCAAAGACGCTCTCAAAAGCCATTGTCAATTGTTCTTTGTAGAGCTGCGGGCTCTGGGCGAGAAACGCCTCGCGGTCATAGTAGAATATTGGGAACAACGCCGCTCCTCCTTCCGTCGCAGTCGCTATCATTTTTGGCGTGCTGACCTCGGTGAAATCCTGCCGTGAGAGGAACTCGCGTATCGCGTTAACCACGGTCTGCCGGATGCGAAATACCGAGCCCAGCTGCTGCCGGCGCAGGTCGACTGCGCGAAGGTCGAGGCGGGTGTCGATTCCCACCGGCGACGACTTGCCCGTGGTCATAAAGGGCGCGGCCTTTTTTGCCACCGAGAACGCCTTTATCTCTGCCGGCACGACCTCGGCGCCGTTTGGCGCCTTTTCCTGCGGCCTCACTTTGCCCCGGACGCC
Organism: uncultured Nitrososphaera sp.; assembly: GCF_946478925.1. Next base: position 1,857 of record NZ_CAMLDP010000128.1, on the reverse strand, counting down.
AAGCGACGTGTGCTCCTTGACCTCCTTGGCTAGCGCGAACAGCTGCTCGCCTACCTCGCTCTTTTTGGCAGTCACCTGGACCTCGCCGTGTACGTCCTTGATTATGATAAACGAGATGTTGCCGTGGTCCCGCACGCTTGACACCCAGCCCATTATTACGACCTCCCGGTCTGCCATCGCCGGGCCCACTTCCTTGGAGTAGTGTGTGCGCCTCCACTGGCCAAGATCCTCTTCTTTCAGCGTTTCCAAATTAAATAGGCGTGTTTGTACTGTAGAGGTTATTAATTTAACCGAAAATAAAGTCAGTGAGACCAGTGGGAAGATGACACAGGTTTCATCGCCAAAACGTAATAAAAAGAAAAAGAGAGAAAGGTTTGCCTTTTAGGATGTCACGTGCCTTCCATGCCGCTGCCGCCCTCGGTCATGTTCATGCAGGCGTATGTCCAAGCTGCCGCTGTTTTTCACAGAAATTAGCACAGCTAAAGACATGCTAGAAGCCTGTACTACAAAGGATATATCCGATCATGGGTTTTTCACTCCATGAATAGCGTTTCTGCAATTCTCTTGCTTGGACTTTTGTCGTTCGGGGCCGTAATCTCTGCTACCGCAAAACCTGCGTTTGCCCACACATTTAGCGGGGATGAAAGCGCGACGTTTCTTGCCAAGGTCGAGGGGTTAAAGGTCGAGATAAACCTGATTGACAAGAATATCTCGAATTCATCTCTTGTCAAGTGGCACGTCGACAAGATCGGCGAATTCTGGACCGCAAACGACACCAAGGAGGTCGCAGAAAGGAACCAGCGCGTGGCCAATGATGTCACCACGGGCCTAGACAAGATATTTGCAGAAACCAACAAGACAAACCCCAATGCCGCGGTAGTTAGCCAGACAGCGAGCGGTCTGCAAGACACCCTTGGAGAAGTAGTATCTACAAGGATCGACAGCGCCCAGCTGCAGAATGCAACCGTCAACGCGTTAGCCTTGAGAGGCGTGCTGGACGAAACCCTGGAGGATTACGGCATAGCTGTAGGCGTGTCGGAAGATGAAGAGGGGAACAGCAGCAATAATAATAGTACGGCTGCTGCTACTCCAGTGGCAGAAGCAACAGGCCCCGCGAAAATAGTCAACATGGCGGCTTACCAGACGGCGCAAGGACTCGCTGCATCATCAATCAGTATGTTTGACAAGCTAAAGACAATGTCACAGGGCAACGCTACATCTGCAGTCGGGGAAATAGACAAGGGCTTGAAGGACCTGCAAAAGGCTATTTCCGACAAGGCGCCACTTGACGACGCAAAGAAAATAGTCGAAAGTACCATCGACCCTAACCTGCAGACCGCATTCAAGCTGCAGGTAGTCCCAGAGTTTCCGGTGCCCCTGCTAATGTCGGTGGGCGCTATTGCCGCTGTAGTGGCCGTTACGAGATACAGGCAGTTCCACAAAGCTAGGTAAGCCGCAGGACATCGCCAGATATCTTGCGGATTATCTCCTCTGCCTTTTCCTTTTTTACCATGCCTGTCACAAAGTGGGGCTTGCCGCCTCCCCGGCCGTTAGTGCCGGCAGCCTCGCGGAAAACTTTGTTGCAATCAAGGTCTATTGCCTCGCTTCTTGCAAGTATAAAATACGCGCTGTCTGCGCCGGCGGCGTTGGCAAGAACCACAATAATGCCGGGCTCGGCTATCTTTGCTCCCGCAAATTCCTGCAGCGCCTCGTCTGCAAGGCCGGAAAACGCCCCGCTATAGACCTTGATGTTGCCGCCTGCAGCTGGCGCTATCGACTGCAGTCTTTCCCTGCTCAACGCCTTTAGCTTTTTGAATGCTGACTCGCCTTCCGCCCTGACTTTTCTTGTGGTGCTTT
>NZ_CAMLDP010000127.1 GCF_946478925.1 uncultured Nitrososphaera sp. | reverse complement strand
TTTGCCACCAGCCTTGCAGGGTTTACGGCCGTCACGAACTGGTCGTTTTTCCAGAAATACGATGCACCGTACAGGCCGTACAAATCCATGCGGAAAACAGGGTCGTAAGCAAAGCGAATTGCCATTCCCTTTTCGATTGCGGCAGTCGTGAGGCGCTTGTTAAAGTCGTTGCCTCCCGTCCTGATTAGTTTCAGGACTTCAAACTGGCGCTCGTCGCCTGCATACCATATCTCGCAGGGGAGCATCCTTTCTATGCCATCGACCCGCAGGGGCATGTCAAATTCAAGGACCTTGTTTGTGCGCTCTGTTCGGGCGTGTGAATTCTCTCCCCGGAAACCTATGTTTTTGGCTCCAAGGTCGGCAAGGGAGCCAAACAGCGTAGGCGTGAACGGGTGTGGTATTCCCACGATGTCTATGTCGTGCACGATGCCCTTTTGGCGGCGCAGGCTGCCGCATATCATCATCTTTGTAAACGCCGGCTCTTCGACTGTGAGCTTGCTGACTATGCTTTCCGCTGCTTCAAGCGCCGGGCCTTGGGGAAAGGGGAACACTTCTCGTTCCCCCTCCCCGGCCTGCTTGAGCGTCTTTTTCCTCATTCTTGCGGCTTGCCGATAATGGCCTGTCCTACTTCGTTTGCCATTATCCTTGCGAGAAATTCAGGCGTGAGCTCTACTCCTCGTTTGTGCTCGTTGTCCTTTTTTCTGCGCGCAAGCGTCTTGGCGTGCCTCTTTGTGCGAAGCGAATACCCACAGCACGGACATTTCAGTCCGTGGTAGTGGATAAAGCAGTCGCAAATCATGCACCGCTTTACATGGCCTACGTACTTGCCAAAGCCTCCCCTTGGAGTCTTGTGGCCGGTGACGTTGCTCACCATGTAAAAGGAGCAGATGCCACGCTCGGAGCATTTCTGGTTCAGGCGTATTTTTCTCGTTTGGTCTGTTTGTGACAGAGCGGCCGCCTCGTCAGCAGCGGTCGGAGATGTCTGTCGTAGAATTAACAGTTGACGCGTATCTTCCCCCATGTCGAGCTTTTCTCACTCGTGCTTGAATATTAACAGAACGGTGTAGGACTCTCTAGATTTTGTCAAGGCCACGCTGACCTTTGACTGAAACGTAAATCCTGTTTCTTGCGCCATCAATCGAGGCCACCACGAGGCCGTTTACTTCAAGGCTTGCGGCCTGCTTGACTGACACGAGTGTCTTTGGACCAGGAGGAAACTGCACGCTGTAGCAAAACACTTCACGGCCTCCCTCCCCCACAAGTACAGCTGGCCTTACCTCAAAATCCCTGAAAGTGCCTGCTACGATGTGAAAGTTTTGCAGGCTCCAAGGCTCGCGCGCTTGCTGGACTAGCATCAGGCTCCACCTGCCGCCATCTGGTTCTGCTGTGCCTGCGGTGCTCTGGCCTCGACAAATCCGGCTACCTTGTCCTCCTTTATCACGAGCTCAAACGGATGTCCGGACGACTCGACAATCTTGTCTAGGAGCGCAAGGTGAAAGCCCTTGCCTGACGAGTGCTTGAAGTTGACGACCTTGACAGACTGCCTTCCAGTGCGCAAAAAGAGGTCGTTTAGCCTGCGCCCCAGCTCCTCTGTCTGAATCTTGTACTCGTCGCGCTCTGCCTTTACCTTTCTGTAGTCAGGGTGCTCGTATATAGAGGCCGTCGAGGTCTGCATGTTCATCATATTGCGCATTTCGTTCTGGTGCTTTGAAATCAATGCCAGCTTGTCCTGCTCCAGCGTCGCTATCTTGCGGTTCTTTTCCAGAATAGAGTCTTGCAGGCGCTTTACCTCGCCCTCGGCCTCCTGCTTTACCTTGGTTGTCATGCCGAGGCTGACCGTGAACTGGTCGATGATTTTCTCCTGGTTCAGCACGATTCCTTTCAGTTTCTTAACCGTGTTTCGCAGGCTGGCGTCGCTTTGCCCGTCGCCCTGTGCATCTTCAAGTGCCTTTACCTCTGCGAGCACTTCCTTTGCGTTCTCGCTTGCGGTCAGGGTTTCAGCCGATGTCACCTGCTTTAGAAGATCTTTTGGGATGTAGGCCACGGCCTCTGACGCTATCTTTTGCGCGATGTCTCGCTCCTTGACAATCCTTTCCACCTCTTCTTTGTGTGCGGATTCAAGATCTTTTGCATAAGCAACCTGGTCGTCAAGCCGCCTCTGTAGGTCGGCTATTTGCGCCTGTGCGTCTGTGACTTCATTTTGATAGTTTACCTCGATGGTTCCAGGGATTGATTTTAATTCGTATTCTATGGCCATGCCTCTTTCAAACGTGGGCTTGGCTGCCTCCCCAATTTCCTTTAGAGCCTTTAGTGCTTTCTTGACCTCCTGTGGCTTGTGCTTTACCTTTTTTTCGGCTTTTTTGCGAGGAATGTGAAAAGCTTGCTTGTTTGGTGGATATATACATGCAGGCGTCTCAAGCGCAGGATTATTCCTGCAAGTTCCACTCGCCTAGTTTTTCCCTGTAGACATCTGTCATCCACACAGGCTTGTTGTACTGTTGCGGCAAAATGCCGTACTCCTGCTCCCACGCATGGAACGGCCTTTCCAAAATGTTTCCATACTCGTCTGACAGCCGCACCATGTAGGAATTGATTCTGGTCATTATTACGCCCTGCTCCGCGTAGAGTGCGAGGAAAATTGCAAGGAGCTGGCGCGTCACCTGCTCCACACCCTTGCGGCGCTCGTAGTCCATATCCTGCCTCTCGGAGTAAAACAAGCCCATGAGCGCAGCGCCTTCCACCATAGAGACTTGCAGCGGGAGCCTCTGCGCGGGGTCGGTGTGGGAAATCTTTCTCAACCTGTCGAGCACCGGCTGCATGGGAAGGCGCAATTCCCTTGGCAGCCTGTCCATCTGCTTTGAAAGACCGTCTGCAAGGACCTGGCACTCCCACAGATTGAGAAGGATGGAGTACGTACGCACTAGAAGCAGCAGAGATTGGGTGGATATATTCATTGAAGGAAAAAGATTTGACCGTGGCCTTTTTGAAGCCACAATCAAATCATACCTTGCGCCCGCGTCGCCTAGAACGGTCTATGGCGAGCGGTTGAGACCCGCTTAGGTTTAACGACCTACGCGCGTTCAAATCGCGCCGCGGGCGCTTAAACTTTATGGTCAGAGTTCTATCAGGTTGCCTTCAAACTCTCGGAACTTGTTGCCTAGCCTGTCGCACACCAGCATCGAGCCGTCAGCGTTTCGCTTTATTATGCGCATGCCGCGTGGCGACATCTTGGCCTTGCTCTCCTTCCTTCCGCCAGAGCCTTTACCCATGACTTGCCACCCGTCACTCGAACTTCCATCGCTCGGCTCGCACGGCTATCTCGACGCCCTTTGGGATTGCGTGCTTGGCTACGACCTCTCTAACTGCGGCCTCCATCTTGGCAAACAGCAGAGGGTCGTCAAGAATAGTCTGAGCGTCGCCGGAAACGCTGTCGATGTCGTTTAGCGACATGGCGCGCAGCGCGCTCTCCGAGGCGGTAAATATTATGTCCGTCCTGACCACCATTTCGTTTATCGTAAACTTGCCATCGTCGTTCTGGCGGAAAATCTTGCGTAATTCAAAGTCCTTCATTCTTCATCTTCTTCCTTGCGCTCGTACACGTCGGGGTAGATTACCTGCTTTAT
>NZ_CAMLDP010000126.1 GCF_946478925.1 uncultured Nitrososphaera sp. | reverse complement strand
CTGTACCGCATGGCATATAAAATGAATTGCAGCTAATATCGCGCCGTGAAAAGGGAGCTCCTGGTATTAGCCGGCGTCGTTGCAGTCTTTGTAGCGGGCGGAGTCGCGCTCATGTCGTCCGGCCTGTTGCCGGAGGAAAGCGCCAGGAATTTCAACGCCCTTTCCAACATAACGCTTGATACCGGAAACGTCGTCGTCATCAAAGAGCCAAGCGCGGGCGACAACACGTACATCTATGCCATAAACAGCGTGGCCAAGCAGGCGTGGGAGATAGCCGAGAAAGACGCAAAGGTGCAGGACATACTCTCGCAGGCAAGGGGCAGCGCAGTCACGATTGCGGCGGTGCAGCCGACAGCGTTTGTTGACCCTAGCGGCAAGGTAATCCACAGCGGCTCGGGGCAGGTGATAATAACCTCCAACCGGCAGCTTGTCGCAGGCAGGCCCTACGCGGACGCAGAGAGCTTTTCCTCTATAGCAGGCAAGCAGGGCGAGTCGCACCAGCAGATATGGAACGTGTTTGTCGACATGGATGCAAACAAGGTGACAAACATTTCAAACGAAAGCGAGCGGGTGATGTCAAACACCCTGCGCAAGGACATTGTGTACGGCGGAATGAACATGTACATGCCCGACGCGGCCGTGACGCAGGCCGGCTCGACTGTGAAATGGATAAACGAGTCAAACGTCCCCCACAACGTGGTGGGCACGTACAAGACCGAGTCGGGCCAGGCCACGAACATAGACAGCGGGTTTTTCGACGGCGGCGAGTCGTTCCAGTACAAGTTTGCCGAAAAGGGCACGTTCGAGTACCACTGCACCATCCACTCGGCGGACGGGATGAAGGGCACGATAGTAGTGTCCTAAGATTCCTTCAGGTGCTTGTCAAAGAACGCAAGCGTCTTTTGCCACGCGTCCTTTGTTTCGGCAGGCGCATAGTTGGCCCCAGACGGGTTTGCAAACGCGTGCCCCACGCCGTTGTACACGTGTACCTCGTTCACTATGCCGTCCTTGTCAAGCGCCTGCTTGAACGCATTTACTTTCTCCACGGGTATCGACTGGTCGGCGCTCCCAAAGATGCCGAGCACCGGCCACTTTATCACGGACAGCGCTTTTGGATCGGTGACGGGCTGGCCGTAATAAAGGCCGGTCGCGTCCATCTTGTTTTCGTTCAGCGCAAGCTGGAGCGACCAGTCGCCGCCAAAGCACCACCCGAGCGAGCCTATCTTGCCATCCACCGAACTGCTGTTGCGCAAATAGCTGACGGCGGCCTGCAGGTTCTTTATCGCCTCGCCGGGGTTGTTCTTGACGCCGGTGGCAAGCACCTGCGCCTGCGAGCTTGCAGTCGTCACCTGACCCTTGTACAGGTCGGCCGCAAGAACGACGTACCCTTCCGACGCCATCTGCCTGGCCATCTCCTTGATGTTGTCGTTCAGACCCCACCATTCATGTAGCATGACGATGCCGGGATACTTGCCGTCGCCTGCCGGCTTGGCGAGAAAGCCCGACGTGTTGTTATAGTATTCTACCGTCGATGTCTCGACTTTGGACACGTCCTTGCCGGTTCCAAGCATGGCGACGTTGCTCTGCGCGGCGTCAACTCTTTGCGTGCCAATCCATACCGCGACGGCAATCGCGACTGCTACGGCCGCGGCGCCTCCTATCCTGGCAGCGGACCTGGGATTCATGAAAGGGAGATACGTGAGAGAAATAATAAAGAGGATCGCGGCATATGCTGCTATTGGCTGTGCTGGTCAAGGCCCCACTTTTCCCTGACCTTGTTCTCCAGCCTCATGAACACGAGCCGGTCAAAGAGCAGGCCGATGGCAAAGATGGTTATCATCATGGCGATTATCTGCGACATGTCGTTAAAGTCCCTGCCCACGCTGAGCACGTGGCCCAGCCCGTAAAAGACCGCTATCAGCATCTCTGCCCCGATGAGCGCGTGCCAGGCGAAAGACCACGCCTGCCTGATTCCCAGGATTAGCGACGGGGTCGCGGCTGGGATCATGACGTACCTGAACAGAGAAAAGCCGCTTGCGCCCATGTTTTTTGCAGCGCGGATGTATATCGGAGGCACGTTGCGTATAGAGCTGTAGGTGGATATCATCACCGAGAACACCGAGGCCATCACCAGCACAAAGAGTATCCCAAAGTCGTTAAAGCCGATGAGCAGGATGGAAAACGGCACCCACGCAATGCTGGGAAAGGTCAAGAGGCCGACCGCAAAGGAGCTCATCGTCTTGCCAAAGCCCGTGAACTTGACCATGGCAAGGCCGACGGCGCCGCCTATCCCGATAGATATTCCAAAGCCGGCCACCAGCCTCAGCAGAGTCATGCCTATCCCAAAAGGCAGCGAGAGGTCCGTCGCAAGCTCGACCAGCGAGGAGGCGACCTGAACGGGAGCCGGCAGCAGTTCCTTGGGCCATATTCCAAGCAGGTAGACAAGCTGCCAGATCCCGACAAACGCCGCCAGCATCAAAACCGTGTTGGCAATGTCAGTCGTGTCGAGCTTTTTCCGGCCGCTGCCGTTTTTTACCTTGTAGCTGTATCCTTTTAGCAAGTTGGAAATGTTACTCCACTGGTTTTAAGTTGTTGAAAGTCCTGTTCAAGCTCCTTCAAGACCTGTCTCTTGACCGCCGCCATCTCCGGGCTGTCAACGTCCCTTGGGCGTGGAGTGTCTATAATAAACTCTCTTTTGATGTTTCCAAGCGCAGGCGAGAGGACGATGACCCGTGTCCCGAGGAGTATCGCCTCGTTTATGTTGTGGGTCACAAACAGCATCGTCTTGCCTGTCGCTTTGTGGATCTTTAGCAGTTCTGCGTGGAGCATGTCCCGGGTCTGGACGTCAAGGGCCGCAAAGGGCTCGTCCATCAGGAGGATCTTTGGGTCCAGCGCAAGGGCGCGGGCTATTGCCACCCTCTGCTTCATGCCGCCGGACAGCTGGTAGACGTACGAGTCGGCGAATTTCGACAGCTGGACCATGTTTATGAAATAATTGGCAGTCTCCCTCCGCTTTTCTTTTGGGACGTTGGCAAGCTTTAGGCCGAACTCGACGTTGTCAAGGACAGACAGCCAGGGAAAAAGCGCCCCTTCCTGGAATATCACTATCCTGTTTGCGTCGGTCGAGCGCTTGGCATCGCCGTCCATCAGGATGCTGCCCGAGTCTGGGCTGTCCAGGCCGGAGATGATGTTCAAAAGGGTGCTCTTGCCGCAGCCGGAAGGCCCTACAATCGTCACAAACTCTCCCTCCCTTATGTCGAGGTTTATCTTGTCCAGGACCCTGTTTGTCTGGAAAGTCCCGTTGCTGTACGAAAACGTCTTTGACACGTCCCTTACGGACAGTGCCACCTGCTGCTTGCTTTCGTACCTGGATTCGATGAGCGCCATTTCTTTCTCCGTATGTATTTTCTAAGATGCGATATAACGTACCGCAAATGTGCAACGGCTACGATTTAGGCGCAGATTCTGCGCAGATGTTGCGCATAATTTTCTAGGACAAGGTCTCTTTCGGCAATCCCTGACACTTTAGGGACTGCCTGCACTCCCCCGTGGCCGTGGACAGAGTCGTCGGTGTACATGCACTTGCTGCATTGCCAGTTGACTGGCTCGTGGCAATGGCTGCAGATCTTTGTCACGGTGAGAGGGTAGCC
>NZ_CAMLDP010000125.1 GCF_946478925.1 uncultured Nitrososphaera sp. | reverse complement strand
GTGCCGCGGCCCGTAGCAACACCACCACCCCCATCACCTTCACCCTCTCCTCCTCCTTCTTCTTCTCGAGCGCCGCATTTTTCGTCGTCATTATCACAACGCTCTCCCTTTACATTTTTGTCACCCTTCCAGCGAACCCTCATCGGCTTTGACTGTACCACTTCTATGCGGTCGCCATCCACCTCTCTAATCCTTTCAACAAGCCGTCTGAGCTTGCGGTTGGTGTTCTGGTTCAAGTCCTGCCCAATGTATGCTCGCACCTGTCCGTTTCTGGTGCACGCGATTTTTACCGCCTCTATGATGGAGATGCTGCAGTTTTCCTTGGCAGAGTCACCACAACCACCCGCACCACTGCCATTATTACTAATCGCGTCGCCGACATGGTTTCCTCCTCCTCCGTTGCCTCCAGCGTCGCTGTAATGATTATTGCTTGTCGCCTCCTTTATGACAGCAATCGTCTCGTAGTGTGCAACGTCCTGTGGGTTTTCTGCTACTGCTTCAGCTATGGATGCTCCCGCTTGCCCTCCTCCCCTCCCCGCGGCAAGGTCAAAGTTGTCATACATCTCAGTGATAAAGTTGGCCGCGTGGCGCGCAATTTCTGCGGCTGCTGCGTCGCGCAGGCAGAGCCTGGCGAACGCCTTTGCCACCCGAAACAGCGTCTCCAGCGTTCGCGTAGTGATGACGGTTGGAGCAGCGCCCTTGAGGCGGACAAACGTCTCTACAAGGATCGACTTGGCCTCGTCTGTAACACGGGGTACAATTGTTTTTGCAAACATCAGGTACTTTCGCAAAAATGTGTAGTCGTTGCTGTAGTAGTAGCCCGAGGGGCAGCTGCTGTGCCTCTCGTCGTATGCTACCTTGGCATATGCAAACTCGCGCAGCTGCTCTGTTTCTGACTTGTTCTTAAAAACGAGCCAGATGTCAAACCTGTCCAGCATCCTGTGCTCAAATGGCATTTGGTCCAGACTCAACTTCCTCTTTTCGTCTCCGCCTACTCTTCCCGCTACTGCTGCTGCCGCACTGTCGATCCAGTGGATGCTTCCACTGCTGCCCCTGCCCCTTGGGTTTGCCGTTGCTATAAGTGTGGCTGGTGACGACACCGTGGCAAGCCTTGCGTACTTGTTGATGGTGACGTCGTCCTCGTCCATTGCGTCGAGGAGGTAGTCTTGGTCGGACACAGACAGCTTGTCAAACTCGTTGACCGCGCAAATGGCGTTTTGCGCCAAGAGCACGGGGCCAGGCTTCAGCGTGTGCTGATGATGGTGATGATTATGATTATACTGCGCCGCATATTGGGAATAGTAGTAGTGGTGGTAACCCTGCGCGTCGCCCCTTCTTCTCTCGATGATTCCAGCAAGAGCCCTCCCAGTAGTTGTATTCCTCGAGACGAACATTGAATTTGGGATAACCTTTACCGCCTCTCTTGCCAGCCGTGTCTTGCCGGTTCCTGGCGGGCCTACCATCACCACGTTTATGCGGCCTTTTATTCCCTGCTTCTTTATCTTCCACGTTCTTCTTGCCGTTGCTGTCGTTGTTGTTGCTGTTGTCGCAGTTGCAGAAGCATCCTTCCCGCCACCGTCTTGGTAGCTACCGCAGTGGCTGCCGTTGCTGTCGTGGCCGTTGCCGATGTTGCTTGGCTGTGCTTCCGCTCCTACCATTGCAATCAACAGCGCCAACTTCTTGTCGTCATGGCCGACTATGTTTGGTGCAAAAAGTCTTGCCAGCCTGTTTGTCACTTCCTGCACGGAGGAGGGAAGCATTGACTTTTCAGTGCCCCAGAGCGGTGCTCTGCCTGCAAACCTTTCAAAGGCTGAAACATCTGCTCCGGTAATCCGGATCAGATCGCTTTGGAAGTGTTCTACGGAGCGTGCCAGAACCACAGGGTAGAATCTGCCGCTGCTACCGCCACCGAGCTTGATCGCATGGAAGTGCCCGATCACCTTTATGCGCTGGCCCTCCTTCAGCCAAGATGATGTCTCCTTCTTCTTATTCTCCTCCTCCTCTTTTTCAAATGATACGATAACATCCAAGACGTCAAGAGTGGCCGGCGATGGGGACGAGGATCCAGCCTCGGTCGGGTCTGGGGATTGATCCCTGGCGTTTCTGACGTCACAGCTGCTATTACTACTACTGCTAATGCCGTCATCTTGAAGCAGGAGCGATGTGGCATTGACATACCGGTGCTGCCCTGTCAGTTCCTCCGATCCACACGCCGAGCACCTCTTGGGTTTCTTTGGGGCCTGCAACAGGTCAAAGACATGTCTGCACTCCTCAAAGCAGCATTCGTTGCACCTCCAGGCTGCCTTTACAACCAGCTTGTATGGGGGTGAAACAGACACAACCGTTCCCTCTACATTGACACGACCGCTGTTTCTTCTCAGCGCCTTTGAAACAGTCAGTATTTTGTCAAGTCGCTCAATTCTGGTTACGAGCCTGGGGATGCCGCGTCCTCCATCACCACCACAACAACAACCACCGCTGTCGTTTCCACTCGATTGGTAAGAAATTACAGAACCGACTTTGCTGCTGATACTACTACTCCTGTGGCCGGATTTTGTCGCCGCTGCATCTATTCCTTTTTCTACTTCTTCTGCCTTCACCGCGACTGCATGTGATTTTGCAGCTGCCCTGTTTTTTGCCCTTTGCTTTGCGGGTCCGTTGTTATCAGGTCTTGCACCTGCGTTTCTTTTTTTGGTATCTTTTTTGTTCTTTACACCCAATAAAGATGTATACCGGTTATCAGTGGTCGCTGTATTTAGGTATGATGGCTTGAACTGGCTTGATGACATGTGTGTGTACGTTTGGACAAAGGATGATAATGATGATGACAACGATGGATAACAACGATGGATAACAACTATAACGCCTCTGTGTGAATTCTCTGCGGATACGCGCGATAAAGGAGGAAGAGGAGAAGATTAGAACAGGCGCACTCTCTCTATCTCTCACTCATTGTTTATGCGAACAGCATCACAGGCCCCCCCGCATCCTGAAACGCACGAAAGTGCCTGTCAGACGGGTACGACAGCGCGCCTACCTGTTCAGCGCTACAGCAGAGACCTCGCCTTTTTCAGAGTGATTTTTATGGTGATGGAGTGCTGGCAGGTTTTTTTGCCGCCCTTGCCGTATTCGGTGCAATTAAGACGGAAAGGTAAGTAAGGTTGATTAGAAGGGTAAGAAGTAAGGCTGTCTCATCAAAATGTTTATTACCGACCTTACTCGACCTGACCTTACCTTGCCAATGTCAGACAAACCAGTATTACCCGATGCTGATGAAACCAAAAAAGAACTAATCATTCGCCTTTTGGAACGAGGTACTCCCCCACAAGAGATAGCACGCATAGTTGGGACCTCTGTAGGCTACGTGTACAAAGAGACGGCCCTCTTTCGCAAAGGCGACAGCAAGATGGTGCTTACAAAAAGCAGGAAAACTTCAGTTACATTGGGTCCGCCTTTGCCAAAAGGCAGTAGCGCCGCCGGTGCTGACAAGATCTCAAGAGCCGACAAAGTCAAGGTGGAAGTTGAACACAATGCCCGTGTCTCGGCTCCGCCACTGGATAGTGAAGCGGTAAAGGTAATCTTTGACGCCTTTGCGAAGGGACAAAAGCCCGCCGAGATTTTGGCAAAACACGGTTTCAATCCGGAGGCTGTGGAAATAGAGTATCGGCGCTACTTGCGCTTGACCGAGCAAGACCACGCAGCCTTGTT
>NZ_CAMLDP010000124.1 GCF_946478925.1 uncultured Nitrososphaera sp. | reverse complement strand
GGGCTTAATTTCAAAACGTCAAGCTTTGTTGTCGACGCCAGCATGGATATGAGATAGGCTGTCAGGCATATCAAGCATTTCTATATAGACTATATTGCACTATGGAGAATCATTCGCAATCTTCTCAAGAGGCTTGCCCCGGGTCTTTATTCCAAAAACAAGCATCACGCATGCCGCGACAAAAGAGAATATTGAAATCCCTACCATAAGGGGCATGAATCCCTGCGGCTGAAGTGCAATAAAGATGAATGGCGATACGGCTGCGATGCCCCTGCTACTGCCTTCCACGATTCCTGTTGCAGAAGACCGGATACGGGTTGGAAAGTTCTCTGCAGTGTACGTCAAGAGGGCCGTAATGACCCACGCATTTGCGAAAAATGCAATGAATCCGGCGAGCACCAGGCCGGCAAAATCATGGACGAGCAGACCTCTGAGGATAAACCCGATGCTCAGAATGACGCTGGCCGTGGCAACCTGGTATTTCCTCTCAATCCTGTCCCCAAACAGCATAGCCGCTATTCCGCCCGCCACAAAGCCCGTGCCACTTAGCAGGGTAATAGATATTGATTCTGATATGGTATATCCCTGATTGACGTATGCCACCACTAGCAACAATGCGGAGTATATTGGAATGTACACCAAGAACCAGACGGCTACGAGAAAAACAATACGCGAAAGAGAGGTTTTGTTTTTGAGGAACTTGAAATCGCGAGCTTTCCTTTCACTCGACGCAGTGGACTCTAGCTTGGCAGCACCTATTGATTGCAGGATGTCGTTTGTTTCCTGCAATCTGCCTTTTGACACCAGCCATCTGGGAGACTCTGGCATCCGGAGCCTGAAAGGCAGGGAGACCAGGGCGACAATGCCGGCTAGCCCAAGCACTACCCTCCAACCTTCGATTCCAGCAGAATGTCCCTGAAGCAGCGCCAACGAGATCGGGCCTGAAGAGGTCAGGCCCATCCATCCGAGAATTGCCAGAAATGAAGTGTATTTTCCTCTCTTTGCCTTGGGAGACATTTCTGCGATGTACACGCTTACTATTGCAAGCTCGGAGCCTATGCCGGCCCCGGTTATGAGCCGGAAGACCATCAGATGGGTCATGTTCTGCGACAGCGCCGCCAATATCGAGCCTACTCCCAGCAGGAGTATTGAGACTATGAATGCAGTTTTTCTTCCCTTGGAATCGGAAAGTATTGTTATCAATACCGCGCCTATCAAATAGCCCACGATTGTGAGAGAAGCGCCGGCGGCTATTTCTGCGTCGGTGACGCCCCAGACGTTTCTTAGCACGGGAGAAATGTAGGCGTAGTTTGACACGTCGTAGTACACAAAAAAGCTGGCAAGACTTATCGCAGCTATGACACTGAGTTTAAGGGGAATCCTGTTCAGGCCATCTATCTTTTCGCCTATCTCTTCAATAGGTCCCTTTCCGCCCCCCGCCTGCACTACATGGGTAACAAGATTATGGAACTAGTTAAAGGTCACCTGCGGCGCACGTCGACGTTTGAGTATCAAGATAATATTATAGAATTATCCAATACAAGACAATTATCGAATACTTAAATAGGACGCGGAGTAATCCGATGCGAATATGTCAGAATCCGTCACTACAGATCAGGTTTTCTCCATCTTAGCTGACAGGCATTCTAGTACCATTCTAAAGATGGCTTATTCCGGTTTCAAGGCTTCGTCAACCAGTTACATAGGCAATCTGAGCAAAAAGCAGTTTTACGTCAGGCTCAAGCGCCTCCGCGACGCCGGCCTGGTTGAGAAGCGCGACGCATTCTACAGGACAACTACTCTTGGATCCCTCGTCTACAACAGCCACATCAAGACGATGGACAACATACTATCCAACTATTGGAATCTCAAGGCAATAGACATCCTGAAGGCAAGGGAGGACTTTCCCTCGCACCAGAAAGAGATGGTCATCAAGGAGATAATCCAGAGCAGCAACCTCAAGGGCATCGTCAATGCGACGCACCTTTCCGGCTTTACAATCATCAAGGACTTTAACGGCCTCATCAACGAGGCAATCAAAGTTCTTGATAATGCGCACGGCGAGGTCTACTTTGCCTCAAGGTATCACGATCCTCACGTCGCGGCCAAACTGGTCGAGAAATTTGCCCAAGGCGTCAAGCTACACATACTTGACAGTAATCCCGAGCAGATAAGTCTCGAAAACAGACTTAATGCGATTCTCAGAACGCCACCCAATAAGGAAACCTTTGAAAAGGTGAATGAAATGATAAGGTCGCCACGCTTTGATCTAAAGAGAAAAGAGGTTCCAATAAGCTTCATGGTGATTGACGGCATCCAGGTCGTCTATGAGACAGTCAACTACTCGAGTCCCGAACAGTTTACAATAGCTCTATCTGTCTACGACGATACGTACATGGCCCAGCGGTTCATAACTTACTTTGACCTGCTGTCCAAGGACGCCATCATGCCTCATCTGCTGGCAAGTGTCAGAGAACGCTAGATAGCTGCTTTTAGGTTTCATTGGCTAGGGCACCCCGCCGGATTATCAATTAAACACAGAATTACAAATGAGTAAGTAGCTTCAAAGGTCCGTCCGGCCCACAATCTACCCCAGAAAGTAGCCATTTTTGGACACTTTTTGTAAAAAAAAGTAATATCGCAATACTCTGTCGCACCCTTTTAATGTCAGTTCTTTCAACAATACAAAACCAAAAGACTGGTAAACAGGTTAAACAGACATCGTTCCTTCGTTCACAACTGATTCTCTTCCAGTCTCGGAAAAAATGGGGCCTAATCTATGCTCTTGCCACCTTGGCAGGATTATTTTGCATACCACAAGGCACAGTTGCGGCGGCTTCGCAAATTGACGCGCTGGTATTTGTCGCGAGAACCTTGCCGTTGCCCCTCGTTTCATTCGCGATAATAGTGGGCATGTACGTGCTGAACGACCTGGTTGATGCCGATCTGGACAAGGCCAACGGCAAAAAGCGCCCGATACCCACGGGCCAGGTGTCAAAAAGACAGGTGTGGGCTTTTGTAGGCCTCACTAATGGCACGGGCATACTACTTGCAAGCCTCACGTTCAACCCGGTAAGCGCGGTAATTGCACTCGTGATAGCTGCCATAGGCTTGATGTATTCCGCACCAAAGATCTCGTTCAAGGACAGGTTTGTAGTAAAGACGCTGTCAATAGCGCTTGCAATGATGCTCTGCGCACTCCTCGGCGCAACATCGATGTTTGGTCTGGACCTCTCAGGTGCCAACCTGTTCGTGCCTGCATACATGGTTCTTATGCTTGGAACCATGATCTTCATTACCTCGCCTTTTAATGATATGGGCGATATAGCAGGCGACAAGGCTGCAGGAAGACGAACCATACCTATCGTGATAGGAAGGGAAAACACGGTCAAGATGGCAATTGTGCTGGCAACAGGGATGATAGCGGCTTCATGGCTGTTCCATGGTCTCGGCGTTGTAGGCCTCGCCTCGGCAATTGCGGTGAGTTTTGTATCTTCCCTTGCGGCAGTCAACATACTCAAGGTGCTGAAAAAGCTGGATGACGTGAATTACGTACGCAAAAAACACAAGATATCATATCCGCTCCACATTATGTTGCAATCGGCAATAGTAATCGGTGTGCTATTGACTTGGTAATAGCAAATAGTATCCAATAAAGGCAACTACTTAGTCATAACTACTGCCTTGAGTCACCCAAGCTATAATACGCTCACTATCACGAGTAAAGTCGTAAAATGGCCA
>NZ_CAMLDP010000123.1 GCF_946478925.1 uncultured Nitrososphaera sp. | reverse complement strand
CCACGAGGCACGACCTGACAACTTCGATCATGCTGCCAAAGACTATTTTCAGTTTAATCTTGTGCCTGTGCTCGGCCTCGCGTTTTACAGACTCGAACATGTGCCTGACGGTCGCAAGCTCGTTGACAGTCGCTACCTGCGGCACCATTATCTGAGACTCTACCTTCACCCCCTCCTTCGTGAGGTCCGCCGCCGCCTCACACACCGCCCGTATCTGCATCTCATATATCTCGGGAAACGTTATTCCGACCCTGACGCCCCTGTGGCCAAGCATCGGGTTTATCTCGGAGAGCTCGCGCACTCGCCTGAGCATCTTTTCGCGCTTTAGCATTTCTGCTTCCGCCTTGTGGCCGCCCTCCGACTTTAGCTCGAAAATCTGCATCATGAGGTCTTCCTCTTTCGGGAGGAACTCGTGCAGCGGCGGGTCAAGGAGCCTGATTGTCACAGGCAAGCCCTGCATCTCCTTAAAGATCGCCTTGAAATCGGACTTTTGCAGGCGTTCAAGCTCTGCGAGTGCCTTTTCGCGTTCTTGCTCCGTCTCGGCCATGACCATCTTTGTAAAGAGCGCGATCCTGTCGTGCTGGTTGAACATGCGCTCGGTCCTGCACAGCCCGATGCCCTCTGCACCATACTTGCGCGCAAGCGTCGCGCTCTCGGGCGTGTCAGCGTTTGCGCGAATCCTTATCGCCTTCATCTCGGCCGACCACTGCAGTATCTCCTTGAACTCGGACGTTATCTCGGGCGCTACCGTAGGCACTTCAACTGTATACACTCTGCCGGTCGAGCCGTCGATTGTTATCTTTTGGCCTTCAGTGACTGCCACCCTGCCTGCGACGGAAAAGCTTGCGCCTTCGGGGTCTATCTCTATCTGCGAGCAGCCGACGACGCACGGTTTGCCCATGCCCCTTGCGACCACCGCCGCATGTGACGTTTTGCCGCCTCTCGTGGTCAGTATGCCGACTGACTGGAAGAACGCCGGCACGTCGTCAGGTTTCGTGTCCTCTCTTATCAGCACCACCTTTTCGCCCCGCTTGCCCATGGCCTCCGCCTTTGCTACGTCGAAAACCGCGATGCCGCTTGCCGCACCCGGCGACGCCGCGACGCCGGTTGCCACCGGCTTTTGCTTGACGCGGTGGCTGTCAATCCTCGGGTAGAGTATCTGCTCCAAGCCCTCCGGATCAATGCGCTGCAGCGCCTCAACCTTGTTGATGAGTCCCTCATGGTACATGTCAACCGACGTCTTGACGCTTGCACCCGCGCTCATCTTGGCGGTCCTTGTCTGTAGGATGTACAGCCTGCCCCGCTCGACTGTAAACTCGACGTCCTGGCACTCCCTGAAATGGTCCTCAAGCTTTTGGCAGACCTGGTTCAGCTCGCCAAACGCCTGCGGCATCTCGCCTTCCATCTGGTCGATGTGGCTCGGGTTTGCCTTGCCCGACACCACGTCCTCTCCCTGCGCGTTCACAAGGTAGTCGCCATAGAGCTTTTTCTCGCCCGTCTCGGGGTTGCGCGTGAACACGACGCCTGTCGCGCTGTCGCGGCCCATGTTGCCAAACACCATTGCCACCACGGTGACTGCCGTGCCGTTTGCCATGTCCGGCGTGATGCCGTACTGCCTGCGGTATTCCACCGCGCGCTTGCCGGTCCACGAGGTGAACACCGCGTCGATTGCAAACTCTATCTGCTTGTACGGGTCGTCCGGGAACCTCTTGCCCGTCGCCTCGCACAGCGAGCGGAACGACGCGATTACCTTGCGCAGCGTCTTTTCGTCAGGAGGTGCTGTGCCATTGTTTGCCGCAAGAAGTGCCTTTTCAAACTGCCTGTCGTCTGCGCCAAGCACGATCTTGCCAAACATCTGGATAAAGCGCCTGTAGGCGTCAAGCGCAAACCTGATGTCGCCGCTCTGTGCGGCAAGGCCCTCAACCGTCTGGTCGTTGAGGCCGAGGTTGAGTATAGTGTCCATCATGCCCGGCATTGACACTGGCGCGCCGGACCGGACAGAGACAAGGAGTGGGTTTTTTGCGTCGCCGAATTTCTTGCCGGTGATTGCCTCAAGGCGCCGGATGGATTTTCGCACCTCGTCCATCAGGCCGTCGGGCAGGCGCCTACCTGCCTCGTAGAATTTCTCGCAAATGTCAGTCGTGATTATGAATCCGGGCGGGACCGGCAGGCCCAGTTTCGTCATTTCTGCAAGGCCGGCGCCCTTGCCTCCAAGGAGCGCCCTGTTCTTGCCGTCAGCCTCGTCAAAGAAGTATATCGGCTTGGCAATCGCGCTGCTCATGTTTTGTTGGTAAAACTTGCCACCTGCTGGTTTAAAACGTTATGAACCTCCCTGCATACCGATAGTTTCAAATCAATGCCTGCGCAGAGCTAGCCGGCCTTGGCGGACCCCGGCCTTTCCGTGCCCCTGCTCATCCAGTTCCTCGACCTTATTGGCACTGCTGCGTTTGCGGCCACTGGCGCGTTCAAGGCAGTCGAGCACAAGTCAGACATTGTAGGTATAATCATACTTGCCACGATAACCGGAGTTGCTGGAGGCGTGCTCCGCGACGTGATATTTGGCAGGATACCGCCGGTCGCAATTACAAACCCGCTCTACGTCGCAATAACGATAGGGATGGCAGTCGCCATCTTTTTCCTCTACCGGTCGTTCAAGCACTACGAGGGGCTCATCCTGAAATTCGACGCAGTCGGCCTCGGCGTCTTTACCATTATCGGCGCGTCGTTTGCCTACAGCGTGTTTGGGCTGAACTTTCTTGCGATGGCGTTTGCAGGCATCGTGACGGCGGTTGGAGGCGGGATACTGCGCGACGTTTTCGTAAACGAGGTGCCCATCGTGTTTGTCAAAGAGCTGTACGCGTCCGCAAGCTTTGCCGGCGTGGTCGCGTTCTTTGGGATGCTTGCGGCCGGCATCAACGTTGACATTGCCGCCATACCGTGCATCGCGCTTGTCACCGGCCTTCGCGTGCTTGCGATGAAGTACAACTGGAACCTGCCAAGGTCCAGGATCTAGACCTATGGCCTGGCCTCGTACACCAGGTTCACTGGGCTCCGAGTCGCGCGCCTGAACCTCGTAAAGCCGCCCTTTTCGGCGACCTCGCGCATCTTTTTCTCGCCTGCCTGCGCGCCGAGCCCCGGCCCGCCCTGCGCAAGCGATGCCGGCACGCATATCACGGTCGACGCAGAGTAGAACAACCTGCCAAGCGGGTTGAGGTTGTCCTCCAGCCTGTCTTCGGCGTACGGCTCGACTATGAACATCGTGCCGTCTTTTTTCTTGAGCGCCCTGTACGTGTGGGCGGCTGCGCCGTATGGGTCAACCATGTCGTGCAGGCAGTCAAAGAACGCGACCACGTCATAGTCGTCGCCGGGAAAGTCCGTGGATTTTGCGACCTGGAATGTCACTCTGTCTGCGACTCCTTCCTTCTCTGCCTGCTTTTTCGCCCATTCAATTGAGGGCTCGTGGTAGTCAAACCCGTAGAACCTGGAGTTTGGAAAAGCCTTCGCCAGGAGTATCGTCGACGCGCCGTGGCCGCAGCCGACGTCTGCCATCTTGGCTCCCTTTTTCAGCTTGGCCTCGACTCCCTCAAGCGCTGGTATCCAGCTCTTGACAAGGTTTGCGTTGTACGCCGGCCTGAAAAAGCGCTCGGTGCCCTCAAACAAGCATTTTTCGTGGTCGCCCCACGAAAGGCCCTTCCCGGTCCTCATCGCCTCGATTATCTTTTGCTCGTCTTTGAAAAGCGACGCCATTATCTGGAATCCTCCCTGCATGAACGCCGGGCTCCCTTCCTGCGCAAGCGCTATCGCCTGCTCCTCTGAAAGCGTGTACTTGCCTGTCTTGGAGTCATAAGACACGTACCCGCCGGCAGCCTGGCTTGCAAGCCA
>NZ_CAMLDP010000122.1 GCF_946478925.1 uncultured Nitrososphaera sp. | reverse complement strand
TGGTCGCGCAGTATCTTTATCGTCTGCTCTGTAAACTCGTTTACTAGCTTTGCAGCCATTTCGGCTTCCTTGCTGTCGTCCTGCGGCTTGGCCTCTTGGACGTAAATGTCGTCGGACGTGGCCTTGGCCACTCCCATGCCTTCCACCTTGTCGTAAGCAGGGTCAGTATTCGTTATCTTGTCTGACATCTTTATCTTGCTGTGGTGTATCCTTATCACCACGCGGTGCGCCACGGTGGGGACGAGCGCTATTGAGGCATCCTTGTCGCTGAACTTTATCCTGTCGACGAGGGTCTTGCATACTGCGGCTGCTTCCTCTTTTGTGATGACCCTGCCGGCACGCCTGTCTGTAATCTTGTTCTTGTCGTCGACGGTCGCAAAGTTGCCCCGCAGCGCAAGGTCGCCGTCGCGAAAGTCGATGCCGCAGCCGATTGACTCTATTACCCCGCGGCCGACGTAGCCACCCTTGCGAAAGCTGTAGCCTAGCATGTTAAAGACGGCGATGTCAGACTGCGGCGCGATTCCCTTTCCGACGGTTATCACGCGGCCCATCGCGCCGTTCCTTGCAAGGGCGTCGAGGTTTGGCGTGTAAGCAGCTTCAAGCGGTGTAAGGTCGTTCAGAGCCGAGTGCGGCAGGTCACCGACGCCGTCAAGGAGCACGTAGACAATTTTAACAACGCCGTCTTTTCTCATGCTGGCATGGACACGACGCGTCAATTTATTTTTTCTTTTTCCCTCGTTTTGCGGGCTTTTTGTAATAAGCAAAATACCTGCGGAGGTTCTTTGTGTGCGGCTCGATTGTCGCAAACACCTCGTCCTGCTCTTCCTGCGTCAATTGGCGCCTGTGCCTTTCGAGCACGAGCCCTTCTGCAAGGCCGGTGTAATAGCCCGCCCTCTGGCCATACAAAAAGTCGTACGCGCTGGTGCACTTCCACACCTTTTTCAGCTTTGGCACCCTGCTCTTTGGGACCCTGGGCGCCTGCAGGTCGCTTTGGATGGCAGCCTCTATGATGCTCTTGATGTCGCCGTCAAGTGGCATATGCTATGTCCTTGGCAGGTGCGGAAAAAAGCGTTGCTGTTATTAGAAACCTTGGCGCATGATCTTTGTTGGAGCTGCTATGCAGGTTCTGCGGCAAGGCAGTCGTGGACGACGAAGGCAACAGGACGGAGGATTTTGGGATTGTACAGCGCGGGACGTACATCTGCGCACGCTGCGCAAAGGCGCTTGAATTCGCGCTGGGCGACTAGCGTGCAGAACCTTTAATTAAAAGTGTGGGGAGCATTTTTCCGGGCACATGAGGGAGCTGCGCAAAGACTATGTTCTGGACAGGTTTGTCCTCGTCCCAGACTCTTCTTCTCTTGCGGAACAACAGCAGGACGAAAAGCAACATGACAAGTGCCCGTACTGTCCCGGCAACGAGTCGATGACCTCGCCGGCGCTCCTTGCACTTGTAGTGAAGGACGGTATGCTCCAGCGCCTGTCGGACAGCGAGGACAGCATAATCGACGACTGGTCCGTCAGGGTGTTTGAAAGCAAGAACCCGGTCGTCACTACAACCGCCGCCGCAAGCTACAGCGACAAGCCGCTCTACAGCGAGCCAGCATACGGCTACCACCAGATAGTGGTCGCCACGCCGGACCACAAGCAGAGCCTGCCGCAGATGTCAGTTGAGCAGTGGGGCAACGTCCTTGTAGTAATCCAGGACCGCGTCAGGTGGCTGTACACGCAAAAGAGCGTGACCTATGTATCGATTTACGTCAACAGCGGGGCCGGCGCGGGCGCGCAGGTGCCGCACCCGCATCTCAACATCGTCACCTTCTCTTCGATTCCCCCCGCGATAGAGCTTGAAGCGGAAGGCTCGCACAGGTTCATGAACGAAAACGGCAACTGCCCGGCGTGCAACATGATTTCAGTAGAGTCCAGCGGACCGCGGCAGATACTTGCCACAGACAGCTTTCTAGCCTTCTGCCCGTGGGCGCCGACGTACCCGTACGAGTTCTGGATATACCCAAAGAGGCACATCACCTCGTTTTCAAAGATAACGCAGAAGGAGATAAACGACCTTGCGCTTATTATGCGTGCGACCCTCGGCGGCATGTCAAAGGCGCTAAAGGACGCGCCGTTCAACCTAGTCTTCCACCTGTCGCCGGAGAAAAAGAACAGCCGGCAGATCCACTGGCACATAGAGGTCTACCCACAACTGACGACGTGGTCGGGCCTAGAGCGGGGCTTTGGTGTCTATGTGAACAACGTCAAGCCGGAAAAGGCGGCTGAAATCCTCGGCTCTGCATGTAGAAAAGAGCTTGCCGGCTTGGTCGGCATCACGTAGTAGTGGCAGAGGCCGCCAAAAAACCAATCATTTAATTACCAACTGCTGAAAATAAACCGCCATGAAACTCGAGACCTGGATAGCTCTGGGCTCAATCGGGCTGTCTGCAATGTTCGTGACGATACTTCTCTCATTTTACAACTTTTTGATTACTCAGGGCGCTGACCCAAGCAAGATAATCGACCCTGCCGGCCTGCTCGTGCAGGAAGTGTCTATATCGGCCGCGCCGGCGGTGGTCCTTGCCGGCGTCGTGTTTGCCATGTCCAGGACGACCGGCAACAAGCCTGCGGGCCTCTTGTTGATAGCGTCAGGCGCGATAATGCTTGCCGGCATGATTGGGGCGTCCGGCCTGCTCCCAAATATACACCGGCAGTACCTGGTGGGCGGGGGAGTAAGCGCGGTGCCGTACGTGTTTATGGCCGCCGGGGCCGGCGTGGTCGGGATAGGCGCTTACCTGGCACTAGTGTCAAAGAAGAGCAGGTCTGCCGGCAACCTGGATGATCTCCGTTGAAAGGTAAAGAAGGTGCCGAGCTTGACGTATCGCGGGACCTGCTCCCGATAAAAATATCCGGCAACCTTTCCATCGTGTTTGAGCAGGCAAGAAAACAAAAGAGCCCAATACTTGCCGTCGTGACAGGGACAAAGCCAGACTTTTACAAGCAGGCCCCGCTGATGGTTGAAGCCGCCAAGGAAAACGTGCCTTCCTTTGTGATAAACACGGGCCAGCATTTTGACGACGTGCTCGGCTTTGGGATGCACGAGTTTAACCTGAACGACTTTGTAGGCTGCAACTTGCAGATACGCGGCGACCTTATGGAAAAGGCAAGCGAGTTGATATTAAAGTTCGGCTACTTTGGCCGGTACTGCAGCAAGAACTTTAACAACGAGTCTATGCTCCCCATCGTGCACGGTGACACGCTTGTCGCCGGCATCGCCCCGCTTGCATGGGTATTTGGCATGGGCAAGAAGGTGGGCCAGAACGAGGCCGGCCTGCGCTCGATGGGCCCGGAGATGATGAAGCATCTATCGCCGGCAAAAGAGCCGACGAAAAAGGCGTTGCGCGACCTCGTGCACAGCCAGTTTGAGGGCAGGTGGTTCCTCGCAAGGGAGGAGCCGTTTCCCGAGCAGATAGACACATGGATATGCTCCGCCGGCACGCAGTTCTTTTTTGCGCCGACGCAGCTAAACAAGGACAACCTGGTAAGGGAAGGGTATCCGGAAGAGTTTGTGCACGTAGTTGGAAATTCAGTAGTTGACGCGATACACCAAAAACGCAAGGAGCGCCCGGGCCAGAGCATCTTTTCTGTATATCCGCAGCTGGAAAAGGACGAGTGGATAAGGATGGACATACACAGGCGGGAGAACCTGACCGAGCGACGTTTCACATCCATAATCGGCGGGCTTGTCGACATTGTCGAGCGCACCGACAACAAAGTAGTCCTCGTGATGCTCAACGCGACTGCTTCGGCGCTAAGGCAGTACGGCCTTGAAAAGAAACTGCAAGACCTCGCCGAGTCGCACAAGGATAAATTCTTGATGACGCCTCTGTGGAAAGAGTACGCTCACGTCGTGGAATTCCTAGACAGCGGCCGGTGCTGGGCAGAGATGACCGACTCGGGCTCGATGCA
>NZ_CAMLDP010000121.1 GCF_946478925.1 uncultured Nitrososphaera sp. | reverse complement strand
ACCCAAGCCCTCCGCCTTCTAGTTTTGGAATGGGAGGCGGTGGCGGTGGTGTGCGGCCGGGTGGCTTGCCCGGCGGCGGCATCCTGATTATGTCGGTAACTTGCCCCGGCGTGAATGTCGGTATAGTTTTGGTTGTCACTCGGCTTCCTTGTCCCGGAA
The DNA here is from genome assembly GCF_946478925.1 of uncultured Nitrososphaera sp. The sequence goes on along the minus strand of NZ_CAMLDP010000121.1, from coordinate 3,808 downwards.
TGCGCAGGACGTCGAGTGTTGGCGCAGTATTTTGCCGCTGGCCTGTTTGCGAAAAGCCTGACATTGTGCTTTTCTGCTTCGTCTTGGCACGGCTCTGAATATCCATCAGTGCCGTTTGCCGAACAGCAAGAGATATGCCAAGGTCCTGAGCCTGTTGCGATGTAGATGTTGTTGCTTCCTGCGCTTGTAGAAGTTGCACAGTCTCTGTTTTCTCTTGGACCTTCTGTTTGCGTTTCTGGCCAGTGGTTTGAATTACCGGATTGATCAAAGACTGCAGTGCGGCAACGTCTGCCGGCTTGCTCTTTGATATTCGAGGCTTTGGCTTCGCCGTGGTAGTCGGTATACCTAAGAGATTCCGCAGCTTGTCTGATTGCTGTGGAATATTTTCCGCAGGGCTCGCTTTTGGTTGCACTTTTGTTTCTTGAGGTTTTGGTTTTGCAACAGTCGTGAGGTCCTCCAGCTTTTGCAATGTGACCGTCCCGTCGCTGCCTTTTGACTCTTTAAATCCAAAGTCCTCGGGCTTTATGTTTTGTGTCGGAGTAAACTTTGGACCTGTCCCGGTAGAAGGTTTTCCGCCGCCTCCAGTTAATCCACTCCCTAGTCCTGTCGAGGATGATTTGCCGAGATCGACCGTAACGTTCTCAAAGGGAGGAATTTGTGTCAACCTACCACTGCCAGTTCCAAGGTTTATGCTCTCGTTTGTAAACGGCTTGGCTGTTGCAGGTATCTCGATATTCTTTACGAGGCCACCGCTTAGAATAACTGGATTGTTCTCAAACGATGTGCTTCCAATTGGCTTTGATGCTATTGGTTTGATCTCAACAAACGAGACGTTATCGACAGGAGGCTCAGCCGGCTTTGATGATAGAGGAGCCTCATCTGCAAATGCTCGTTGAATGAATTTAGAGGATGCAGGCTTTGGTAGAGTAGGTTCAACTGATCCACCCTTACCTAATCGTGCGCCAAATATTGCCGGCAGTACGTCGATTGCCGTCGCAGCAGCAAAACCAATGGGATGCTCGGTCGCATATTGCTTGGCATACTCTACATTTTCCTGTTCTTTCTTGGCCCTTTCGCTATCACCGCTAGCTGTGGCAAGCGCACCGGTGCCAGCTCCGATAATCAAACCACCAGCACCAACAGATGGATTCTTTCTGTCGATGCCAAGCAAATCCTCAAAATGCCTTGCGCCCCTTTCACCCACGTCTTTGTAACCGATCTTTTCATAAAACGCCCTCATGCCGCCCGATAGAAACTGGCCGACTGCACCGATTGTGCCGGCGTACAAATCGTCAATCGGGTTCGCCGGCTTCTTTTGCTCCTGGGTCTCTTGTTTGTTGGCGCTCAGACTGTCATTGAGATTTACAGAATAGTTGTAAGGTCCGCCACTAAGCCTATCTTCCAGAGCGACAGTATAGTGTTTAGTGTATGTGACGGCAGGATTGTTCTTCGCACCCTGTGCAGTATTCGCCCGCTGATCGAGATACTTTTTTTGAAGTCCAAGATTCTGCCGCTGATAGTCGCTATAAGCGGCATTGAGGGCTTTGGAGCGAGCCTCATTCTCACCGACCGGCACGCTTATAGTGCGAGTGCCGGGGATCACATTCTTCCCGCCGGGTCCGATGATCGTTATGTCTGGGGTGCGTGACGTCGTGTAACTGTCCAAAACTTTCTCTTTTGCAGCGGCAACACGAGACTGCGTCAGCTCAACAGGCTTGCCCGTGCTGAGGGCTTCAGCCATTGCGTCATTTTGTGCCCGCACGTAGGCATTTGTCGCAATCTTGCGAGTGGCTTCATCTTTCATTGCAGCCTCTCGATCACTTGCAGACTCAGAACGTATAGGACCAATATCGTTTGAAGTTATGGTTTGTGACTGACCGGTACGAATAGCCTCAGCTTGCTTTTGCAAATTGACCTGTTGATATTTCTTATAGGCATCGTCAATCCCAGTCATTCTAGCTCTTGCCCTCTTTGGAATGAAGGACCTGATACACAATGTCGCTCATGCTAGCATAAGGACTCGGAGCTCTTGCTTTGAGCTCTTGGTATAATTCAGTACGAAGTCTAACGGTATGGAATCGACTTTGTTTGTGTGACATACTGTTCACGTAATAAAAAAGAGAGGTCTGGATTCGGGCGCTAGTCTTATCCCCAACGGAAATCGAGATATTGAACAAAAGGAGTCTAAATCTCGTAATTTGATCTCCAGTGGAGAATCAAACTTTGGAGCTTTTCGATAATTGTAAAGGGGTTAGGTGATTTGAATAAAGAAACCAACACGATGATCTCCTTATTTGCGATTGTCCAGCTAAAGTGCAGCACGTCCTGCAGGTCATGCCGAGTCAGGCTAAAATGCATTTTCCCAACGTACTCTTTTCTAAGATTCAGAAGCGAATTTATCAAAACTCGCTGGAATAGCAAATCTTTGATTTTGTCCTCGGGGGGCAACATCACACCCTGCCGGCCCCTCCAAGTTTTGAGCTGTCCGTCTTCGATGAAGAGTGCGGAGATCACTTCCTTACCCACCTTCATTATTTCTGTTAGAAGGGTATCTGTAGACACCGATCTCACCTGAGCGATGTCGGGTGTGTCGTTAAGTTGTAAAATCTTGTTTGGTTGTTAGTCCGCATACGGGTAGATTGTCAAAATTCTAGAAATATGTTTCTAACATAATATGTCACTTTTAGGAAAATAACACAATATTTTTACTTCTACGCTAATGCCTCAATATCTTGCCATGCAAATAGCGTTGCATGGCCATTATCGTGTCGTGCTATTCGTACCGGTTTACTCTAATTGCCGATATACTCTAATCCGCAGTTCACACTATTTAGCTGTGAGGCGATGGAAAATCTTTGTAGCTTCAGTAATTGGGCTTGCAGCAGCATTGCTAGCGGCTTTGTTGCTAACAGGTGTTTTGGTCATATCTCCACCGAAATGACAGCGTGCTAAGTGTAAGTCCCGCTCGGCAACGGCAAATCCTGCCTTGGCTCGCGTGACTGGATGCGCAGCCGCAACCATAGTCGGCCGTTGTAACAGTATCTCATTTATTCGATCAAAGCAAGATAATCTATGGTAACGTGTCCGCAATGTCTGACAGAACTCATCTCCGAACTCAATGACGATAGTGGAAGGACTGTAATTTGGAAATGTAACGACTGTGAAAGTCTGTACGATATCACGTTTTTGAAGCGAGCTATGGCCTGCGCCTAGAAAACGAGAGACATGAGGCCTTGCTATTACATGCAGAATGATTGGGACTGCCCGCCCTGCCTTTCTTCGTTAGTCTTGCTTTGAGTACTTGTATTGATATTATCTAAATATGCGACTATTTTACACTAGTCTCAAGTCAAACGGGACCAACACTACCAATATGATGCCAACGATTACTGGCATTAACTTACGCATCTTCGCATTGACTTTTGCCGCCTGCTCCTCCTTCTTGTGGTCCACTAATCGCATCTGCAGCACCATAGACACGAGGTTGTTCAGAAACAGCGCATATGCAACAATCATAACCTTATCCATGAGAGTCAGATAGCCTATAGGCGGTAGCTGATTTGCCGCAGCCAAGTGTGCTGCGACTGCCGCTAACAAAGTTGATGCAGCCAGACCGATCCTTGATGTAAAATTTGTGGGGCTCATCCAGAACGCCAACATCGCTATCGTCGTGATGATAACCTAATCGAAGCTGACGACGACGAACCATATAAGGGAAGCCGTGGTGCTTCCGTGGCACCGTGGGCTAGGGTTAGAAAGCATGGCTAGCGAAAAAGATCGAGTCACGATCATAGCAACTCGAGATAAA
>NZ_CAMLDP010000120.1 GCF_946478925.1 uncultured Nitrososphaera sp. | reverse complement strand
GTGCGCTAGGAACGCGCTTTTGACGCTCGGCGAGCCGACCATGCAGTCGCTCGTGTGGCATCTCAGCAATGCCGGCGTGCAGATGACTCCTGATGCCTTTGACGTACGCAAGTTCTATGCGGGCCTTCAAGACATGATGGGTGGCGGGGCAGACATTGTCATGGACATTGTAGCCCGCTCGATGGCTCTTGAGCTCAAGCTGAACGTCGATTTCGACTCGCACGCTTCTGCGCTTGACAATGTGCTAAAGGTGCTTGAAGTCGCGCAAAAGGTGGCGCACTAGTTGCAAGAGCGAAGCGCCTTTAACCCTGCATTGGTGCGCGAGAAGCTTTTGGTGACTATTGCAGTCGCGGTGATCGTCACGACGCTATTCATAGTGTTTTCAGGCGACGACTTGCGCCCACTTTTCTCCAACTGGACGATAAACATCAGCGCTGGCACAGCCCTTACCATGGCGCTCGTCGCGTCACTCCGGCAGGGCACCGGCGGCCTGTACGGCAGGACCACCGTCGCGTTTACGGCCGGGCTTGCGCTGTGGTTTGCCGCAGAGCTCTTGTGGACGTACTATGAGCTTGGTACAGGGATAGAAGTGCCCTACCCGTCGCCTGCCGATGCGCTATGGATGGCCGGCTACGGACCGATGGCTTACCACCTGCTCAAGACCTACCGGTTCTTTGCAGCAAGCAGAAAAGCGCTTGCCGCAACAGTGGCCGTCACGTCTGCATTTGTCGTATACACCTGCATGGTGATAATCGGCGCATCATCGCCAGGCGTTGAGGGGCCGATTGCGCTTGTACTGAGCCTTGCGTACGTGGTACTTGACGGGATACTTCTTGCACCTTCCATCCTGCTTCTTGCAAACTTTCGCAAAGGCAAGCTCACCTTGACCCCCTGGGCTCTGCTCTCAGCGTCGCTTGCGATGGCTGCAGTTGCCGATGCAGGCTTTGCGTATTATACCGCCGCCGGCCTTGACGGCCTGATATGGCATTGGGACCCCCTGTACAATGCAAGCTACATCATCATGGCCGCGACATTTTTCTGGCACAACCGGTTTTTCATATTTGACAAGAGCCGGGCGAAAAAAATCTGGCAGCAGGATAACCGGTAAAATAATATTAGTAGCTTTTCAATTATGGGCCCAAATTCCTTCTAACAAAGTTTAGGAATTGGGCAGAATTAAACGGCTTTGTTATTATTTCGCTGACTCTTAATTCACTTCGAGCAGAATTTATCTCTCCCTTGGTAGGCTCAAATGCCGACATTACAACAATATTCACCATCGGGTTAATCTGCCTGATGTTGTAGATAAAATCAAGACCGGACATTTGCGGCATGCGAAAGTCCGAGATTATGAGATCATATTTCGTAGGATTAACCCGAAAGGACTCTAGTGCTTTTTTTGGATCGGTGAATGAATCTACGGTCATGTTTAATTCTTCAAGCATCTGTTCGATTACTGTCAAGATGTCATTTTCGTCATCAACTATCAATATGCTCTTGGTGTCTAATTGCTCCATGTCCAAAAAACAACCTTGTTATTGCGTGTATTCATATATGCTTCCGTCCATAAAGAATTTTCTTTTCATATGCACATATCTCTCTGCCTATGGTTTATCTATCGGCAAAGTGAAGGCGAAGGTTGCTCCCCTTGCTCTCTCTGCGCCCTTGTTAATGGTGTTATTATTCTCCGCCCATATCCTGCCGCCGTGAGCTTCGACAATGTTTTTGGCGATAAAGAGGCCAAGGCCTGTGCCTCCCTTTTCCTTGTCGGTTGAAAACTTTGTGAACAACTTGGCAAGCATTTCAGCGCTTATTCCCGTTCCTTGGTCTTTGACCGATACCATTACCTGACCATCTTTCTTTTCGGTTGCAATCGTAATGGTTCCTCCGTCTTGGGCTGAAAACTTGATCGCGTTTCTGACAAGATTTGAAATGACTTCAAATATCCTTAGTTTGTCGGCCACGACGAGCAACGGAATGGGATTGCCTGATTCGTCCGTGGCAGGCTTGAACTGTATGTCTATGCTTTGGCCTTTGGGAATCAGGCTCTTGGCGTCCTCAATCACATCTTTTACTTTTTCATTTATGTCAATTGCTTCCCGGTCCAGCCGGAGCGTGCCGCTTTCAATTCTTGTTGCATCCAGAATCTCGGCAGACAGTTTCTGAAGCCGCCTGGCGTTTCTATCCATCAATGCAAGTTGTTCTCCTGTCACTTCGACTTTGCCCTTGTCCTTGCCATTGCTTTTGCTGCTGTTATTATCGCCGTCGCTGTCGAGCCTGTATTTCAGCACGTCAATCATACCAATGATGGGCTGGATGGGCGTCCTCAGTTCGTGCGCGGCAATATTAACAAATTCCGATTGCATTTTGTCGTGAGCCTTTATCTGTTCGTTTGCTGCCTTTAATTCAACAGTCCTTGCGCTTACGGTTTCTTCCAGCCTCCTATTCCATAAAAGAATAGCAAATATTATTCCCAATGCAGACGCTCCAATGACTCCGATTATGACTATGGAGAGATTCTTTTGCAGATTGACCAGCGCCGCGGCGTCAGACACCGGTGCGTGAGAAGCTATGAGGTAAATAGCTCCAAACTGCCTTCCATCCAAAATGATGGGCTTGTACACAAATGTCGCTGCATCGCCGCCATTCATCGTAATATCACTTGCGCCCGAGTTTCCGCCAAGGGCCGCCTTGAACCCTTCGTTCATTGCCCTCGCCGTTTCCGCATCAAGTCCGCCAAGATACGATTGAAACTTGAAACCAAAGATATTCTTGCCCATGTATTCTGTATGGTTGGAATACAGGATGATCCCTCTGTTATCCAGCAATCCGACTTGACTTTGGAGGTTTGGCGAGATCTGTTTTTCTAAAAGCCTGCCAAAAACGTCTGTCCTGATTCCAGCAACGACTATTCCTTCAAATTCTTGTCCCTGTGCAATATTATTTCCGCTGCTGCCTTTGGCAGCAGGGCTTGACGCAACAGAGGAGGAGACAGGCGTTGTTTCTTTTTCTCCTCCTTCTACTCCTTCGTTCAGTATGGGGTATGATATGTACAGTCTGTGAATGCGATCATTGGAATCAATCACGCTGCTGTAATATACCTCGTGCGCGTCCCTGGGATAAATGAAATACAACCTGTAACTGAGATCAAAGTCCTTGTACTGTTCATAGGCAGTCTGGTTCATTTTGCTTATCCATACCACCTTGCCGTCCTTGTCAAGCCACATGTAAAAGTCAACAATTCCTGCTGTTGAATCCTCTGCTTGGTTTAGTGCTTTTTTTGCACCCTCAAAATCGCCATTCTGTATCATGGGAGACTTTGAAAGCATTTGCAGTACATTTTGCACATCGTCTATTTCATCTGAAACCAGATTTGCCAAGTCGTGCGTTTGGATATCCGCGTTTGATCTAATGTCGCGGACAGACATCTGTTCTATTTGCTGCGAAATATGTGATGATTGTTGGTACGACAAAGCAGAAAGAGAAAATGCAACAATAACAATCAAAATAACCAAAGCCAAGTTTTTCCTTGAAAATATTTTATTCAAGGGCACGTTCGTTAGGTTGCCTCACATAGATAAGGTTCTCTATCTCAAAGTGTCTGGCAGGTTCTGAAAAGCTGCTGCTGTACAATGACTAGTTTTCTGTCTATCTGTGGCCCGCCGCAAAATATCTGCATCAGTTGTCTCTGAGTTTTTCTGGGACCGTCGATCTTTTTTCAAGCACATCTGTGAGCAATCCTTGCAACCTTGCATTCACGTTTTCAGGCACTTCATCTTTTAACGCATGAAACGGTGCCAGATAGACTATGCCGTCTCCAAAAGCCCCCTTGCCGGCCTCGATTCCCGGCTTGTATATTTCGCCCTTAAAGGTGCCCTTTATTACGGAATCGACAGCCTGATCGTATGCCTTGTCTACATCAAGTATGAAGGACGACAGGACGGTATTTGGTGCTAGCGAATTTTGG
>NZ_CAMLDP010000119.1 GCF_946478925.1 uncultured Nitrososphaera sp. | reverse complement strand
ATGTCTTTTGCCTTTCAAGAGTGCAAGCACATGGCGCTCTTTTACGATGACGAGCTGCAGCGCGATGACGAAATAATACGCTTCATCAACGGGGCCTGAAAGGCGGCCAGCTGTGCATTTATGGCACGGTGCGCGCAGCAGACAGGGAATACTTTAAGGCGATGTCTTCTCGCATCACAAATTACGAACAAAATGTCAAGGCGGGAAACCTGATGGTTATAGACTTTGCCCCATTCTACGACGCCGCGCTAAGGCACGACCTGACTCTGTACAAAAAGGTTGGACAAGAACTTGAAAGGATGCTTGGCAAGAAGAAAGACATGAAAGTGAGGTACGTGGGCGACGCGACGGGACGCCTGTTTGGTAACAAGCACTTTGACGAATGCTTCATGATAGAATCCTGGTGGCAGGACATCAGGATGCAGACCGTAACGACGCTCTGCCTGTTTCCAAAATCGCTCATGGGAACCTTCCCGTTTGACCGCGAGAAAGGCAGGATTGTCCAGACCCACGATGTCATCCTGGATTCGCATGTGCTTGCGTACAACACAGGCCAAGAGCCGATAACCGCCAGAAAGCTGAAAGAGGCTTTGGCAAAGCTGGAAAGCCTAGTCGGCAGGGCAGTGACAGATGTGCTGGTCGATGAGATGAAGCGGCGCGGAATAGACCTGTCCAGCAACAAGTCTTATTTTCTAAAAGAAATTCACGGGGTGATCGATGTACTGTTTGGGCAAGACGCCGCAAAACTGATCATGGAGCGGCTGGAAAAAGGTTTTTCAGATAAAGATCTATAACACAGATACATCATCCACGTTGTGTACCGGCACCGCGAGATGATACCGACTTGATCAAGGAGGGTTTGGAGCAAAGATCGCTCCAGAGGCGCACGCCGTGCAAAGCAAAACCTAAAATATCCATATCTAAACAGTTGGTGAGGGTCAAAAAATTCCGACACTTCAACAGACCTACACAGGCTATGCGGCCAAACTGATGCTTGAAGACGGCACTGTTTTTGCCGGGACAGGTTTTGGCTATCCGTCAGAGATTACGGGCGAAGTCGTTTTCAATACGGGCATGGTGGGCTACACCGAGACCCTGACCGACCCGTCGTACCGGGGGCAGATACTCTGCATGACGTACCCCCTCGTCGGCAACTATGGTGTGCCGAGCTTTGACGTCAAGGATGAATATGGACTGCCCAAGTTCTTTGAGTCAGACAGCATACAGGCCAAGGCCCTTTTGATTCACGATTTGTCAGATGTCGCAAGCCACTGGAGCTGCGTCAAGACCCTCGACCAGTGGCTGTACGAGCAAAAGATACCCGGCATCTATGGCATCGATACGCGCGAGCTGACGAAAAAGCTGCGCGTGCACGGCGTCATGACGGGCGCAATAGCGGTATCAGACAAGGAACCCGTAGACGACGCAAGGATGAGAAAGCTGGTGACAGGTGCGAAATACGAGGGCCTCAATTTCATGCCTGAGGTGTCGACGCCCAAGATACAAGAGTACGGCGACAAGGACAAGCCCTGCGTCGTGCTCCTTGACACCGGCACGAAATACAGCATCATCCGCAACATTATCCGCACGGGCTACCGCGTGGTACGTATGCCGTGGGACGCGCCGTACGAGCAGATAATGTCATACAAGCCAAAAGGCGTGGTCATAAGCAACGGGCCGGGCGACCCCAAGGTCTGCACGAGCACGATAAAGACGGCGACGAAACTGATAAAGACGTCGACTCCGACGCTTGGGATATGTCTTGGCAACCAGATCCTCGCGCTTGCGGGAGGCGCTGACACTTACAAGCTGAAATTCGGCCACAGGGGGCAGAACAAGCCCTGCGTGGACTTGCGCAACATGCAGTCGTACGTCACCAGCCAGAACCACGGCTATGGCGTCGACCCAAAGAGCCTTGACGGCACGGGATTCAAGGTGTGGTTTGCAAACGCCGACGACGACACGGTGGAGGGAATCGAGCACGCCAGCAAGCCGGTGATAGCAGTTCAGTTCCATCCTGAGGCGTCACCGGGACCTTACGACTGCATGTTTGTGTTCGACAGGTTCAAGCAGATAATCGACGCCGGCGGCAAAATCACTGACGGCGTCAAGGCAAGGAAGGAGGAAGAAAAGCCAAAGATGAAAAAGAAGAAGTCAGCAACAACAACGACAACAAGAAAAAGAAAGGAGGGGAGAAAAGTCGCCAAGAGATGAGTCGATAAAGAAGGTCCTCGTGCTAGGAAGTGGGGCAATAAAAATCGGAGAAGCAGGCGAAAGCCAGTAAAACTGGCCGCAAATTCGACTACTCCGGTTCGCAATGCCTCAAAGCCCTAGAAGAGGAAGGGGTGAAGAGCGTACTCATAAACCCTAACATCGCCACGATACAGACCGACACGCGCTTTGCAGACAAGGTGTACCCAGTCCCGATAAACACGCAGTACGTCGAACAGGTGATAAAAGAGGAAAAGCCCGACTCGATAATGCTCGGGTTCGGCGGCCAGACCGCGCTCAACTGCGGAGTCGCGCTGCACGAGCAGGGGATACTTGAAAAGTACGGAATACGCGTGCTTGGGACCCAGATAAAGGGCATCGAGGTAACAGAGGACAGGCAGCAGTTCAAGGACGCGATGGCAAAAAGCGACGTGCCGGTGCTCAAGAGCTACGCCGTCAATTCAATCCCGGACGCGTTAAAGGCGGCAAAAGATCTTGAATACCCCGTGATAATCAGAGTCGCATACACGCTCGGTGGGCGCGGGGGCGGAGTCGCGTACAACGAGATAGAGCTGCAAGAGATTGCGCAGCGCGGCCTGAACCTCAGCATGGTGCACCAGGTGCTAATCGAGAAATACGTTGGCCACTGGAAGCAGGTGGAATATGAGGTGATGCGCGACTACCACGGAAACAGCGTGATTGTCTGCAACATGGAAAACGTGCTTGCGATGCGCGTGCACACTGGCGACAACATCGTGATTGCGCCGTCGCAGACTCTCAACAACCATGAATACCACATGCTGCGCTCGGCGGCCATCAGGGGGACGAGCTACTGCGGCATCGTCGGCGAGTGCAACATCCAGTTCGCGCTTGACCCCGAGTCAGAGCAGTACACTGCAATCGAGATAAACGCCCGGCTTTCAAGGTCATCGGCGCTCGCAAGCAAGGCCACTGGATACCCGCTTGCATACATGGCGGCAAAAATCGGTCTTGGATATTCATTGCCAGAGCTATTAAACAGGATAACCAAAGTAACAACAGCATGTTTCGAGCCGTCGCTTGACTATTGCGTGCTAAAGATGCCCCGGTGGGACTTCAGCAAGTTCGAGCTTGCCAAGCGCAAGCTTGGTAGTGCCATGAAGTCGGTCGGCGAGGTCATGGCGATTGGCCGCAACTTTGAGGAAGTCTTGCAAAAGGCGATAAGGATGTCTGCCACGGGCAAGGACGGCCTCGTCGCAAACGGAAACGACGTGCAAGAGGACGACATCGAGCGCATAGAGCAGTCTCTTTTGCAGCCAAACGATGAGATAATCTACAGCGTCGTCCGGGCCATGAAGGTAGGTATGAGCATCGAGCGCATCTACCAGCTGTCGGCAATCGATCCGTGGTTCCTGACAAAGATAAAGAACATCGTCGACACTGAGGAGAAGCTGAAAAAGGCAGGCAGCTTTGACGGCGAAATGGTCAGGGACGCAAAGAAGATAGGCTTTTCCGACAGGCAGATAGGCAGGTGCCTTGGCACCGATGAGATGCAGGTGCGCGCAATGCGTGAAAAACTCGGGATAAAGCCGGCAGTCAAGCAGATAGACACGCTTGCGGCAGAGTGGCCGGCCAAGACCAACTACCTCTACCTCACCTACGGCGGCAATGAAGATGATGTAGTGGTAAAGGACGTCAAAAATAACACGAGCAGGATGGTAGTCCTGGGCGCCGGCCCGTACAGGATAGGAAGCAGCGTCGAGTTTGACTGGGGCACT
>NZ_CAMLDP010000118.1 GCF_946478925.1 uncultured Nitrososphaera sp. | reverse complement strand
CTACCTGTACAGGCCGCACGTCAAGGCATACTTTGGCAAGGCCCCTTCTGCTTCAAGCATTGCATAAGAAATATGCGGCATTCAACCGCTTTTCTTCATGAGCTCTTCTAGCCTGCTCTCAAGAGTGGCAAGCTCTTCGTCTGAAAGGTTGAGCTTTTTGATTAGCTTGACGTTCACTCCAAAAGACCCAAGGCGCATGTAGAGCACATCGCGCGCCGCCGCAGCAGCAGTCAAGTCTCGCACACCGGGATTTTTTTGCAGAAATAATGACGCGTGTCCACGTAAAGACACGAGATACGTCGCACCGTTTTATGACTTGCCTAATTTTCATCAAGAGGCATCTTCTACGCCATACGGCATTTGACGATACATGATAGCTAAGCTTACATCGTAGTTCTATAGGCATTATGGTGTAATGGTGCTCGGGGCTATCGCAGATTCTGAAAAGCTAGCAGACGCAATCCTGAATGATTTGCAAGTGGTTTTCGGCAGCCGCATCTTTGATCTGCTGGCTGCAACAATAGTCAAGGATCATATGGGAGGCGAAATGACGGACGACATCCGCACGGTCGTAATCCAAAGGCCGGACCTTTTTGAACGCGCGTTCATCGAGATGCTGGGCGAGGCAGGAGAGAAAATTTTGATGAGCATGTGCAACAGGTTGTACGCAGAACTCCACCTTGACGGAGGCGTCGCCTATTCAAAGGCAGGAGACCTTGCCAGGTGCATGACAATAGCCCACAGGTAATTTTTTTACCTGAATCATCTCTCGGGTTGCGGCCCTAAATCCCGCCTGAGCAAGCACACATATGCATATATCTATTCCACATCACTTTTGATGTTGCGTTTTACAAACTTGAGCAATTCGCCGTTATCGTCCAGCTTGTAGTATTTCTTTAGGCGGATGATAGTGTCGTCGTCAATAATCCGGTAGTGCTTTTTTCTTTCATCCTGCTTTCCGGGGCTTTCTATCGCTGTCACATACAATTTACGATGTGGTTATAGAAATGATTTTCTGTCATTTTTCTAGTTTCTAAAATCACATGACGGCTATTTTTCTTTGCAGAGCAGGCAGGTCCTTCCGGAACCCAGATTCAGGGAGGCCATTTCGCCGCCGCAAGCGCTGCAAGCGCTGCCGGCGGCCATACTTTTTTTACGGCCTGCTCCCGGTACCACTGACGCAGTTTGCACTTAAATCCCCAAGTTTTGCCGGCTTGCGCTTCAGTACTAGATGCAGCTAATAGCGTATAGTCACGCGGCAAAGAGCTCCTTGGCACCCTGTACGACGTACTGCACTGCGATGGCTGCCACAAACACCGCAAAGACCCGCGTGACTATCAGAGAACCCCTCCTGCCAAGGACCCTGTATATCCTGTCCGAATACCGAAGCGCCGCATAGGTAGCGGCCATTGAAAGCATGATTGAAACCACGGTTGTCGCAAGGCCAGTCGTTTGAAGCGAGATTATGACGGCGGTTATCGCGCCGGGCCCAGCAAGCAGCGGAAAGGCAAGCGGCACCACCCCGGTGTCCCTCGCCGCGTCCGAGCCGACGAACCTCCACCCTCCGCCGGTCAAAAGCTCTATTGCCACAATGAACAGGAGCACGCCGCCGGCGACCATGAAGCTTGGAATAGAGATCCCAAATATCCCAAAGATCTGCGTGCCGGCGATGGCAAACACAAAGAGCAGGCCGGCGGCCGTGATTATGACCGTCCGGGAAACCTCTGCTCTGCCTGCCCGCTCCATCTGCCGGGTCAGCGACATGAATATTGGCACAATCCCTACGGGGTCTATCACCACAAGCAGCGTGATGGTGGACCTGACTAGGTCTGGAAAGAAATGCTCTGGAGAATAAATGAAATCTACCATTTTTAGTAAAAGCAGGATTCATTCGTCATTATACGATATTACCTTTCAGTGCGTGACAGGATATGATAAAAGAAGGAGGAAGAAATAGTAGAGTATCGTCAGCGCCCTTTTTGCTTCTTTGCGTTTCCCTTCCCGGATATCTTTAGGTAGCCGCTGCTGCCGTCCTTTTCGTACTCGATGCTGACGGACTCGGCCTTGACTATGGATAGGGGCGCCACGTTGTTTCTCCCAGTGACATACCCGATAAAGAACGCCGCGGCTGTGGGATAGCCGCCGTTGTAGACTTTGTCAAAGACATTGGCTTCGTGGAACAGCTTGACGTCTTTTCTTGAGAGCGGAATGCGCTTGACAACCATAGCAGGTGCAATATCGCAGAACCGACCTTTAAACACCACGACCATGCAAAGCCACGGCCCCGCCGGCGCCATGGATCTCTGGGTAATAGCCCGGCAGGGCCACGCACATTATGTTGACTTGGCAGGCTTGCTGCCGCACCCCGGCCTAAAACCAGTCAGTGTACAATGCAAGCAAGTGCAATAGCCGCACGCGCACACGCGGCCACGATGCAAAAAAAGAAATGCGCCGTCTTAGGCGCTGTCCACTTCGTGCATCAGGTTTTTCATAATGATGTCAGAGCCATAGTCGCCAAGGACGTCGCGGATGGCCATGCGCACCCGAGACACCGGGTATTTCATGTCGCTTGAAAACCTAAAGCCGCTGCGTTCAAGGTAACGGAATATGACTTGCATCACTTCGTCACCCAGCACGTCGCGTGAGCGCGCAAGTCCGGCCCGCAATGATGATCCCCCGACCAACTCATCCTGTTCCATCAAATATAACACTGTTGATCCGTCACGCAATTATTTTACCGAGTCGCCCAATACGCCGATGGATGTTGGGAGATTATACCTAATTGCGCAGGAGGTTTAGCAAAATGTCCCAGAGGCCACCTCCGGAGATCATCTAGCGCGGACGGACCGGCGAGGAAAAGAGGAGGACAAAGAGAGAGGGCTGCAGGTAAGGGAACTTGGGAGAAATCCGCTTGAATGGATTTTATTGACCTGCAGCCCTCCGCTTGACTCGATATTACAGTTCACTTTTTCCGGATAATAGCATTATACCTGACTTGCGCGCGCCAAATGGTGTTTTGCGGCACGGCAATGCACGCAGGTTATCTGCATGGCAGTCATCTCAGGTCTTTTAGCTGCACGTACTTGAGGCCATAAATAAGGACGGCTGCGCCGGCGGCCGTGATTATCCAGCCGTAGATGAAGAACGGAAACGGCGCCGAGGCGCACAGTGAGGCATTGTTTTCGATGCAGCTTTCGTACGCGCCCTGTTCAAAAAGCGATTTTAGGATCAGAATCTTGGAAACAACCACCAGGATTATCCCGGCTATAACTAATGCCTTGTGCATCCGCCTCTGTCTTGACGCGCAGCCCTGTTAATGCTTTTTGCAAAAAAATGGGAAGGGAGTAGCAGCGGTGCTGCTACTTGAATCCCTTTTCGACTGTACCGTATATCGGATCGGAACCAAAGTGGTTGTCTGTCTTGGCAGGGTCTATGGTCAGTGTGAACACCGAGCCGTTCAGTATCTTGATGGTCACAGGTACATTCTCCACGGGCCCGTTCTTCAGGGTAACAGTGGCCGTGCCTTTGACGGTGAAGATGTTGTTTTCAAAGGTAACCTCGGACGCCTTTAGGTCAGTCACGTTGTGCTCATGTGCGGCCGTCCCGTCAGGTTTGACCATGTCAAACTTGGCTATGAAGAAGAGGTTCGTGTTGCCTGGAGTCAAAGTGCTACCTCCGCCACTCGTTGCAGACGTTGCGTTTCCAGATGGTGCAGTAGCATTTCCTGTCGGCGATGTTGTGTTGCCGGTTGCCGGTCCAGTAGCATTTCCAGTTAGTGCAGGACCTGGAGATGGAGGCGCACCTCCGCCGGGCATCGTTTGGTTTCCTCCTGGAGCCGGTGCCGGACCTGGAGATGGCGGCAGTTGGTAGACGTTGCTTCCTTCAAAAGCCGTTGTGGTAATATTTCCTCCCGTCATGTTTCCGCCTGGTGTAGTCGTATTGCCGGTTGGCGCAGTAACGTTGCCGGCTGGCGATGTTGCGTTTCCTGTCGGTGCAGTAGCATTGCCTGCTGGTGCGGGACTGCTGCCAGTTCCGTTGACATTAACCCTTAGCTGCCAGATTCCGCCCTGTATCCATGCAGGTTTGCCGTTTTCAAGCTGGACGCTTGAGATTCTGCCGGTTAACCTGTGAACTTGCGATAAATCTGTCTGGTTGCCGGTTGTACCAGCTGTCTGGTTGCCGGTTGTACCAGCTGTCTG
>NZ_CAMLDP010000117.1 GCF_946478925.1 uncultured Nitrososphaera sp. | reverse complement strand
GGCCGTCCATAAGCATTCCAGTCAGCTTTTTATATTCACGTGGTGACTTTTGGATAGTAGTTATTATGGGCCGAGTCGATAAGGGAGTCTCTTGCAGCATGAGCGGCTGCGAAAACAAGGCGGAACGTTCGATAAGCGGAAGCAAGGCCGCAATGGCCCCGGACATGGGCCTAAACAGTTCCAAGCACGTCTACCTTTGCCACGAGCACTACAAGGAATGGAAAAAGGCCACGAAGGAAGACAGAGAAAACGAGAGGGCCAGATGGGGCTAGTATACACACTATAAACAATAAATTAGCATAGATTCGTGATCAAGAGATATGCGCCTGCTGCAACTGCATTCTGATTTTATCGAGTACGAGCCCATTGAGAAAGAGATCAAAAGCGCCGAGGAAATACCTTCAAAGGCCAAGGTGAGGCTGGAGGACCTCGTCGTTGCTTTCATTGCAGTAGAGACCGGCGACGACGAAAGCGTTGCAAAAGCAGCGGCAGGCGAGATAAAGAAGTACATGGACACGGTCAAGGCGTCAAGGCTCCTAGTCTACCCATACGCGCATCTAAGCTCAGATCTTGCCGCGCCCGACGTAGCGGCAGGCATTGTAAAGGCAGTCGAAAGCTTTGCCAAAGAAGAATTGTCAATAGGCGAAGTGCACAGGTCGCCATTTGGCTGGACCAAGTCGTTCAACATCAAGGTCAAGGGTCACCCGCTGGCGGAAAACGCCAAGGCCATTTCCAAGCAGGCAGGCGCAGAGGAAATCCACCTTCACGAACATGAACACGAGCACGACGAGGGAAAAGAGTCGACGGCATTAAAGAACGAGGAGAAATTGAAATCGTTCTGGTACGTGCTGCAGCCGGGAGGCATACTTACCCCGGTAAGCGAATACAAGTTCAAAAAGCAAGATTCAAACCTCCAGACGCTTGCCAACTATGAAATTTCAAAGAACCGCGCGGTGAACCAGCAGCCAGAGCACGTGCGGCTGATGAAAAAGATGGCGATAGCCGATTACGAGCCGGCGTCGGACGCCGGCAACATGCGCTTTTACCCAAAGGGTAGGCTGATGAAGTCGCTCATCGAGCAGTACGTGACTCGCCGGGTGATGGAGTACGGAGGCATCGAAGTCGAGACTCCGATAATGTACGACACAAAGCACCCGTCGATGGAGAGCTACTTTAACCGCTTTCCTGCACGACAATACAACATCCAGTCCGACAACAAGCAGCTGTTCCTCAGGTTTGCCGCGTGCTTTGGGCAGTTTTTGATAGCAAAAGACATGAACGTGTCGTACAAGCACATGCCCTTCAAGCTCTACGAACTGACGCGCTACTCTTTCAGGCGGGAAAAGTCCGGCGAGCTTGTGGGCCTGCGCCGGCTGCGCGCCTTTACAATGCCTGACTGCCACGCGTTCTGCAAGGACCTTGCGCAGGCAAAAGAAGAGTTCCGAAAGCGCTTTGAGCTTTCCATAAGCGTGCTGAATGCGTTTGGCCTACAGAACGAGGACGTCGAGATGGCAATCAGGTTCACCGAGGAGTTCTGGAACGAGAACAAGGATTTCATCACCGAACTGATAAACAAGTTTGGCAGGCCGGTGCTTGCTGAGGTGTGGAAGGAGAGGTTCTTCTACTTCACCCTGAAATGGGAGTTTAACTACATCGACGGCCTTGGCAAGGCGTCGGCGCTTTCCACCGACCAGATAGACGTGGAAAACGGCAAGCGCTACAACATCGAGTACGTAGATGAAGACGGCACGAAAAAGAACCCAATAATACTGCACAACTCTCCTTCGGGTGCAGTCGAGCGCGTGATGTACGCGCTGATGGAAAAGGCGGCCAAGGTGTCCAAGACTGGAGGCATCCCGTCGTTTCCGCTATGGCTCTCTCACACACAAGTGCGCATCATTTCAGTGGCAAGAGAGCACCTGCCGTTCTGCGACAATCTGCTTGCGCAGCTGTCGGCAAACCAGATCCGCGCCGACGTTGACGACCGGGACGAGTCGGTCGGAAAAAAGATCCGCGAGTCGGAGACAGAGTGGATACGCTACACCGTCGTAATCGGCGACAAGGAAGTAGCATCAGGCAAGCTGGTGGTGCGAGACAGAAACGAGGGCAAACAGCGCGAGATGACCGTGCAGGAGCTCATCGACGAGGTAAAGGCTCAGACAAAGGACAAGCCCTATCTGCCGCTGAACCTACCTACGCACGTTTCGGTCAGGCCGCAGATAATGGCCTGAGGTCGCTTGCAGAAATCAACAGTATACAGTACAAAATTTCGCAAAACCACTCACAAGGATTAGAGTCCGCAGATCAAAGTCAAGTCTAATCAGTGAGGTAGTCTACGTGACTCCCCGGTTGTATTGTTTGACATATTGCAACCGATTTATTGAGGCGCTGTGTGCATTCATACTTTATTCCAAACTTGAGCAATACTTCGAATATTTTTTCGCCAAAACCTCCAATCGCATTCTTTGGAAAATTCATTGTCTTACAGTACGGATAAAGTGCAGACACCATCGAAGAAACTATCAGAGCCTTGTCCTTTGGAGTGAAAACGCGTTGGCCGCAACTGGCCATGGCTCTTCCACGCACCTCATCTTCCAAGTTGGCCATGTAATTTACCAGAAAGTCAAAAATTGCCCACAACCCAAATTTTGCGTTCTGTGCTTGTTGTGCAGATATGGCATGTTTCGAGGCAAATTCTTGAATAAGGGGAATAAAGCGGCTTTTTGGTCGATACCTTATATCACTGGCTATTCCCTGAATAAAATACAATGTAATGCAGGCGACGAAATACGGATCCTCGAATTTGTTGTCTCTTAATCGTTCTAATATGCTACGTTCGATATCCCCTATAATGTCAAAGTACAATGAAAATAGTCTCTGCGTAGCGACTGTAACAGCAGCGTCCCCGATGACTAGAAAGGACTGTTGCAAGGATCGGGTAGTGGCAAGCACATCCCGGACATCCACCACTTTACATTCTATTGAGCCGCACCTAACTTCTGTCGACTCGTCTAGTCTGCCAATTAGACTAACGGTGTAGCTTCCAGATTCCACATAGGATTTAGATCTGGATTTTAGGTCCCACCAAAATGGGGCCTGAAAAGGATCAACAGATTTGTCTGGTTCTAGGGGTATTCGGGCTATCTCATCTGAATTCTCGTCTGAAATAGTAACCACGAAAGAGTCGAATCTGTTCTTCAGGCCTATATTTACAGTACCCGATATATGTTTGACCGCGCTTGGGAAGATCAGCCCGCAGTTATCATCAACTTTTAGCTGGCAATCAGTGTGTGTTGTCGTTAGCATGCCTCTAGGCCTTGGCCGCCATTTGTTTGGGCCTTTTCGTTTGCAATTCCTCTACTGGAATTGTACCGAGATATGATAGCCTGTACAACCCGCCCGTTGCATGAAACGCACTATCAAATTCCAGTCCCGCGCCTTTCCAGTCTTCATCTAATCTGCTGTAGTTCATTTGCGCTTCGATTGGCCTATAGATGTTCGAGTCCTCCACCAAGTCCACACGCGATATTCTGTTCTTGCGTGTTGACGGAGTGTAGCTCGAAAGCCCTCCCTTGATGAATCTTACGAAATCGTCAACCGAATTGAATAGCTCTGACTTTAGATCTTCTTCATTTCTGTATTTGGTTTGTGCGACAAAGATCTTTTTCCCAAAGCTATCGTTAACCGGAATATCGTTCTGGTGCGAGTCTTTTTCCACTATGGTTGCCCTTACCAGAGACATATTTCCTGAAAACAGCATGGTGCCCAGTTTTCCGACAGCTGGAACATTTGTACTCCTTCCGAGAATGTACACTGATGGCTCGACCAATCTTTCTGACGAGTCCGTGACCGCGCACCTGTAGGCGCATGAAATGGAATCAATGCCCATTGAGGTTGGAAGCGGCCAAAGCGTGACTCCCTTCAACCTCAAGAGACAGAATGAGACGACTCCATATCCGTTGTATAATCTCGGTTTTAGCCAGCTAACCGGTATCTTGGATTCAAGATAATCCGCATCTAGACGAAAATTGAACAGGTATCTATCAACCAAGTGACCGTAAACTGATGGTTTTATCCGCACATCACTGATCACCCATATCTAGGCTATTAATGTTTGGTTGGATGGCCAACCAAATATTGATATGATAGCGGATCCATAGATTGCATGTGCGGATTTCCACTAACAAAAAGGGTAAGAAGCATAAAGATGGGGCAAAAAGCCGACGCATTAACGTGCGCGAGGCAAAAAAAGAAGAGAAGATAAACCTGATTCTAACAACTACGCTTTCACTCCTGGC
>NZ_CAMLDP010000116.1 GCF_946478925.1 uncultured Nitrososphaera sp. | reverse complement strand
ACAACTTCGTCGATGGCTCGCTGCACCAGACTGCAATCAGAGATAGCGCGTTTACGCCTGCCCACTGGTGGCTGTACAGCCACTTTGTGGCGCTGCCTCTCGGCTGGGGTATGGTGGCCATGTACGACAGAAAGGTCCCGATACTTAGAGGTCCAGGCAACTCGATGAACACCGGTCTAAAGATAACCATCATCGGTTATCTTGCGACCATGTTCACGATAGGAGTCAATGAGCTGTGGCACTTCTGGTTCGTCGAGGAAATCTTCTCTGTTCCTAACCACTGGATGTTCAACATGGGTGTCGTAGTGGCATTCATGGGCGCTCTGGCCTATGTAGTCAGAGTGTACGCCAGACTGGTGGAACTGGGTGCAGAAACACCGGCAAAGAACCCATATGTAGCAGAGTTGTACAAGCTCGCACTCGAAGGCAAGCTGTACAGCAGGTCCATACCGTAAGAGAAACAACCTACACGCACACATACACAGGGAACAGGATATACGCATCTGCGCGGAGGGCAGGAGAATGGAAAGAAACCAGTACAGAGTATTTCCTGCCCTCCTTTCATTCTTCCAAAAACAAACAAGAAAAAAGAAGAATTTCAGATTTTGTATTTGAACGACACGAGCGAGTTGGTCATGAAAAAATCCGGCGTCTTGCCAAACGCCTCGTTCAGCGTCGACTCGATAAGCGTCTTTAGGTAAAGGGACCAGTTCTTGCCCAGATCGTGCTTTATGACGATGTTCTGAGAGCCGTCTTCCTCCGTACGGCGCACAACTTCGCAGCCCGAGTTCTTCATCCTCGTTTCTATCCACGAAACAAAGGTCTCGGCGCTGAATCTCCCCTGGACAAAAATGGCCATTTCGATGGCGGTGTTCTTTCCTATCCCCTCGGCCAGCTTTGTCACTTCACCGGCGTCCAAATTTGCAAACATGAGTGCCAGCACCGGCTTTGGAAATGGCATCATGCCTATTCTGGACTCGAACAGGTCCCACTCGATGTGCTGGCGCAGCACCTGATTGATGTACGCGTTAAGGCTGGTCTGTCTCTTTTCTGATTCCGCGCGCAGTTTTTTCATTATCCCTGAACTGACGCGAAAAGTGGCGTTTACAGAGTCTTCGTGGAGGGTGGTCCCGTCTTTGAAATCTGTTTCGTACATGTGCACACATAATGCGCAAGACTGCAATTATAGTCTAGGTTAACTATGTTAACCAAGGATGCCTGCGTACACGCGGGCAGTGTACATGACCTCGACCGCCAAGTTCAATATTCAAAAAGGGGCTCGTGCTATACACATGCTGCGCAGATGGCAAGAAAGACAGTCTATGGCAAGTGCCCCAAGTGCAGGGCCCGAGGCGACCTCGTCGTGATGTCGGGCACGCCGGGCAAGGAGAAGTTCAAGTGCAACCAGTGCTACCACGTTTTCGGGATGGACGAGCTGTGAGATGATTTACCGATGCCCTGACGGGCACATCAGCTTTGCAAGGGAGCTTTTGCGCTGCGGCATGAAGGACTGCGACAATTCTATCGACATGGTAAGCGACGTCGACATCGAGTGGTTTTATAATATAAGCCCGTCCGGCCTTGCGATAAACGAGTGCGACCTGCACATGATCCTAAAGGACACGAACATGCCACAGGACGTCAAGGACAGGGTGCGCGAAATCTTTCCTGCCGCGCAGAAAAAGAAGAGGTTCCTTGGGTTCTTGCGGTAGAGGAAGAAAAAGGAAAAAGGGTAAACGGCGCTTGGCGATCCTGCATCAACGACCTTTGTTACAGCCCATGCCGTCAAAGTCGCGGTTTTTGTACCTTCCGATGCAGTTTTGTTTTTTCTTCTTTTCACGTATGTGCGTGTGCCGCCAAGCGCCAACCTCAAGTATCGGGTGTCGGCGCTATCATCAACTGTATTATGCAGTTCTAATATAAAAAACTACCTTGATTTGCATTTTTCTTTATTTTTTGCAAGCCAACCATATTCTGATTATAGTATAATTGAATTTAATAAATTATCTATACTTAATGAATGCAAGTCTAACATCAATCTGCTAGTGTCGACGTGACCGGCGCGCCGAAAAAGTGTCCCGTTATCATTATCAGAACCTTAACAAAGCCCTTTAGGAACACGTTGACTGTGCAGTACGACGAACTGTGCGGCCGCATACTTGAGCTTGAAGACTCTATACGTTTTGTGGCGCTTGCAGACCACCTGGGCCTGCTCATTGCGACCGTTTACCGGGAAGGCTTGGTCCCTCTTGCAACCAAGGAGGAAACGGCGAAATACGCGGGCCAGCTCGTGCTTCTCACCGGCGCCGTCTCGGGCGGCAAGTTCATGTCAAGGGTAGGCAAGATGCAGTACGTGGTAGGCAAGTTTGAAAACCTCGTGAGGGCCACCATCCCGATAGTGTCAGACGACTATGACAAATACTACCTCTTGATGTCGCTTGACGTCGACTCGGACTATGTCGGCGCCATCGACAAGGTGCTTTCCTTTTTACGCGAGAACCACTCGGCGTTCTAGCCTTTCTTTTCCGGGTTTGGCATGGAGCTCACGATTGTCTGCAGCTCTGCGACGATGCCTTGGACCGACTTTATCTCTGTCAGCGGCCTGACTGTCCTGTGCACCAGCGGCATCGACGGCAGCAAGAACAATACCTGTTGTAGCTCCTCGTTTGATGCCACGTCGAGGACGATTATCCCGCCGGGCGAGTCTGCAAACGCGTACGAGAACTTTATCTTGCCCTGCTCTTTTAATTCTTGGTACGTCTCGAAGGTCTGCTGGAGCATCTTCATCTGCGCGACTGCGGTTTCGGGTCCGACGAATTCTAGTTTCACAGCGTCGACTACAAGAAACAACATATACGCCCAATAATTGCCGCCGGCGCCAATAAGCCTGTCGGTGCTTGCAAGGTTGATATGCCAGCTCTCATTCAAAAAATGCCATGTCGTCTACAGAATCGCTGCGCAACGACCATTTCCTCATTGAAAAAATGGTGAGGGCGCTCAACGTGACTGCGGACCTGCTGGAGGCCGGCAAGCCTGTGCCTGCGCCGTTCCTTGAGCAGGCGCTGGACTTTACAAAGAACTTTACCAACGTCTGCCATCACGGCAAGGAAGAAGACACGCTGTTCCCGACGCTGGAAAGAGGCGGCATGCCCCGGGAGGGCGGGCCCATAGCAAGGATGCTCTTTGAGCACGAGGTGACAAAGCAGCTTGCAGACAAGATGGACGCGTCTGCCAAGGCGTACGTGCAGACCGGAAACGCGGGTCCGCTAGTAGCGGACATTCGCAACTACACCGGCCACGTCTCGCAGCATCTTACAAAGGAGAATTTCCGCCTGTTTGCGATGGCCGACATGATGCTGCGGGGGCAGGCCGCGCAGCTGGGACAAGAACTTGCCCGGACTGAGGAAGCAAAACTGCAGTCGCTTGGCAAAACTCGAAGCCACTACGAGCAACTTGTAAACAGCTACGACGCCGAGATGCGAAAGAAGCAGGCGTAGGTAAATAGAAGGAATGGCCCGCGAGCAGGAAATAGAAAAGATGCTCCGGGATCTGCACGCGTCGTACCTGAAGGGAAACGAGTACGACGAGGGCGACCCTATCTTTTACCGGATAAACTACCGGCTTGCAGATGCGTTTTCCTTAGCCAAAGAAGAGGCCGAGCGCTACCACGCGCAATACCACTTGAAAAACCCCCGTCGCGTCTCAGAGGGATTCTGCGACTCTTGCAACAAAATAGTCGGCATTATCCCGATAATCTACGGAGCGCAGGAGAGCGACATGGAGCGCATGAAGATGGCCGAAGAGCAAGGAAAGCTGATAATCGGCGATGTGTCAAAAGTCAGGGAAGGCGCCAAGGTAGCAATGTTTGGCTGCAAAGTTTGCAAGACCCCGCTTGCGAAATACGGGAGCATCTGACAACTACAGAAAAGTTGTTATCACGCGCTTGCGTGAAAATCCTCCGTGGCACACAGCCTGGCAAGCACCGGCGCGGCATTTGCGATACTCTTTGCGGTAGTGGGACTTTCATTCATTTATGTTAGCGCAAACCCGGTGACGGTCCAATCAAACCCGCAGTCCGGGTCGAGGCCGTGGACGGGCATAGCAGGTACCAACCTGACGCCTGCAATAGCAAAGGCCATGGGGACCAACGAGCAGTCGGGCTTTCTAGTCACGGCAGTCGAGCCCAGCAGCCCTGCGGACAAGGCGGGTATGCACGGCGGCGACAGGGAGGTCACGGTGGAAAGCAAGAGGCTGGCCGGAGGAGGGGACATCATCGTAGAGGTCGACGGCCGGCCTGCGACAAGCTTTGCAGAAATCCAGCAGGTTTTTCAGCAAAAGCACGTGGGCGACACCATGCGCTTTACCGTGGTCAGAGGAAGCGTT
>NZ_CAMLDP010000115.1 GCF_946478925.1 uncultured Nitrososphaera sp. | reverse complement strand
CCCTACGGTCAAACTGGATTCCTCCAATGTTGTCATAGAGTCGGATGGGGTTTGGACGGGGCCGACAGACAGACGAATGTGGCATTTCTCGGGAACGATCCATGACGGTGTACTGTTTGTGGTTGGCAAGGTCGGGCCTCTCATAGTCGAAATAGATGTCGGCTTGGCAGAGTTGGCAGGTTGGCAAGGCTATACGTCAGCGACTAGAAAGCAATCCCCCAGGGAGAGGTAAGCAGGTTCCAGACAGCAACGCTTGCCCTTGCATTCATAGAACTCGCCCCGGTTGTTGCTTTTCTTGGATGTCTTTAGGTGGAAGTGTTTGCGTCCTATCATTCTGCCTCTGTCAATCTTTCCACGGGCCGAGCCTCCAAGCGATAGGTCTTGTTCAATCCGTCCTCATTGCCGTCAAAGTCTCTCCTTGCATCTTTTTCGATGGTTGTCGCAGGGGTAAGCATCTCTAGCAGGTTGTCCGTCTCTTCCAGCATGGCGCGGTAGTATTTGGCGAATGTCGGGTTTGTCCTAGCCCAGAACTCGAATAGCCTTTCGTTGATTGCGCCATGATTGTTGTCCAAGTCGCGCAGGTCTGGCTTGTCCTTGTTTATGGCTATCAGGAGGGCTATGCGGTCGCGCTGCTCGATGAAAAAGCGTTTGCAGCCTTCGCGGAGGCACTTGTACTGCGGCACCTTTTCTTGTGGGTTTAGGCGTATGACGTTGTGGGATTTGCAGAAGGGGCAGGCTGTCAAGCCTTGATTTGCGTTAAAGGAACCTTGCCAAACTGCCTATAGCAGCAAGCGCCACAGATGCACTTCCAGTTGACAGGATTAACCCTAGCCAGACAGATGTTATAAAGGCAGTTAAAGCCGTTGTAGGTTCTGACTATTTCGCTCATACTCGGTTGGCTAGTCTAAAATTACCACCAGGGCGGCAGGTGTAGCAGTCGGGCGTTTCATCCTTGGCCTGACAGTTTGCGATGCTGCATTTGTAGCGAAATTG
The DNA here is from genome assembly GCF_946478925.1 of uncultured Nitrososphaera sp. The sequence goes on along the minus strand of NZ_CAMLDP010000115.1, from coordinate 3,391 downwards.
GCAGGACTGGCATATGTGTGCATGGCTCTTTCGTGGCTTTGAGGTAGGTATCTGACGGCTCTTTTTTGGTAGTTCTTGAGAGTTGCCACGCTTTGGTTTTTCAGCAAAGAAGGATTTTGGAAAAAAGGACAAGCCTCAGTATTTTGGTCTAAGGATGAAAGCGGTTATACAACTAGGACTTTTCATCGGCGAACGGTCCAGAGTAGACAACCACTTTACACGTCCTAACGATCTACATTCTGCACCTGCTTCCAACATCATATTGACATAACTAGGAGTTGGCAAGGTAAGTACCGCGAGCTTTCCCTTCTTTTGCTCCTCTAATGCCTTCCGTACAAAGGCCGTCGGAGAGCCATCCTTCTTTCTGAAAGGTGGGTTTACGTAATTCGATTTGCCCCAATCTACCTTTAGACCGTTAAACTCTGACGGATAGTGACAGGGATCAAAATCGAAATGAAACTCTGCGTCCAACTTTGCATACAACTCTGGAGGAGTCAACCAATAGTTATGTCGTATCCTATCTTCCGGCAACTCCTGATTGTCCAAGGTATAGAAGTAGTAGCTCATATCCTCTTTCTAAACTGCTCCATGTCCTTGCGGCTGTGCGGGCCGTGTCGCACCTTGTAGTTACAGACAGGACAGCGCAGAAACACTACTGGCAGGTATTTGTGGCACAGTCTACAGAATGCATAGTGTTCATATCTCAAGCCTTATTCATACCAAGGATGACGTGTATCCCATAGGTCAAAATCTCAACCATGCTTACAGGTTCTATAGTCAGATTGTCGCAGTTATTTTCTAGTTTGCATTGCTTAAGCATTTCACTTCGCATAGATTCCGCATGATTCCAAGGAAAGGTAATGACTCCTATGACTGACGCACTGATGATAAAACATGAAAGTGTGACTCCTATCGAAAGTAGGATTACACTTCGTGTCGATACGCCTCTGCATCGGATATTCATTCCTTCTTGCTATTCCAACCTAAACGGAACTTTTGGCGCTCCCAACAGCGAGGACAGCAACCATCAAGGTCTCTTGGCATCTGGCAGATGTTTGGCTGGCCGCAGGTGTAGTTGTTACCACAGCAGCAACGATGATAGCCGCCGCAGGTGTTGGTGGTTTGGGTCATTCTGGCCTTAGATTTTGGAAGGCTTTCACGATAGTATCATACCATACCAAGCGCGCCGCATCGCCGTAACGCTCCAGAATGAAGGGCTTGTTTTCGTGGCCCGCTTCGATTGCTGCTTCTTGGGGTAGGATGACTATGCCTTTTTCGCACGCGTGCAAGACCTGCCATCTGCTGCCGTCCTCGTCATAGTGGAGATAGAGTTTGCCGTCCTTGGTTTGGATGCTCATTGCCCTGTCTGTTCCTGAATCTTTTTGAGAAAGTCCTTGTTCAGCAGCACAAACTCTACGCCGTCGCGGTTGTCCGACAAAAGGATGCTACCCGCAATATCCTCCTTTATGAATTTCAGGTAGGTTTTGCTGGAGCCTAGAGCCTCACCGAGTTTCAGGGAGCAGGAGTAAGGGGCCGTTTCAGCCAGCAAGTCACGGGGCCAGCTTACACGGCTAGCGAAAGCCCCGTTCACAGGGTCACGAATCCACCTGTCGAACCTACCCCGCATGGTGTTATGCTTGACAAGCTCGGGTGCGCCGTTGCTTTCGTCTCTTTGCGTGCCTGCCTGTGCGGGCGTTTGGTTTTCACTCTCTCTTAAGGTAAGGCTAGATGGGCTTGAGTTGGCTAGCCTCTTTCGTGCGTGGTCGTTGTTGTTGCATTCCTGATCGCATAGTTCCAAGACTTCAAGGCGGTTGTCAAATACGTTGTATGTCGTATGGTGCAGCTGCATCTTGGTTACTTCCATTAGTCGTTTGCAGAAGAAACACACCGCGATGGTGCCGTCGTAGCCCTGCTCCAGCGACTTTATCATCTTTATTAGGTCTTTGTGGTGCTTGCGAAGGCGCTGCGGCGCGACATAGCGGGCGCGGAGGACTTGGAGGAGGTTTTCTTTCTCCGTGCTAGCTAGCCGGGTAGCCGCGGTGTTTAGGCCAGCCAAGTCATTACGCGGCAGGTTCAAGGATTCGGTTGTCATCTCTATTCGTAATGGATACCCTTCTTTGGATCGACGAATGTATGCTTCATAAAATCCTCAATGTCAGCTTCTAGCAATACACGCTCGCCAACTGCAAGAATTGCCTCCCCTATCGTTAGTGTAAGCAAGCCTGCTGCCAAGTCATCAAAGATAGTTTTAGGGGTCATGCTTCTAGACGGTTCTTACCTTTTGGAGCGCCTTGGCCTGCTTCACGATGTGGTTTAGCAGCTGGAGGGGGTAGGTTGCTTCGCTGTCAGTCTGGTTGTCGATGATGGTAACGCTTTTGCCGTCCTGGTAGTAGTAGGTGTAGTTGTCTTTGTGGAAGCGGTCAGAGATGATCATTCTGCTTTGGATTCTTTGGCGTGAAGGATGAATGCGGCAATGTGGCGACCGGTTCCCTTACCTTGGGTTCCATCTTCGATAGCGTGCCAGCGAACATCGCCAAGATTGCGTACCTCGGCTCCTGCTGCCAGCATCATAAGCACCCATTTGTCAACGGGATAAACGACGACGACTGTTTTGCCCTTCTTGTTTTCCTCTATGGCTTTACGCATCCAAGCAGTCGGCCCCTTCTTCTTGCCTTCATGTATGATGGATCCAAATGGAGGATTGACGTAGTTTGAAGCGCCCCATTCTGCCTTCAGTCCATCAAAACCCTCTGGCAATGGATAAGGACATGGATCAAATGTGAAGTTAAACTCAGCGTTAAGGCTAGTCATCAGGTCTGGCGGAGTAAGCCAGTAATGCTTCCCATCTGCAGCTCCTACGTGGAACTTGTTATCCTTTGGATCCGACACGCCGTTATTGCGAAATTGGCTCCTACTTGCTTGCATTGCGTTCATGGCAGGCTTTCCAGTGGTTGTCAAATAGGCTGACTATTGCAGTGTTGTAATTGCTTTCCAGTATCTTCTTTTTGAAGTCCTTACACTGTTCGCAGGGTTCTGTCATTGCTTTGTAGAATGCTTGCACTCAATGTCGTGGCGGTCGAACATCTCTATACCCGCTTCTCCTCACTCATTATCAGCCAACCGTAAGCATCGGCAAACACGGAAAAGGCTTCTCGCAGCTCGGGATCCTGTTCGTCTTGCGCCCGCCTGTGGCATATGCCTAGTAGGTGATCGTATTTCTTGATTTTGGCTTTGTCGATACGGGCGGTCATGCCTTCTGCTCCTCAACCTTTTCTAGTTCTGGCGTGTATTCGTACATCTCTTGGTAATCCTCCACGCTTTCACGGGCTAGAGCGCGAGCCTTTTCCTCATTCGTATGGTCAACCCTCAAGTGCGTCTCTATGTATTCCTG
>NZ_CAMLDP010000114.1 GCF_946478925.1 uncultured Nitrososphaera sp. | reverse complement strand
CAATTACTGCAAAAAGCCATACTCTGGACACAGCCAACATCTCCAAAACTGGCCACAGGACTAATATTGTCTAGTCTGTTCAGCTTTGCGAACAGCTGATTGTTCAATTGTGCGAACAACTTTATATTAACCCCTTGCCAAACAGAGCCATGGCTGAAGACCCTCTTGCCTCAGACCTAAAGGCGTTCGGCCTTGAAGACATGGAGGCCCGAGTGTACGTGAGGCTTGCAAGGTTGGGCAAGGCAAGGGCCAGCTCTCTCTCATCAGCGCTAAAGATCAACAGGACCACGACTTACCGGATACTAGAGAGGCTAAAGCAGGTAGGGATAGTTGAGACCTCGATGAGCAGACCCGTCAGCTATATCGCCGTCGAGCCGAAAAAGGCGTTGCAGTTGCTGATAGACAGGCGCAAGGACGAGCTAAAGGCCGCAGAGGGCAAGTACCCGTCCATACTGGAGCAGTTCACGAAATTCTACATCCCCTCAGAGGAGGCAGTCGGCGCCAAGTTCAGCATCTTGCAAGGTAGCGAGGAGATCCACCGCGCAGTGACGAGGCTTGCCAAGGGCGCCCTCAAGAAAATATCGCTAATAACATCTGTCCGCGACCTGGGCAAGATGTACTATTCCGGCGCGTACGAGGCGCTTGCAACAGCCGCTGCAAGGGGCGTCGCGGTGCAGATAGTGACCGAGATAGACCTAGCGGCGCTCGAGGTGGTAAAGCACTACGAGTTTGCAGAGATACGCCACAGGGCAGAGTCCAAGATGAAGATGGTGCTCAAGGACGAGGAAGAGGCGCTGATAACCGTGGCAGGCGGAGCGGAGGAGGAGGTGGTGGCGCTGTGGACGTACTCGCAGTCGTTTGCGTCGGCGATGCAGTCGATAGCGGCCAACGAGTTCCAGTCAGGGATAGAGCTTGGCGCCATTGCGACTGCGCTGCGCACAGGCAGACCGGCCGAGTCGTTTAGGATAATCACGGACGAAAAAGAGTACGCGGACAATATGATGGCGCTTTTGACTTCTGCAAAGGCAGAGGTGTACATCGGGTTCAACCTATACCCGACGTTCAGCGCGCCGGCGGTGCTCGAAGTGCTAAAGTCGCTTGCGGACAGGGGCGTCAAGGTGCGCGTCCTTTCCGCGCCAAGCTCCGACGAGGCGGACATTGTAAGAAAGTTGCATGGCGCAATAGAGTTCCGCATATCCGCGTTCCAGACAGACGTGCAGGTGATGATAGCAGACGGCAAAGAAATGCTTTTTTCAAACGCGGCAAGGGCACAGGGCAACGGCAACAACAGGAAGAGCTCGGGTATCAACATACACACCAACCTTGCAGGCATGGTGTCGTTCATGCACAACATTGTCGCAGACATTTGGCTCGACTCGCGCGAATACATACTGGAGCTTGAGACCCTACAGCAGTCAATAGTGCTCAACAGATGCGCAAACGCAGTCAGGGCGATTATGCAGGACCGCGGGGTCGAAATAGTGGTTGGGAACAAGATAATGGGAAGGTCGGGCGTGCTTCACAAGTTCGACATCATCTCGCCGAACACCAGGACGGGTGGCAGGATAGCGGTGTCGTTTGTGGCCTACTCGGACCCCGAGTCCACGGGCACAAAGCTCATGGAGTCCAAGATAAAGCTGCTCGACTGCGAGCCCATCGACCTCGTGATAGGTATGCTGACCCGGCAGGGAGAGGGAGACGCGCAGGTGGCCAAGCTCGCAAGGGCGGTGGGGCTGCACATAGTCCATGCAGGCGACCCGGACCAGCTGGCAGAGCTTGTGTTCCGCGAAATAGAAAAGCGCTACTAGGCGCGAATCATCATCACCCTGCCTGCGGGGGAACGCTCACTATTCCAGTCTTTGCAAGTTCCGCCCCGATACCGTAGCCGACTAGAGCAATGCCCGTGCCAAGGCCGGCCATCTCTATCCCGCCTTTTATCCAGCTCTTCTTTGCCATGCGCCCCTTTAGCGCGCCCACGATGAACGATGAGGCCACGCTTATGGCAATGGCTATTACGATTGCAACAGTTGACGACGCCAGGCCGGCCTTGACTGCAAAGTAGGGAAGGATTGGGAGGATGCCTCCAAGCAGAAAAGAGCCAAACATCACCAGCGCGCCTTTCAGAGGATTGCCCAGGATTTCCAGGTTGAGCCCCAATTCTTCCGTGAGCATGGTCTTGAGCCAGACGTCCTTGTCGGAAGTTATCTTGTTGACTATTTTGTTCAGCTCTTCGCCCTCAAACCCCTTTTCGCGGTAAATGTCTTCAATCTCTTCCCTTTCTCTCTCGGGCATGTTCTCTATTTCGTATTCTTCGCGCTTGATCTCCGACTCTAGTATCTCCCGCTGGGACTTTACGGCAAGGTAGTTCTGGACGGCCATCGCTTTTGCGCCGGTGAACATGCCGATGAGTGCGGCGAGTATGACCACGTCGGCTGATATTATGGCGCCTCCAACCCCGGCCACTATACCAAGTGAAGTGTTTACCCCGTCGCCAAATCCAAACACTAGGTCCCGTATGTAGTTGCTTTCCTTGATGTGAGGTTCAACGTGAGTGACTCGCCTTTCCATTTTTGCATGTAGGATTGTTGCTACTAGCCTATTAACTCCGGGCTGGCAGCATGTATTATGACGCCAGTGCCGCATAGGATGAAGAGGTTTCGGGAGCGCGTACGAACAGGATTATTATTAAAAACATATACGACATAACGCCCTAGCATCTAGGATATGACGAGCAGGCAGGAAACCGTAGACTATATCATCGACCAGATGTCAGCCGCCGGCGACATGCGCAGCCGCAAGATGTTTGGCGAGTACGCGGTTTATTGCAACGATAAAGTAGTCGCCCTGGTTTGCGACAACAAGCTGTTCATCAAAATAACCGAACCTGTCCGCAACTTGCTTGCCAAGCCTGTCGAGGGACGACCGTATCCGGGTGCCAAGCCCCATTTTGAAATCAGTCCGGAATACTGGGACGACGTGGCATTCATGTCCAAAATTGCAAAGGCGACAGCCGATGTGCTGCCGCTGCCGGCAAAAAAGAAACGCAAGGGATCGGCTCAGCGCAAGCGCTAGCGCGTTTCCTTTTTTTCTTCTTCCTCGTGCGAGTGCACCTTTCTCAGCGCTTCGTGCACCTGATCCCGGAATATCGTCAGCCCAATCCTTCTGGCGTGCGGCTGGCCTTTTGCGAACGACTCGGCCATGTTGCTGACAAAGTCAAGGTCGACCTTTGGAGGCATCGGTGGCTCGTACGGGTCCACCTGCGCCTCGATTATCGCCGGCCCGTCCTGCGACATGGCCTCCCGCACTATGGACTTGGCGTCGCGGGGATCGGATATTGAATACCCTTTGGCACCACACGCCTCGGCAAACTTGGCAAAGTCTATCGGCGCAAACTCTACTCCGAATTCAGGGTTTCCAAGGAAAGCCAGCTGCTCCCACCGGATCATGCCAAGCGAGTTGTTCTTTATTATCACCACCTTTATCGGCAGATTGTATTTCACCGCGGTCGCAAACTCGCCCATCAACATGGCAAAGCCACCGTCGCCGACAAAGGCAACTGACTGTCGGTCCGGGTACGCCACCTGCGCGGCTATGGCGTACGGGAGTGCGCACGCCATCGTGGCAAGAGTGCCAGAGAGCGAGAACTTCATCCCCCGCTTCAGGTTGATGTACTGCGCAGCCCATATCGTGTTGGTCCCACTGTCGACAGAAAGTATGGCGTCGTCCTCCAGCTCCTCCGAGATGACCCGGGCGATGAACTGCGGCTTCATCGGAGTCTCTGTCCGGCTGCTGCGCTCCCGCAAAAGGTCGTTCCACTCTTTCATCGCTTGCTGCTTGGAGCGGGCAAAGTCGCGGCTCTTTTCCTTCAGGAGAGGGAGAAGGGCCGACAGCGCAAGTTTAGAGTCACCGACTAGGCCGACCTCTACTGGATAGCGCAGCCCTATCCTTTCCGCAAACAGGTCTATCTGGACGCCCCGGGCTTGCCCCGGCTTGGGCAGGTAGTCGATGTAGGGAAATGATGTGCCGACCATAAGGAGTGTGTCGGCCTCGGCCATCGCGTCCGACGATGGAGAGGTGCCGAGCAGGCCGATGCCGCCGGTGCACAGCGGATAGTCGTCGGGCACAACTGCTTTTCCAAGGAGCGCCTTGACTATGGGCGCGCCCAGCCTCTCTGCGACTGCGATGACCTCGTCTGTGGCGCAGAGGGCGCCCTGCCCCACCAGCATGACGACTTTGTTTCCGGCGTTCAGTATCTCTGCCGCTTTTTCCACGACTTTTGGGTCAGGCGCCGTGCAGGTGACAAGCGCGTCGGACGTGTGGTTGGCCACGTTGTGTCTCGAATACTGGCCGCGCAGCTCTTGCTCCTGCACATCTATGGGGATTGTAAGGTGGCTGACTCCCCTTTTTGCA
>NZ_CAMLDP010000113.1 GCF_946478925.1 uncultured Nitrososphaera sp. | reverse complement strand
TGGCACGTAGATTACTTAGCAATATTTAAAATATACTTACTAATTACTTATAGGTGCTGAAAAAGCATGGGAATGGAATTTTACGGTGATTCGTACAAGGGAAACGACGAGCCGATTTTTGTAGGCATACCAACCTTCCTGAAGCTGCCCTGGCTCAGGAGCAAGGCAGAGCTGGACAAGGTCAGGCCGGACGTCGCAATAATAGGCGAGCCGTTCGACTTTGGCACCACCATCCGCCCGGGGGCAAGGTACGGCCCAAGGGCAATCCGCGCGGCCTCGACCGTCCCGTCCCCGCCGTACGAGCACTTTAACATAGAGACAGGCGTCGACCCGTTTGGAGTGTTCAGGTCAGTCGACTATGGCGACGTGAACATTTCGCCCGGCGACGTAGTAGAGTCGCACAGGCGCATGACGGAGAAGGTCAAGGAGGTGCTTGACATTGACGGAATCCCGGTGATGCTCGGAGGAGACCACTCGATCACGTTTGCCAACGTGCGCGCCTTTGCGAAAAAATACAAGAACATTGGCATGATCCACATCGACACGCACGCCGACTGCGCGCCGCAAGGGCTGACCGGCTTCAAGTATGACCACGGCGCCCACATACGCAGGATTATGGAGCTTGGATGCCTCAAGGGCAAGAACTACACCCTCATCGGCCCAAGGGGCTACTGGCCGGGGCCGGACCTCTACAAGTGGATGGCCGACCAGGACTTCCAGTGGTTCACGATGCTCGACGTTGAAGAGCTGGGCATTGACAAGATTGCAAAAGAGGCGGCCGACAGGGCAAACGACAACGTCGATGCCGTGTACATCAGCTGGGACATTGACACGTTTGACCCAGCCTATGCGCCGGGGACGGGCGAGCCGGAGCCAAACGGGCTGACTTCGAGGGAGGGTATGCGCCTCATGCGCCTGCTTTCCACGTCATTTGACCCGGACAGGTTCGCGTTCGACCTTGTCGAAGTCGCGCCCAACTATGACGTAAGCGACGGAAGCTCGTACAACGGCGGCATCACGTCCGGCCTTGCCAACAGGCTGATTGTTGAACTGCTCGCCGGCCTGTCGCTGACAAAGAAGGGCAAGACTGAAGGGACGCCAGTGAGGCCAAACCTCTACCGCGGCAAAGGCCACACGTACGACTTTGGCAACGGCCCCAAGGCCAAGGTGCCGAAGAGGCCGCCGCTGAGCTACGGTCCAAAGGCGAAGAGGCAGTGATCTACATCAAGGCAGTGGCAAGGGGCGAGCCCGACGCGGCTTCCCTTGCCAGGGTTTTTCAATACACTGATTCGACGGACGAACTTATCTTCCAACATTCTATAGAGATGGCGAAGGACAAGCTGGACAGAAACCTGAAATTGAACGTGAACGAGGCGTTCTTGCTGTACGCGTATTTCGTTGCGACCCAGGTGCGCGCCAAGAAAAAGGCGACCGAGATTGAAAAAGATGCCAAGTCGCTCCTTTCGCCGGACCGGGTGATGATAGGCGTCCCGGAAACTTTACGGATTATCACGTTTGACGCCATAGTGGATGGGAGAAGGGAATGGGTGACTTTGAAAGAGCCAATTTCCATTTCAGGTTATGTAATGGCCAACAACTCTGGCTAATCGGTTTTTAAAAAATTAGAGCCTGCCCGCTCAGTGATGGTGGTTGTGCGGGTCGGTTGTGTTATCCTTTTGGGTCATCGGGTCTGCGCGGCCTGCCTTTCTCCTTGCGGCGTACGAGTAGCCAAACGACGCGACAATTATCACGCCTGCTAGAACAGGCCCAGTCATCTCTGGAACCACCTCGGCGCCGGTGAGGTTCTCGTACGTGGCCAGGGCTGCGACGGTCATCGCGGCGCCGCTCAGGGCGTAGGACATGTACCTGAACCCCCGGGTGTCAAATATCCTCGACAGCGCCGAACGGAGGAGTATGCTGTCAAGCGTGTCGAGCGGGATCATGCCGAGAGCAAAGAATCCTGCAAGTGCAAGGGCTACCTGCACGCCAAGAGCTGCTGACGCCACCGCAGACAGCGTAATTGCCGAGATTTGTGTCGCAGTGTCAAAGCCAAGACCAAAGACCATTCCCGTGATGAGCGACGACGCAAACGGGTTGAAAGAGCCGGTCCTTGCCAGCACCTTGCTTGCGAGGATTGCAGAGCCGGTCTTGCCCCATTTCTTCATGGCATAAATGTTGACCGCCCCTATCGTCCCAAGCGCCGCAGCCCCGATTATCCCGCCCCAGAACGCAAGCGCGTCGGCGCCGGCGATGCCGCCAATGACAAAAATGATGAACACCATCTCGGCAAGCACAGATATCATGTGGCCGACGCTAAAGCCGGCCCCGACCCACCGGGATTTTCGCGAGGCGTTGTGAAGCCTCACCATGTTGTCTATGGCCGTGATGTGGTCGGCGTCAAGTGCGTGGCGCAGGCCGAGCAGTATCATTGTAGGCACAGAGACAGCGACAAGAGTCGCGATGTCACCTTCTACCAACTGCAACGCCCTCCAGCCATCCGTATTACTGTTTTGACTACTAGTAATACTGGTGTCATGCACTTTAATTCGCGTGCATGTATAAAAATATGCCATCGTTATCTGTAAACTACCAAGCCCGCTTGGAAAGCGATGCGTAGAATGCAAAAGCGCTCTATATCACGGGCACAAAGTGGACCTTCAGGCTCTTTATCCCGCGGTTTTCCGAGAGCTTTTTGGCCAGCTCTTTTATCCGGCGTATTTCGCCTCTCACCATCACAGTCTCTAGGCAGTTGTCGTGGTCAAGATGCAGGTGCGTAGAGGCGCTGATGACGTCGCCGTAGTGGTGCTGTATGTGCGTGGACTCGGAGTCGTGGTTGTACGCGTGGTTGTCGTACAGCATCATTATGGCACCCGCGCCGTTCCGGCTGTCCTCGCCTTCGTCCCAGTCGTACTGGGCTATGAACGAGTGCAGGGCGGTCTGTATTGCTTTTGACCTGTCTGAAAACCCGGCGCTCTTCATCGACCTGTCAAACTCGGACAGCAGTCCGGGCGGGAGGGACATGCTGATGCGCTCGACCGGCTCTTTTTTACGGTGGCTGTGCGAATGTGAATGGCGCCTTGGCAATGCACTCTCTATGGCGCAGAGCAATTTTAAAGTTTTAACAGAGTAATACTTTTTCATCTAAAATTTATTACCAAGCGGCATCGATTCTCTAGAGAACCGGTTCTAAAAGAAATCGGCAAGAAAAGAGTGTCTTCTCAATAATAGTGGTGCATCGGGCGCTGCTGTTTGCCCAGCCTGTCAAAGTGGTCATGCGACTGCTTGCCTCCGCGGTGCGAGTGTGTTGTCCCGTCAGAGTGTGTGTGAGTGTAATAGGCGGGTTTTGCCATCACGACGTCGTCTACGCGCAGTAAAAGGTCGGCGACTTCTGTTGCGGTAGCCAGCACCTGCTCCTTGACCGCAAGGGGCTCTATCACGCCAAGCGCAAGCATGTCCTGGACCCTGCGCTCAAGCGCGTTTATGCCGCACCAGCCGCCCTCTTTTTTTGCGCCGGCCATGCGCAGCTGCGCCTGCGTGTCTATCATGTCCATGCCGGCGTTTGCAGCTATTGTCAGGGGTATCTCTTCAAGCGCGTCTGCAAACTTTAGGATTGCAAGCTGCTCCCTTCCTTCCACTGTCATCGCGCTTTTCCTCACCGCCCTTGCCGCAAGGGCTTCCGCAGCGCCTCCACCTGCAACTACGGACGGGCTTGCAATAAAGTCGGCAAGCACGTGGAGTGCGTCCAGAATGGAGCGGTGGAACTCGTCAAGGACTTTGGATGAGCCGGCGCGGAGAAGCATAGTCACAGAGTGCGGGTTTTTGCACTCTTCCACAAAGACCATCCTGTCATCGCCCACGAGCCTTTCGCAGACCCTGCCGGCGTAGCCGAGGTCCGACTGCGAGATGCTGTCAATATCGCGCGTTATTTTTGCGCCCGTGGCCTTTTCGAGCCACCACAGGTCGTTTTCCTTTGCTCTGCGCACGGACATGATGCCAGCGTGGGCAAGCATGGTCTGCGCAAGCGTGTTGATGCCTCCCCGCGACACCACGACGTTTGCGCCAGAGTCGATTATCGCCTGCACCTTTGCCCGCAATTCAAACGCCTGCTCGTCAAGGTACGCCTTTATCTGCGTAGGCAATGTTATCCCGATCTCGGCGTCACGGCGGGTGTTCTTTTTGTCAAGGTCGCAGTCGATTAGCAAAATCTTGGCGTTGTCGATTGACTTTGGCATGGACGAACTGTCCACGGTCTTGTCGATGACGACGCCGGCCACAAGCTGCGTATCTTGTACGCTTCCCGGCTTTTGCTCTATCTTGACATCGTCGATTTCCACTCTGCCCGACGAGCTGACTGCCGTTGCCGCGTCGACCATCAGTTTTGCAATCTGCTCCTTTTCCATGCAGGACGATATGGCCTTGGATT
>NZ_CAMLDP010000112.1 GCF_946478925.1 uncultured Nitrososphaera sp. | reverse complement strand
GGCTTCTCTTGCCCATGCAACGTAACCTCTGCGAGAGGGTTATCAAGCTAGACAGGAACATACGCTTTGCCGGCATCGTCAACGCAAACGGCGAGGTCATCGAGGGCGGCTTCCAGCAAGGGATACATCCGCTATTAAATGGCCCTGCCGAGCAGCAGATGTACATACAGTCACTTTCCACCGTCGTGACGCTCAAGCAGTACGCGGACAAGCTCGGTGCCTTCCGCTACGGAATAACCGAGCACGACAAGGTCACGCTGCTCACCTTCCCGCTTGGCGACGGCATCCTGTGCGTCTCTGCCTCGCCAAAGGCAAACTCTGCAAAAATAAGGGACAAAGTGGCAGCTCTTTTGAAGGAAAAACCAAGGCGCGGCAAGAAGGTTTAATAGTGCATTGTCTAAAAGGTTAAATGCATGGTAGCCTCCTCCGAGGCAAGGTTGGCCAAGCGCTTTTGCGAGCACTGCTTTTACCGCGGCAATGAATCCGAGTTTCTAGCGGCGGCCGACTTTTGCATCGAATGCATGAGCGTACACGCGCATTGCCCCAAGTGCAAGTCCAGCTTCCACAGCGTCCACGTGGTTGAATAAGATTTTTACACCGCTTTTTCCATCATGTTGGCGTTGCAGGGTGATGACGAAGTGTACAGTCCCCCTATTATCTGCCTGCGTAGGCAGAAAAATGAAGAGAATTTACCGGACTGCCGAGCCTTGCAGCATCATGTTTAGAATCTGCTAATAGATTTAGTATTACTAAAATTCTTTCAGAACGACATTTATCTGATAAACGTCATTTTTACCTCATGAACATTGCAGATTCTGAGGTGGCGCAGGTGATTATAGCCAGAACATGCGGCTGCAACGATGTTGGAAGAAAAGTCACGTACAATTTCGCAGACCCCTACCACGCCCTGTGCCTTGACAAGAAGGACATAATACTTGCCCAACTGCAAGCCTGCGAGACTCTGCTAAAATACGCTAGCGACGATACCGACAGAAGAGTCGTAGAAAAGGAAATCGCCGAGCTGCGCATGGCGATGGACCTCCTGACATAAGAAGCAGAGGAGGGATGGCGCAATTGTAACATCACAACAATTTCGAGAGTACGACGACAAGGTCCGGAAGGCAAATTTTGTATTGTGCCCGTCGTGCTACTGGTGCGCGACATACTTTATCGCCGACGACGATTTTCCAAAGTGCCCCACCTGCGGCAGCGTGGTTATCGACTCTATTCCGATTTCCGAAAGCGAGTTTTACAAAGTAAATGTAGCCGGGAACGGCAGCGTGGAACTGCGGTTTGGGAGGGCCGCCTGACAGCGGTCCCTCCACTACCCTGCAGGCAGGGCTTTAACATTTTTAATTCACCTGCCCGTAGCCGTTCCTGCAGTGAAATACGACCAACTGTGCGCCGAGATTGCGGACCTCGATGGGAGCATAGTGGCGACTTTTGTGCTTTCAAAAAAGGTCGCAGGGATGCACGTCAAGATGAATGTGCCCCAGATAAAGGAGGAGGATACCCGGCTGCTTGCTGAGCAGACCTCCACCGTGGTGGGCATCACGCGCACAAACGAAAGGCTGTTTGGCAAGGTAGGTTTTCTGCTGGTGCACCATGAGTTCGTGGATGGGATATTCTTTCCAGTAAATGACGATACCACGGTGCTAGTCGGCCTCGTGCAACCGTACGACCAAGCCAAGGTGGTCGAAAAGGTGCGCAAAAAGATAGGATCTGCCTTTTCATCGTAATTGATTGACCTGCATGTACTCTTGCAACCCTCCGGGATAGACAAATATTCGGCTATTGCAGAAGTTAGATCGCGGGGTAGGCCCGAAGTACGCCTTTATACTCCAGATCCGTGTCTAGGCGTGCGCACCGATTGTCTAACCCCGGTCTACTCCGCGTCTTGCTATTTCTTCTCGGTCAGCAAAGCCACAAACACGATGTTTCAGTGTAACGGCAAGAGCCAGGCCGGACCTGCCAGCGACCACGCGCAAAATCTGTCCGAGGTCGCCAGCTGGCCGTTTCGTTCTCTAGCTTTGCGGTTCCTCGCCAGCCTGCGCAACGTCTTTTTGTTTTTCCTCCGTGCTAGCAGCCGGCGGCGATGATGATGGTGACGACGATGCCTGTTGCTGCCCTTCGCTCACGATTTCTGCCGTCGCAAACCTCGCACCGACGTTAGTGACCCTTACCTTGGCCTTCTGTCCTACCTTGCCGCCCTTGACAAAGATGACAAAACCCTGTATCCTTGCGATTCCGTCGCCCTGCCTGCTGATCTCTGAGATTTGCACGTCGTATTCCTTGCCGGTTTCAACCGGTTTTGGGCCACCAAATCCTCTGTCGCCTCCAAAACCTCTTCCTCCGCCGTAACCTCTACCTCCACCGTAATTGCTTCTTCCGCCGTATGACATTTTCCAGAGTCATGTGCGCAGCTGCCAATTTAAAGTGAATCGGTTTCAATGCTCTGAATTGTTAGAGCAAGCTAACGTACGCATGTTCTATGAGAATGCGAAAAGTATCTGCCGCAGCCAGCCTCTGCATTATTTTGCACCTATTGCGGCAAAACGCGTTTGCACATTGTACCTTGTGAAAATCGCGTCTCCTACAAGACGTTTATTATCATAAAGCAAAAATTCGCATTTTGTCCTGTAGTTTTTCATAACCGGTTTGCATTGTCCCGTCATTTCGTTTCTTCAAACAGATGCCCGTTCCCAAAGTCATTTTAGAGAGGACAGGGTAATTCTTGCAGGATAGAGGCATGTTTGGATTTGGAATCCTTCTCACGGCTTTGGCCGATTTCTTGGCCCGACGACAGAATAAAGAGAGAAAACGATGCGACATCTGCAGGCAGAAATTTGACACCTATGAAGCTGCCGAAGAACACCGAAGAAAAGCACATGCCGACGTCACGATCTAGTTACGAACGGGTCTCCTAATCGGAGACCTTATTTATTTATATTATCATAAATACGGAATTATATGTGAATAATACCTATAATCAGGGATACTGATAATAGACTTGCTTCGATCAGCTTGCCACGTCTGGAAGCCTAACCACCGACCGCCCGAAGCACTGCAAGGTTGCATCTATGTGTGTTCATTAGGTCCCGAAAGCCCGGCGGGGGCGAGTAGGGCCTTTTTCACTAGAATGAATATTGTCTCTTTTTGTCTCTTTTTCTATAACGTGACTGTGTAAAATAGCTCCTCAACGACCTTAAAGCAAGTCGGAAAGAAGTTGTCGCAGGGCAGGTCAACGGGGTGGCGGATGATGCCGTTGATTTCCTAACTTGAAAAAAAGTAGGCTATTGCTGTTGCTCCAGCTGTCCTTGTGGTTGCCCAGATGGTGTCATACGCGCCTGCCCTGCCGCATCTTGTTATTCCGCCTGCGCAACCTTGCTGCTAATTGAAGCCCTTCTTACCAGCATTTTCATGGTCAGCAATCCTATGATGATGCCCTTTTTGTTTACGACAGGCAGCCGGCTGATGTCGTTTTCTTTCATGATTGATAGCGCCTGCTCGGCAGATGCCTCGGAATCAATCGTGACGAGCGGCGTGCTCATTACGTCCTTCAACATTACCTTGAACGGGCCGCGGTTTTGCGCCACTATGCGGTAGATAATGTCTCTTTCAGTGATGATGCCGACTGGGATGCGGGAACGAGTCTCTGGATCGTTTCGGGTGACTATGATGGTGCATTCTTTTCTTTCGTACATCGTCTTTGCGGTATCCGCAACGAGAGTGTTTTCGTCTAGGCTGACGAAGGTCTTGTCTGCAACCTTGCCGGCCTTCAAATTGCCGTCTTTTCCCTCCCGTTTCATACTTACTTGATCACGAGATGGCATATCAAAGTAGCTGCAATTGTCTCTCTATTCATAAGGACAAATGGCGACTATTTCCTTGCCGACTTGTCAGACTTTTGGCTAACCCAACCTGCATCCTTATACGATTTAGAGGGTCAGAATTGACCATGGGCAACGGCGAAAGAGAATGGATTTCAAAAAGCGGCGAAAGCGAGGGCTTTAAGGAATATGAAAACAAGGTCGAGCGTTTTCTTGCCAGTCTGAACGAGACTGTATCCAAATTGCATGGAGCAGGTCATCTTGACGATGCCGCCTATTCGAGGCTTGGCAAACTGATCAGAGATTTTCAAGGGTCCTAGTATCCCTAGCCCCAGATAACCGCTCTTCACTCATCAGCTAGGCTAATCCTTGAGGTGTAAGAAGGACCCTTTGTGCTAAGGAGAAGCGCAGTTAATAATTGGCCTTTAGCTCAAAAACGGAAGGGGGTTGGTTTACACTTGAACTGAAGGTTTGTGTAACCAACCACGAATTTTCGATCCGCCAACGACGTATGCCAGAGCTATTCCTATCCCTGCGAATGCTGCATACATCAACGGAAAGGTCAGATCCGATAGATCCATTTTGTGGTCAATTTA
>NZ_CAMLDP010000111.1 GCF_946478925.1 uncultured Nitrososphaera sp. | reverse complement strand
GGCCTCTATCTCAGAAGGGAGAAGCATTGCAGACAGGAGCAACTTTGGCTTTTTTCTATTTAAAGGTTGTTTGAACGGACTTGTTCATACACCGGATGCAGTTGCCGCAGGGTCGGCAAGTAATGTGAATTACCTAGAAGAAATGGGACATGCAGATATATCGCTTGTTTGTTTAAAAAGAATATTGTTACTGCAGCTATCTAGCACAAAAAATCCATAGAACTGGCTTACCTAAAGTTATTAATGAATTATCTACTTGCGACCCCCACACCACCATGCGAATTTCAGCAACGGTGAACCACCCAACGAAAACTCCGGACAGAAGCAGCATCGGCAAGCGACTGGTTTTTTTCATG
Source organism: uncultured Nitrososphaera sp. (assembly GCF_946478925.1). The sequence goes on along the minus strand of NZ_CAMLDP010000111.1, from coordinate 4,074 downwards.
TCTGGCGCGATCCTGATGCTGGCTCTGCCGGCAGCTACAGGTACAATCCCTTATGCAAGCGCGGCTCCGGCCTGCGCGGTGTTGCAAGTCACAAAAGTAATAGCATCGGGAAACGACGGGAACGTACCAAAAAACGCTATTGACGGCAAGCTTGGGACGAGATGGTCGAACCTTGGCAAAGGCTCGTGGATTACAGCGGACCTCGGAGGACTCGTGAACGTCTGCTATATCGACGTGGCCTGGTACAAGGGAAACCAAAGGCAGAACGCTTTTGTCATATCGCATTCGTCTGACGGCGAAACATACATCCCGGACTATTCTGCCAAAAGCTCAGGTACGAGCGCGGGCCTTCAGAGGTACGACTTTCCAGACATCAGCGCAAGGTACGTCAGGATTACCGTGAACGGCAACACTGAGAACGAATGGGCATCCATCACAGAGATCAAGGTGTACGGGTACGTTCCAGGAGGCGGCGCGCAGGACGTGATCAAGCCTTTCATAGCCATAGATCAGCCTACAGACAAAAGCGAGATAGTTGCGGCGTCATCTTCTTCCACCACGGCCGCAGTCAGCCTTAATGGCAGGGCGTCCGATACGGGTAGCGGTATAAAACTGGTCGAGGTCAGGACGGAAAGCAGCGCCTACCAGCCAGCGACACCAAAGACTCTGGGAGATTGGTCGACATGGACCCAGGCCCGCACGTTGTCGATTGGAAGCCATCAGATAACCGCACGCGCGACTGATAACGCCGGAAACCAGCAGGTGTTTGCCATTTCGGTAAAGGTCTCCAAGCCGGCCACGACACCACCTCCGGTAATAATACCAGGCCCCACGACTTCTAAAGACAAGTTTGGCATCACAAAGCTAAACCCGACAGCCGCAGGAGGAATAGAGTGGTCGTCGAGCTGGGACAACGGGCACGCACGGACAATCGGCAATGCGATAGATCCTGACGACAGATGGTTTGATACCGCACATGGAGAAGGAAGGTATGCAATCGATGGCAAGGGCACGCTGACCGCGTCAGGCGACACCGTCAGGATGTATATCCATGACCCTGCCAAGGTAAGAGAATGGTCAGAGAACCTGGAAATAACGATGTACGTCAAGAGGATAAGCGAGACACAGGTCGTGGATTATTCCGGCCTCCAGGTGTTTGCGCGCACAAACCATGGCACGAACGCCAACGAAGAAGTGAACCTCTGCGATGACAGGGGCTACGGCGGCCTGGTGAACATCAATGGCGACTGGTCGTTTGAAAAAGAAACGGCACATCATCTAGACAACGGCTATGCGGGCGCGGCAGACCAGAGGCCGTCAGGCGACCTTCCAAAGAACACATGGGTAGGCTTCAAGTACGTCCTTCGCAACATGGACGGAGGAACGAAGGTAAAGCTGGAGCTGTACCGCGACACGACCGGCGGCGTAAACGGCGGCAACTGGCAAAAGGTGACAGAATTCATAGATAACGGCAAGAACTTTGGCGACGGCCACGGCGCCTGCAGGTCCGGCGTGAATCCTGCGCTGCCTCTAATACACTCGTTCATAAACGCCAGCAGCGAGTCGAAGAAGCCCATGCTTTCCGTCTACGCAAGGCACGAATTCGGGACGATGGCGTACTCGGACTTTACAATCAGGGAGATAAACCCCCTCTCCTAACTTTTTTTCTTTCTTAAGATTTTTTTGTTTTTGCTGCAAACTTGCCTGATTCAAACGCTATTTATAGACCGCCGGCGTATTCCCAAAAGGCATGAAGGCGGTTTTTGTAAAGGGCCACAGCGCCGTTTCAGTCGACGAGATAAAGACTCCAGAGATTGTAGGTGAGGGCGACGTGCTAGTGCGGATGCGCGCCTGCGGCCTCTGCGGCTCGGACCTTGAGAAGGTCTACGGTGAGTATGGCATGGCGTCAGGCAGACTTGGCCACGAGCCGGCCGGCGAGGTGGTTGCAGTCGGCAAGAACACAAGGGGCTTTGCGCCCGGCGACCGCGTCTTTATACACCACCACGTGCCGTGCTACTCCTGCCACTATTGCCTGCACGGCGACTATACCATGTGCCCCGAGTACCAGAAGAGCAACATTTCGCCCTGCGGCCTTGCAGAGCAGTTTCTGGTGCCCGAGTGGAACGTGTCGAGGGGCGGCCTGATAAAACTTCCAGCAGGCATGACGTTTGACGAGGCGTCGCTCGTTGAGCCATTGGCTTGCTGCATCAGGGCGTGGAACAAGTGCAATTTCCAGCACGGCGACGACGTCGCGGTGCTTGGCGCCGGCCCAGCTGGTCTGATGCACGTCATCTTGGCAAAGGCATTTGGCGCGGGCAGGGTGTTTGTTTCCGACATCAACGATTTCAGGCTTGGCTTTGCCAAGAAATATGGCGTTGAGATATTCAACTCTATTGCGGTTCCCGACTTTACCCAGAAAATCAAAGAGCAAACTGACGGGCGGGGGGTCGACGTTGCAATAGTCGCAACCGGCAGCACAAAGGCGCTCTTGCAGTCGTTTGACATGACAAGGCGCGCCGGCAAGATAGTGATGTTTGGCGTGCCTTCCAAGGGCTCGGCAATGTCGTACGACATGAGCAAGCTGTACTCAAACGAGCATTCGCTCATCCCAAGTTATGCTGCATCAGAGGTCGAGACGAACCAGGCGATAAAACTGATGGCCGAAAAGCGCATAGACATTGCGTCTCTCATCACGCATCGTTTTGACATCAGCGACGCGTCAGAGGCGATAAAATGCGCGCACGAGGCCAAGGACGCGATGAAGGTCATCGTGACCACGGGGAATATATAAATAATAAAAACAGCCATTGCCCGCCGATAGTAAATGGACTGGGGAATGAAAAACCGCCTTTCAAAGATAATCCGCCCTCAAGACGGCCGCTGCCTCATGCTTGCAGTCGACCACGGCTATTTCCTTGGCCCAACAGAGCGACTGGAAAACGCCACCGAGACAATAGCCCCGCTTCTCCCGTACGCCGATTCTCTCATGCTTACCCGCGGCATTCTGCGCAACTGCGTCCCCGCAGAGCGTGACATACCGATAGTGCTCCGCGTCTCCGGCGGGACGAGCATCGTCGGCGAGGACCTGTCGAAGGAGACGATAACGACCTCCATCGAGGAAGCAATAAGGATGAACGTGTCGTGCCTTGCGCTTTCAATATTTGTCGGGAGCAAATATGAACATCAAACATTGGCAAGCCTTGGCAGGCTCGTCGACGAGGGAGAGAAATACGGCATCCCGGTGCTTGCAGTCACCGCGGTAGGAAAGGAGATGGGCCGCGACGCCCGCTACCTCGGACTTGCGTGCAGGGTCGCGGCAGAGCTTGGCGCGCATGTGGTCAAGACGTACTATTGCGACAACTTTGAAAAGGTCGTCGAGGCGTGCCCAGTGCCGCTGGTCGTGGCAGGAGGAAAAAAGCTTCCAGAGATGGACGCACTGAAACTTGCGCACGACTCTGTCACGCACGGTGCATCAGGGGTGGACATGGGCAGGAACATCTGGCAGTCAGACTACCCCGTTGCCATGGTAAAGGCAGTCAAGGCAATCGTGCACGGCAAGGCAGACGTCAAGGAGGCGTATGACATATTCCTGCGCGAGCGCGAAAAAGCCAAGACAAAAGAGCCGCAAAAGGTAGTCAAGGCGATAAGCAGATCGGCGGACTTTGACTGACTAACCCGGCATCTTTGAAAAGTGCTGGTGGAGCATCTTCCACCCGCCGCTCTTTTTGTCCTTTTGGAGCACGATTGTGACGCGCGACTTGTTGTTGATTGCAGTCCCGCGGAAACTGTAATCGTCGACTATGATCCCGGTGCTTTCAAGCGCAAACGTCGCGACAGCGGCATCGTCGCCCACTAGCTCAATCTTTAGGTCGTTTATCTTGAAGTCATAGTCAGAGATGCTTGCAAACTGCAACTGTTCCAACATTAGCGCCCTGTCGATGTCGCGCAGGTCGTACGGCGGCGAGTCGCCAAACTTTGTAAACCGCTCGGCGAAAAAGTCAGGCAATCCCTCTATCTCCTTGCTCTTGGCTATCTGGAAATATTTGTAAATCAGGTCCCTGATTTTAGCGGAAT
>NZ_CAMLDP010000110.1 GCF_946478925.1 uncultured Nitrososphaera sp. | reverse complement strand
TTCCTGGAAATTAGGCAAGCCTAATTAGGTTAGCCTAATATTTAAACGGTCTTTCGATTGGCACTGCGGAGAATGCCAGAGACAGCGCCGGCATTAATTGCAACAGTCCACAGCATTATGATGATAACGATGACGAGCCGGCAGGACATGAATCAGATGCTTGTGCTTTTCTTTGAGAAACAGAATGCATTCCAAGAGATCCCGCGCCTGCGGTTGGTCAACATCGATAGAAACCGCCTCTCGATGCCATGCTCCGCCAGCATGGCCCTGGCCCGGACGTCCCGCGGCGACTTGTCGTCGGCATTGTCTACGATAGAGGCGGATGGTTGAGTATATCAAAGTATAGCGTGAATATTGGGTGCATTGTCCCGTACCAGCGAAAAATAGAACAAAACCACAGAGGCTTTCCACTGCAAAGGGGCCCAAAAGGCGCTTGTGTAGGCATGGCCGCATCGAAAGCTTGCGCGAGCCGCAGTTGCATCGAGAGAGCAGGCATCACAGCCGAAAGGTCATTGCGCTATGCCGTGACGTGGACTGTTATCTGGGTCCAAGTTTGTTTTCCCGCATTGTCGGTCGCCTTGGCAATGATGTCGGTGCTTCCGGGCTCTGACGGCATCCGGATGGTTTTCGTCCAGTCCTCAAAGTCGTTATCGGTGGACGCGGCTCGATACGAGGAATCCGTCGTCCTTACCTCCACCGACTCTATTCCCGTGTCGTCAAGCGCCCTGCCGGTGACTGTGACCGTCGAGTTTGCCGGGAACGACGTGCCGTTGCCCGGAGTCAGTATCCTTTCGTACGGGTTTGACATGTCAGGCACGGTCGACAGGTCGGGGTGGTTATTGTCAAGTGCCTGCTGGAACCCCGCGAAAGAGAACCCCTCGACTCGGGCAGTCTTGATAAACTGATCCAGCTCGGTCATTGCCACGGGGTTGACCTCGTTCTGCACCTCTGTGCCCTTGTATTTTGTAAAGTCCTGCGGGTGCAGGGTGAGAACCGCATAACCCTTGTCCTGTATGTCCGTGCGGATGGCAGACATTATTTCGCCAAGTGGGCGGAGGACCTTCACCTCTCCGACCTGGTCCGCAAAATTTATCGTCTGCGGCATGTGCGCAATGCCTGGAAATAGCGGCGACTCTCTCGGTGCTGCCGGAAAGAGGTCCGTCTCGTCGGAGCTTATGATGTTCATGCCTAGCTGGTCCATGGCGTTTAGCGTGTCCTCGTTAAAGTTGTTGTAGGGCGTGGCAAAGACATCCGAATCAGTGCCAAGCACGTCTGCGAGCTTGGCCTTGGCCTGCATCAGCGTGCTTTTCTGCTCTTCGAAGGAAAGGGTAGAGTAGTCGACGTGGTCCCAGCCGTGGATAACGTACTCGAACAACCCTGCGTCCCCGCCTTCGCGGACCTTCGATACTATCGCCGAGTCGTTGCCGAATTCATTCATTATAATTGCAGTCGAGGTGTGGACCTGCTCGGAGATCAGTTTGTCCAGGACGGCAAGCTGCACGTCTCTCACCCATTCATCCTGTACGTCGTCCAGGCGCATCACTATGCAGTTGCAGCGGTCGCCGCCACCTCCCCCTCCTCTTTCGCCGTTGCTGCCGCCCCCGCTGTCATCATTATTGTTATCATCACCACCACGGTGATGGTGTCTGCCGCTGCTGCTACTACTACTGTCGAGTTCGCCATGGTTGCCGTCGTCGTCACCGCCATTGCGGTGCCTGCTGTTGCTGTTGTCGTCGTCGCTGCTGTCCTGTATCCTGACAATGTCGGCTGCGGGCTCGCCTGGGCTGACCACAGCGTGCACGACGTTTCCGACCTTGCCAGAGACTTGTTCATAGGTAATCCTCTGTGCAAACGCGCCGGGCATAGCCGCACTCATGGCAAGCATTGCAAACAACAACACTGCAAAGGCAAGCGGCCGGCGTGAACCAAGCACACGGAAAGACGCGGATTTGAGCGTTCTTGAAAAATGAGCAAGGCTGCCAAAAATAGGTCTAGGAGGCATGTTTTCTTGTTATTATTATGCCGCAGATAACTGTATATTGTTCACCAGTAGGGAAATCAGCAGAGAGGTTTCCCACACCCGGCTCTAGTAGAATTTCATATAGATCTGGGAAAAATCTTATCTATACCCCAGAAAGCCGAGATAGGGTATATACACCATGCAGCAAAAAGAGATATGCAATGCAATAGCCAAGCTGCATGAGAACGTCCTTGCGGTGTTTCTAGTACAGGACGGGTCGATAGTGGAATGGAAGGCCCGGCCCAGCGCAAGGCTGCCAGGGCCTCACGAGATGGAAGGCGTGATAACGCAGAGGCTCGTCATGATGTCGCTTGCAAAAAACCACGAAACGTTTCTCGGCGGGCTGCACTACATCATTGGCCGCTATGACGACTCGGACATATTGCTGTTTGACTGCGGCCTGGACGAAAAGTCCATGCTCGTGATGAGAGTGAAAAGGCCGTACAGGATAGAGGTGCTTGCAAAAAAGATGGCCGGCATTCTGGCCTAGGGAAAGAGAACTTACATTAATAACTCCACTGAATGAACATAAATCCTGTTGACCAACAATCCCGTAGCGGTTTTCGACTCTGGCATAGGCTCGCTTTCCATAATACGCGAGCTGAAAAAGGCAGTGCCGGCAGAAGACCTGCTGTACTTTGCTGACAGGGCGCACTTTCCCTACGGCAACAAGTCGCACCAGCAGCTCTTGGAGATAACTGCAAGCACTATAAACTACCTAAAGCGCTACAAGCCCAAGCTCGTTGTCATGGCGTCAAACACGCCGAGCGTGCAGGTGCTCGAAGAGGTCAAAAAAAGGGTAGGGGAAATGCCAGTGATAGGCGTCCGGCCGCCCCTCAAGGAGGCCGTCAGGCTGACCAAGAAAAAACACATCGGAATAATGGCAAGCGCGGGGACCGTAAACAGCAAGGAGCTTGAGAACCAGATACGGCGAGAGGTGCCGCAGCACATACTCGTGACAAAGTTCAACGCGTCGCCCATAATAGAGCTCGTGGAAAATGGCGTGCATCTTGAAAACGAGCGCAGGACGTTTGACGTGGTGTCTAGGGTGCTTGGCGACGGCGTGGACGAAAAGATAGACGTCATGACGCTTTCAAGCACGCACCTGCCGTTCGTGAAAACCTATCTCAACGCGCTCCTGCCCACCGTCAGGTTCGTCGACCCGGCGCAGATGGTCGCCAAAGACGTGAGAAAGTTTTTGAACTTTTACAGGATGGCCAAAAAGAGCGGCAGCGGCAGGTTGCAGATCCTAGTCTCGGACGGCAAGCGCGAGTTTGAAAAGTCAATCCGCGCGATGGGCGTGAGGGAGCCCGTAGAAGAGGTGTTTTTGACGTTTTAACGATATTTCCGAGCGCATGAACGGCACGCTCAGAGAAAGGGTAATGGTACAGTGCGGCCGGAAAACCATAAAAACACCCTTGGCAGAAGGCAACAGGATGTCTTCCTCTGGAAGACGGGAGGTACCGGTACAACATAGTCTCATCAAGCGTCATGGAAGCGGGTCGATTTCCCGGACGGACAATTTCTCGTATGTGACGGTGCCCTCTTCATTTCTAAAGTAAACGGACAAGAAGGGCTTGCCGGAAGGGCTGCTTGGAAGCACGAGATGCCGGGTCAGTCTCAACCCCGGATTGACGCCAGAGCTGCAGGCGTCGCAGCCATGGCCCCAGTTGTTGCCGGTGTCGGTATATGACGTAACTTTTTTCCAAGGCTTTCCGTCAGCGGATTCACTGTTGCCCAGCCAGAGTTCCAGGGTCGTGTACGTGTTTGCACGGTTATTCCGTATTATGTACTTGAAGGGCACCGGCGTGTCCTCAGGAAACGAGTCGCCAAGTGGAAACTCGCCACAATCCTCTGCAGATGCATAGCCGTTGTCTAGGTGGTGTGCAGTCTCCTTTTCAAAAGACCACTCTCCGTCGTAGAGAAAGACGGCGCCGTATCCCCTGTCATCGTTCAGGGATTCGTCTTCATCGTAATCTATGCCATGGTTTGTGCGGCAAAAGATCTGAATATACGAGTCTTCTTCGTCGCCAAATTCGCTCACTCTTGTGAGGACGCCGGTTATCTCCAGGTTCTCATCCCATTCCCTCTCGTGATCCGGCGATACAACGTAGATGCGCACGTAGGAGCCCGTGGCCGTCAGTTTGCCTTCACCGTCTATCTCGTACTCGCCCTCTCCATGAGAAAAGTCAAGCCACGGATCGTGCGGGTCGGTTCCATAGTCAAGTGTACGCGTGTGGCCGTTGTTGAATTTCGAGTACCATTCTACTCCGCCAGCCTTTGTCGGGTTTAGTTTCGCAAGGCCAAAGGGATCTGTTGCATCTCCGCCTATTCCACTTGCAGGCTGCGGCGGTGGCGGCGCAGGAGGATAATGGTGGCGGTCGTGATGGTCGTCATCATCCTTCTCATCTTCATCGTTTCTTTTATCAAAAAGATCTCTTA
>NZ_CAMLDP010000109.1 GCF_946478925.1 uncultured Nitrososphaera sp. | reverse complement strand
AGCCCTAGGTGGGATTCGGACCCACGACCTAGGGTTTACGAAACCCTCGCTCTGCCAGGCTGAGCTACTAGGGCGTGAAAACGTACAGTCCACGTAATAAGATGCTCATTATAATCCTTCTTGCCCAAGTTCATTTCGGCGCGAAGAGTCAAATATTACAAGCAATGACTCCTACTAGAATTGAAGGTATCAATCTCCGGGGCAAGGGGAGTCTACGGAAGCGACCTGACCCTGCACGAAGCCGCCCGGTTTGCCGGGCGCTTTGCCAACCTCGTAAAATCAAAAAAGTGCATAGTGGCAAGGGACACCCGGCCCTCTGGCCACATACTGTCGCAAACAGTCTCGGCAAGCCTGATGGCAGCCGGCATTGCCGTGTACAATCTGGGGGTCGCGCCGACTCCTGCCGCGTTCAGAGAAGCGCGAAAATATGGCGCCGGCATCATAATCACCGCGTCGCACAACCCGCTTGAATGGAACGGGCTGAAATTCATAATCGAAGGCCGCGGGCTGTTTGAAAAAGAGCTTGAACAGATGCTTGCGTCAGACGTTCTAGTTTCAGGCGCGGCAAGCGAGCATCCCGCAGATACAAGCTATGTGCAGGACGTCGCGGCGCTTGCCGGCACCGGCAGCGCACAGGTGGGAATCGACGCCGGAGGCGGGGCGTCATGCGGCTATTCTGAAAAATTATTCAAGAAACTCGGCATGAAGTTCCAGAGCATAAACGGGATCCCGGGCGTCTCCTCGCGGGGCCCTGACCCGACCGCGGACGAGCTAGCAGACCTGCGCTTTCTCGTGACTGCAAACAAGCTTGACCTGGGCTTTGCCCTTGACCTTGACGGCGACAGGCTGGTCGTCGTGAACGACAAGGGCGAGAAGCTGAACCCGGACGCAACTCTGCTTCTGTGCGTCGCCCGCGCGGTGGAGCTTGGGGCAAAAAAGTTCGTGACAAGCATCGACACGAGCGTCGCCATCAGCAAATACGTCCGAGAGCGCGGGGGCACAGTCGAGCACTCCAAGGTTGGCGAGGCAAACGTGGTGAACAAGATGCTTGACACGGGAGCCGAGGCCGGAGGAGAGGGAAGCAGCGCCGGATTCATCATGCCCAAGTTCAACATGTGCCGCGACGGGCTTTTGGCTGCCGCAACGATAGCGACGCTTGACAGAAAGGCGATGGCAGACTGCCTGTCGTTTGCGTCGCAGTTTGTACAGGTGCGCTCCAAGATAGCTGCGGATTCTTTATTGCACGTAAGGGTGATTGAAAAACTGCCCGACGCGCTAAAGGCGGAATGCTCGCAGCTGATAACAGGCGACGGCGTCAAGGGGATAATCGACGAGGACTCGTGGGTGCTTGTGCGCCCGTCAAACACCGAGCACGCAATAAGGGTGTCAGTCGAGTCGCGCGCAGAAAAGGCGCAGTCGTTGTACAAAAAGATGAGCGAAAAGGTCCAGCGCATCTATGAAGCGATTAGATGAGAAGGAAATAATCCGCGTATTCTCGCAGGCGCTAGGCATAGCCGACGACCTCGACGATGTGGCGATGCTTGACAGCATGAACCTTGTCTTCAAGGCCGACATGCTGGTCGCAAGCACCGACGTGCCCCCGCAAATGAGCCCGCAGCAGGTCGCAAGAAAGAGCATAGCGGCGTGCGCAAGCGACCTTGCAGCCAAGGGGGCAAGGCCGGTGGCGGCGATGATAGCGCTTGGCCTTCCAGCAGACATTACCAAAGCGTACGTCGAGGGGCTGGCAACGGGATTCCAGGCGGCGTCAAGGGAGTTTGGCGTGAAAATCGTAGGAGGAGACACGAACGCCGCAAAAGAGCTTGTCATAGACTGCAGCATGATAGGCTCGATAGCGGGCAAGAAGGTTCCAAGAAGGGACGGCGCGAGGCCCGGCGACTCTGTTGTCGTTTCGGGCAAGTTCGGCTATCCTTCTTCCGGGCTTGCAGTCCTGCTGAAAGGCGCAAGGGCGCAGGGTGGATTCAGAAAGGCGGCGGTAGACTCGGCGCTGGAGCCCAAGCCGAGGCAGGCGTTTGGAACGGCGCTTGCGCGGTATTTCTCGTCGTCGATTGATTCAAGCGACGGCCTCGCTGTCTCGCTCTATGAAATCGCCACCCAGAGCAACGTCGACATCGAAATCGACCCTGCTGCGGCAAGCGCCGAAGGCGTGCAGGAATTTGCTGTCGCAAACAACCTTGACGCGCACGAGCTGGTGTTCCACGGAGGAGAAGAATACGAAATAGTCGCAACCGTGCCAAAATCCCTGCTGTCAAAGGCAAAAGCGGCGGCAGAAAAGGCGGGCTGCGACTTTTATGTCATCGGCAGCGTGAAAAAAGGAGGAGGCAAGGTCACGGCAGGCAAAAAACACTTGCTTGAAAACCGGGGCTATTTGCATTTCAGCTAGCTAGCTTTTATCTACCGCCCAGTGCAAGGCTAGTCGTGTTTGGCAAGGCAAAATGCAAGCTCTGCGGCGACGAGGTGAGGTTTGCATTGAAGCACCTCAACGAAAAGCATCCAGAGGTCATGCGAGGAGAAATGAACCGGGACAAGATGCAAAAGCTGGTAGAGAAATATTTCATCAGCTAGGCTGCTGTTGTTTTTTAGTCGACTGCCAAAAGTCCATGATGCTCCTTGAAAATATCGCCGTCACGTTGAATGCCGCAAACGCTGCAAAATGCGCTATTATCGAAGTCACGCCTGCCTCGATGCCTGCGCCAAGGAGCAGGTACTGGACGTATGGCCTTACAAAGATAAAGACAATGTCCGCCGCGGCCACCGAGGGCCACAGGCGCAGCGCCATGACGCAGACCTTCTGCACCCTCTTGCCTCTTCCAAGCTGCATGAACTGCCCGCGGCTGTCGAAATAGAATATGGCCAGAAACCCTGCCAGCGCGGCGAGATAATCGGCCGCAGAGGAGGCTATCGAAACGCCGGCTTCGTCAAGCGCGATGGCTATCGCCAGCTCTGCCACAAGGAGGCCCGCCGCTATGCCTGCAAGCTCGCCTACAACAAGCTGCTTGTTGAAGGTCCTGTATTTCCTGGCGTTGCCTGCCAGGTAGCTAATGTATTGTCGGATTGGCAACCTTGACAAGGGCAGTCCTTTCCCTGCAAACGCGGATCGATTCGTACAGTTTTTCGGCGTAGCCGTGCGCAAGATGCTTCAAGAACCCGTACTGGGCCGGAAGGGAAATGCCCTCGGCCGAATTCTCGTACTCTTTCACTAGGTCGAGGATCTTGTCAAGGCTCTTGCTCCTCACTGCCACCGCATCCCTTATCGAATCTGGGTTTGCGGCAAGCGTCGAGAACGGCACGGATTCGGTCGCGCCGAGGATAAAGATGTTGGGCATCTTGTCGTACAGGTCCTCTTCGAGGTCGTCAAGGTCGTCCTGTATGTCCTGCAGCGCCTGGTTGTAGTGCAAGACAAGGGAGACGTTCGGGTTATAGTTTTCAAGCTCGCTGTCAAGGACGCGCCCGTAGATCGTGGGGGCGTCGGACGACTTGAACATGTTGTGGTATCTTATTTCCTTGTAGGAAAAGTCGTTCCCACCAAGCATCCTTTCCTTCATCAGCTTCTCCGAGTCCCAAAACGGCCAGCACTGGGCAAACGAGAAATGTATGGCGTATTTCAAATAGCCTTCGCTGTCTGCCTTGACAGACATGAGCAGCTCTTCAGCCGTGCGCTTGTATTTCCGGTTCCCGATTTCGTAATACCTGTCCATCAGGACTATGTAGCGCACGAGCGACCTGATGGTCTTGTAGATCCTGAAAGAGACATTGACATCTCCTGTGTCCGAATATGCCGCAAAATAGTACGTGGCAAAGTCCTGGCCTTTCTGGTCTATTGCCTGGAATAATGCAGACGGCGCCGGGTCTATTTCAGCCAGAAACCTTGAAAGATCGTCAAGGCCCTGTACAAAATCATTTCCTGAAAGCGCGAGCAACTTTTTTGATTTTTCTTCCAACGCGGAAATCTGCATAAAGTCAAGGTATCCCTTTGCTCCACCCTGCTTTCTTGCGCGTTTTGGCCGACAAAGCATGTCGTTCTTGGCATCCGACATTTTGTTTGCCGTTTTACCATATTCTTGCATTCTTCCAAATTATTCATATTAAATGACAAAAATAAAAGCTCTGATCGGGATTTCTTGATAAAGATAGTATATTGCCGCTAAATATTATCAATATACTTTTTCAAAAACATAACTTTGTCGCTTTTTAACGAAGATTATTTCATTTTATTGCATGATGCAGCGGCCCTACCGCTGTCGCTGCTGAAAATTTTCCTTTTTATAATTTATATCCCATTAATAGGATAATTATATAAGAAATAGCAAATATGAGCGAATATTGCTAATGTTGCGTTGCAATATGATGCACTTTAACTGGCCACAGATCTTGCTTTTTGTCTGCAAATCCACACAGTATACATTAATTAACTACGCATCGCTCTATAAGCATCCTTGAAGATCCTTGTAGCCGAGGACGAGCCAAACATTGCCAAG
>NZ_CAMLDP010000108.1 GCF_946478925.1 uncultured Nitrososphaera sp. | reverse complement strand
GCGGGCCCGTCGGGATTCGAACCCGAGACAACCGGATTTCTTTCTGTGGAAAGTTAAAAGTCCGGTACTCTACCTGGCTGAGCTACGGGCCCACACCCGCACGTAACGCTTGAGCTGGGCTTAATTTAATGGTATTTCAACCAGCACCTTTAATTGTGGCGCTCATGATGAATTTGTAATGGTGGACGTAATCTACGGGAGGGGCTTTACTGACCTTGCCCGCGAGATGCCCTTTTACATTAGCATTATAAAAAAAATGGTCGCTTATCGCCTCTTCAAGAGCAAGGCGCCGATGTACGGCTCTGTAGATGTCAACAACATCTGCAATCTGCACTGCACGCACTGCTACTGGTGGCTCAACCGCAAGGAGGGAGAGGACCTCACCGCGGAGGACTGGCGCAAGATAATCAAGGAAAAGATAAACAAGAACCACCTCTTTGTAGTGACACTTGTCGGTGGTGAGCCTACCATGCGCCCCGACGTCATCCAGACTTTTTGCGAGGAAATGCCCCGGCGAGTCTGCGTCGTTACAAACGCCACTTTTCCGCTAAAGCGCTTTGACGACCTCTACTTCTACTGGGTCTCGATGGACGGCACGGAAAAGATCCACGACACTATCCGAGGCAAGGGCTCGTACGCCAAGACAAAGCAGAACATCCTCGACTATATCGCCGGGCCGGACAGGCAGGGCAAGTCTGCATGGAGAGACATCTGGCTCACCATGACGATAAACTCGCAAAACTACATGACTGTTGAAGACCTGACGGAGGAGTGGCGCGGAAAAGTGAACAAGATAGGCTTCCAGTTCCACACGCCGTTTGCAAAGGGCGACCCACTGTTCATGCCCTTTGGAGAAAAGCGCAGCGAAGTCGTGGACAAAATAATCGCATTAAAGAAAAAGTACCCTGACTTTGTGATAAACTCGCCCAAGCAGATCTCGCTCATGAAGGGCAACTGGGGCGGCGTAGGAACGACGCCCGTCGACTGCCCGTCGTGGGCCATCATGTCGTTTGACCACATGGGGCGCATAAAGATGCCCTGCTGCATAGGAAGCGCCGATCCCAAGGCGCAAAAGCCGCTCTGCGAAGAGTGCGGCCTTGGTTGCTACTCTATCCTTGTCGCGCAAGGTATAGTGGGCAACTAGAGAAGGAGCGCAAGTGCCCTCACGGGCGAGCCAGACGCGCCGGCAAGTTTTAACGGCGCCATTACAAGCGTGAACTTCTTTTGCTTTATCTTGTCGAGGTTGCAGAGGTTCTCGACTGCAAGCACGCTTGCCGGCAAGAGTATGTTGTGCGCCGTGAATTTTGCATCAGAGCCGGCGTCGATGCTCGGTCCATCTATTGCCACCGCGTTCACCTTTTTCTTTGCTAGGTACGCCGCAGCCTTGCCCGACAGGCCCGGGTTTTTCGTCATGTAGTGGTTGCTCTTGTACTGCCGCTCCCAGCCCGTGGCAAACACCACCGTGTCGCCCTGCCCGACCTCTTCTGAAATGTCCTCGACCTCTATCAGCTGATCAGCCTTTTTTGGCGCCTTTATCAAAACCGCCTGCGAGACGAGCCTCGACGCGGAAATATTGTCGATGGCCTGCTTGCCGGGCGCAAAGTGGGACGGCGCGTCCATGTGCGTGCCGGTGTGGGTACTCATGTGCACCACCTCCGAGTCGTAGCCATGCACGTCAGACTTGGACCATGCGACAAACGTCGGCTGCGGCGAGCCGGGAAAAACCTTGGTCGCCGGCGACACCCTCATCGTGAGGTCGATTACCTTCATGCTTTTTCCTCGCAAGCTCTTGTTAATAAGCGCAGACACACACATGCCTCTCTCTCACGTATCCGCGGTTTGTTTAATAACTCGGGATACGCAAAGATTCCATGCCAACAGCATACGTCCTTATCAACTGCGACCTTGGTTCTGAAGAAGACATCATAAGGGACCTGAAAAAGCTGCCGGAAGCAGTGGAGGTGAGCGGTGTGTATGGCGTGTACGATATTATCGCCAAGATACGCTCTGACACCATGGACAAGCTGCGGGAAACCATCACCTGGCATGTACGCAAGATAGACAAGGTGCGCTCGACTCTGACCATGATAGTGATAGAGGGCCAGGGAGAAAAGAAAAAGTAAGTTACTACAAGAGCGCCTTTATCTGGGCCGCAACCGTCGCGGCCTCGGCCTCTGTGTTGAAAAAGTGGGGCGCGGCCCTGATTATCTTTCTTCCCACGACTTCGCGCTGTGCAAGCACCGTTCCGCTTTCTTCCAGCTTGCTCACTATCACCGACGGGTCCTTTGGCACCGAAAACGTGACTATGGACGTGCGCTTTTCCGCGTCGTCTGGCCCGTAAAGCGTGACGCCCTGGATTTTGCTCAGCTCCTGCCTTAGCGCCTCTGCGACCTTTATGTTTGCGGCGCGCACGTTGTCGATGCCGACCCTGAGCACGTAGCGCAGCGCCGCTTCAAGGCCGGCCGCGCCAGGGTAGTTGCGAAAGCCTGTCTGAAGCTTGTGGGGCATCTCCCTGACTGCGATTATGCCGCTGTCTGAAACGGTGGCCGACTCGCCCCCGATTGACGGCGGCTCTATCATCTCTGCGGCTTTTTTGTTGCAATACAGCACTCCGATTCCCATTGGCCCGCAGAGCCACTTGAAGCCGGGAAACGCCATAAAATGGCAGCCAATTCGCCTGACATCTACCTTGATGGTGCCTGCAGTCTGCGCCGCGTCCACGCAAAACAGGGCGTTGTTGTCGTTTGCTATCCTCCCAACCTCTTCAAGGGGCAGTATCGCGCCCGTGTTGTACAGCGCATGGCTCATCGTGACGAGCCTGCTTCCTCTGACTGATTGTTCCAGTTCGCCCATGTCGAAAAAGCCGTTTTCATCTATGGCAAGCTCCTTCAGCACCGCGCCTTTCTGCGACAGGCGCAGCCATGGCAAATAGTTGGCGGGGTGCTCGTGCCTGCCTCCCCTTGCGACTATTGCGTCGCCCTTTTTCCAGGAAATCCCGTTTGCGACGATGTTGATGCCCTCTGTCGTGCTCTGGGTGAGGACGACTTCTTCCGGCTCGCAGTTTATCAGGTGCGCCACCCGGGTTCGGAGCTCTTTTAGGAGCGACGTGATATAGTCGGATGTCGCCTGCGCATCAGGGCCCTCGTCGGCGCACTTTACCATAAAGTCCGTCGTGGCCTTGATTGCTGCAAGTGGGGTCGGCGCCACCGCGCCGTTGTTCATGTATATCATTTTTTTTGTCATTGGAAAGTCGAGCCGCAGGTCGGGCTCTTCAGGGGCTGCTGCTGTCATTTTATATCCTTCTTCCTCGGTAGATTTTTTGCAGTTGGGCGCATATAATCTTGCCAGCCTGCTGAGCAAAAAGGGCCTCAACACGCTCCTTTTCAGCGACCCGTACGCAAAACTGTGCTGCACATCGATGCTTGCCGGGCAGGGCAATACGGTTTATTTCGACCTTGACACGGCGTTTTCCGCGTACCTGAACGCTGGCCTTGTAAAGGCGCAGGACGTGGATGTCTACCTTCCCTCGGAAGGTCGGTTCATGGATATGCTAAAGGACGTGCTGGCAAGGATGGAAGGGCGCTCCCTTGTCATCTTTGACTCGATAAACAGCCTGTACACGATGTATTATAGTTACTACCTGCGCAACGAAAGGGCGGGGGGCGGCAACATCAACCACCTGCTATCGGTACTTCTCATGTTGCTGGTGAGGCAGGGGGTGTCGCTTGGCGTGCCGGTGCTTGTGACTAGCATGCTGCGCTTCCGCAAGGAGGGCGGATGGAAGCAGTCGCCGGCGAGCCGGCGTCTCTTGCAGAAAAAGAGCGCGACGCGACTGCAAGTGGAACGCGTCGAGAACGAAATTGTCGTACAGGTGCTGGAGCACGAAAAGGTCCCTACGGGGACTTCGCTTTCCTTTGAAATCACAGCTTTACGTTGACGAGCAGGTAGCCTAACATAAGCGAGACTGCGATGATGCCAAAGCCGCCTGCAAGCATTATCCTCTGCGCCCTTGCGCCCGCGGACTTGCCAGCCCTGTGGAGCATGAACATGCCTGCAAGTCCTATCACCAGTATCAGGGTTATCGCGGCCGTCTCACCCGGCGTCTGTACCGACCTGGAGGGCACGATGAACGCGGCTACTCTAGAGCCTTCCGTCATGGCGTTTACAATGCCTGACGAGAACGCAAAGAACGCAATTATGTACCCCGCCGCCACAACCGCGGCAATCTTTGATGCGCCGGCAAACAGGGACATCTTTCTATCTCTGCAACCCTTAAAGTCGGGTCACTAAATAAACCTTGCAATGAGCAAGTGCGCCGCCTGCGCAAGGGAAACCGACGGCAGCGGCAGATATTGCAGTTATCACGCAAGGGCCCTTGGGCAATTGAAAAGCCATTATGATTCCTGGGTGAACGCATACGGCGGCATTTCGTTGCAAGACTATATGAAAAGACTGCACAAGATGGAAGAAACGGGGCAGTGGATTAAAGAGGTAATTGAGGCGGAAATGAAAAAGGAAGAAGGGTAGTGGGGTCGGACACCTTACATGTCC
>NZ_CAMLDP010000107.1 GCF_946478925.1 uncultured Nitrososphaera sp. | reverse complement strand
ATTCTTCATCTTCTTCCTTGCGCTCGTACACGTCGGGGTAGATTACCTGCTTTATCGGGTCGCCGCCAATGTCCTCCGCGCTTTCAAAGTAATTGACCGTCCACCCTCCGAGGTTTTCGCTCTTGAATATCTCTGCCGCCATGCGTCCGTTGTCCGGAATGCTCTCCAGCATTAGCGCATACTTTTTGTCAAGGTACTGCTTTTTTTCGATAATCTCCTGCATCTCCTCTTCGTATTTGCTGAAAATTTCCTCTATCTTTTCCTGCGCGTGAATCATATCCTATTGCTCCTGCCCCATGTCAGCGAAATAGACACCTAGAGTATCTGCGACTGCGCACATGCTTATTTTCATTGTGGCTGGCTCATCCTCCTGCGGCCTGAGCGGCATACATCATCTTCAAGGACGCATAGCCAAGCATGACGCCTGCGGCTACACCTATCACAACAGCAGTAATTTTTCCTACGTCGCCCATGCTGCTTGAAAGCCAAGGCAGCACCCACGAAGAAACTACGATGGCCGTCACGACCCCAATGACTAGCGCAAACACTCTCTTCATTTTACCGGTATCCCGTCCGTGATGGCGAGCAGCATGGTGTAAGCCTCAAGCCAAGCCCTCCCCCTTTCTGTCATACGCCAGGGTCCGTTTGCCGTGATAAGCCCCCTTTCCAGCATTACGTCGCGATAATAGTTTAGCTGACCAAAGGACATGTTTGCTTGGTACATGATTGCAGTCTTGCTGGAAATGCCTGACGCCAGAAGGGTAAGCATGTGCGCGACGATTTCAAAAGACGACCTGCGTTTTGGGTCAGCAGTGGCAGTCATTAAGGGGCAACAGTCCTCACAATTTTTCACACCCGCTGACAATGGATATATTTATTATCCCATGTTTCAGAGATGGCAGCGCAGGTGCATCTGGGGTTTTGCACCGGGTATCCGAGAGTTGTACGCGGGTACTTGCGGCGCTTCCTTCATTTCCCACTTGTATCCATGCGCACCGTGCCTGACCGCGGCCAACGCGGTCAGGCCAATTTAATATAATTTCTATAAACTCTGTCATACATTTTTCATCATAGATTATCTCCGGCACTTGGTTAAGTCATGCTTTTTAATCACCACAGGAGAGGCATCTGGACGGCACTCGTATGCGCAGGATGTCAGCTTGCAGTCGCACATGACGACAGTAGATTTGCAAAAGCCAAGTTATGTACAACAACATGGGGTTAAGACTTGCTCAGACGCACTTGGCTGCTTTGGTTGGTCTTTACGAGGCCGTAGACTCTGAAAAAGACCGTGCAAGCCCGTGCAGCTCGCATTGGGCTTGGCGGCTCCGTGGACCCCCTGACTATCCCCCCTCCCCCTGGCCTTGCAGACTTGGTGTTTTGAAAATCCTGAGCGTAGGGTAGTGTCAGCTTGCTTAAATAGTCAGTAATTAATCAAACTTTGACGACGAAATGACACAAAAGCAAGTCGTAAACGTGGAAAACATACAAGAACCGCAACCAATGTTTGAGGTTCTTCAATCGGTAACTGCTGTAACGGATAAGAATTTGAAGCTGCCAGTAAATGCGCAGCTAATCAAGACGGTGACGGGCATGGGTACGGTAAGCTATACCTTGGTGCACTATAACACCAATGTACTGTTTGTCGTAAACGGGCAAGTCAAGGTATTTGCTCCATGCAGTAACACCACTAGCCGCGCTATCAACACGGTGCTATCTTACCTTGGATTAGGTAAGATGAGCGACTACGCGAGGGCGGCGACAATAAAGCTGTCTCGTGACGTATGGAAGAATGCAGGCAAGATTGCTTACGTAAAAGCGGAGGTCGCTGCCTGAATGCCGAATAGATTTGGATTCAACGCGCTAGCGCAAGCTAAGAGACTAAAGCAGTACGGGGTAAAGGGCGCGGTCGAAATCGACATAGACATTGAGGATCAGGAAGTACGAATCACCACTAAAGCGGCGGTACTGGATGCAATATTCCTAGATGAATTTTGCAAAAATCACAATCTGCTGTATGTCGGACGTAACGAGCTCGATAAGGTGTACCTGCACTTTTTCCAATACAAAAGCGACAAACCGGAAGAAAAGGTTAGGCAAATTGGAGAGCTCCAAGACTACCTGCTAGTACAAGATGACATAGAAGTATCGAGCATATCGGACAATCACGGCGTAAACCTTGCAAATAAAGACGGGGTACGGGAGTACTCTTACCTTTACGTCAAGACTGGAAACGCGGATTTATTGGAGATATGGGGCGCAAACTCTGCATTTTTGGGAGCGTATGCGTACAAGCTGTACAACGAAAAGGGGGTAATTCCTCAATGATGCGCATCTATGACGAGGACATAGAGGCGCTTGAGGAGAAACTTCTACCTGGCTTTAAGCCAGGTAGCGGCGGTCACGGCGAGCGCAACAAGAAATCGCGGTGGGAAATAAGGAGGTCATTAAATTGACTTTCACACCGAGCGACGCAAAAATACAGGAAAAGAAGGAGCGCATAGAGTCAGAGATAAAGGCGTTTATCTCTCTGTTTGAAACCGGCAAACTACCGGAGCTAATAGAAACGGTTTACCTGAAAACGGCCGGTAAACCATCCGACGCGTGGAGTCTTAACAACAAGCTCATAATGCTGATAATAGGTCAGACTCTAGACGCGAGGAGCTATAACGCGTGGAAAGCGGCAGGTCGAAACGTCAAAGCCGGCGCAAGGGCTTTCTACATACTAAAGCCGGTTACGCGTCTAGTAGAAAAGAAGGACAAAAACGGAAACCCGGTCATTGGTGAAAACGGCAAGCCGGTTACTTTTCCGGTGCTCGTAGGCTTTCAGGGCACACCGGAGTTTCGCTATGAGGATACGGAAGGAAAACCACTTGAGGAATACAAGCCTCGCGAATTGCCAAAACTGCACGAGGTCGCGGCAAAGTGGGGAGTAAAAATCCGCTATGCCAACACTTGGCGCGGCGAAGAGGGAAGTACGAACGGAACCGACTCTATCAAGATATGCGTCGCGGAAAATCAGGATTTTGTTTTCTGGCACGAGCTAGGACACGTCGCGCATGGCAAGGTCCTTGCCAAGAAGGGCAAAAAACTGCAACCGGGACAGGACGTAACGCAAGAGTACGTCGCAGAGCTTGTCTCTGTCACGCTTGCAAGACTTTACGGCCAGACGCAGTACCAAGGCACGGCGTTTAGGTATCTTAAAGCCTACAGTCAGGACAAGAAAACAGAGACAATCGCTAAACTCTGCATGAAGGTAATATCAGAGGTTCAGGAATGCCTCACGCTGATTCTTGAAACGGCCGAGCAGATACCGGAAGATGAGTCGGTCATAACAATGGAGGTCGCGGCCTAATGTCGGAAGAGTACGAAGGTTCGCCGGACGTACCGATAAGATGTTGTCGCGACCATAGCGGCGCGCCGTGTGAATGCGGTTGTTCATGCGACATTTGCCAAGACGCGTACTACGGCAAAGAATCCGATCAGGAAGATGAGGAGGTCGCTGCATAAATGTCGCAAGACGGAACCAAGGACAAAACTATAGTCGTGTCGTTCACTTTTAGCGGCAAAGAGTTCGACACGACTGCGATAACACCGGAGTACGTGACGCGGGTTATCAATCGTCAGTTTGGCCGATTCATGCAGGGCATAAAGATAGAGGCAAAGGAGGTCGCTGCCTAATGTCAGAGCTCACTTTTGAAGAGTTCCGGCGACTAGCGACGGACATAATGAACAATGACAAGCTGATAGACGGTTCCGTGCACCAAGACTTTCGACTATTCGACTGCTTTGATGAGACGGAAGAAATGGAAAACGAGAATGCGCGACTGTTCGCTTATTCTCTAATCCCTACGTTTTGTTTCATGGGATTAGAGTCGCTAGCGCATGGCATATTTCCGTCAAACGTAGGCACGGAAGCGATTCACATACTTGCAGAGATAATCGCGACGATAAGGAGGTCGCTGCAAGAATGAGTCAGTACAAGACGTTCGACATTGAAGTAAACTCGTTCTGGCACGGCAAGCTGATTAAAAATCCGCTTGTGCTCTTTACTCTGTACGAGTCGCCGGAAAAACTGATCCCGTACCCGATGCAGTACGGCATAAACGAGCCGCCGACGTACCTGCACCTTGACTGGCTAACTATGCAAGTCACCGGCCAGACTGACAGGCCGGTAAAAATCATTGCAGAGTATTACGACATTGCAGGCGCTCACAAAAGACTGGTCTGCGTCGGCAATGACGGCCACTGGAAAATCTCAAACGAGTACGTGAAAAGCCAGGAGGTCACGGCCTGAAATGACCAGCAAGATAACGGTCGAGTTTAGCTGGTGGAGATTCAAGACAAAGTACGAAAAGACATTCGATGAGGACAAGCCGGTAGTATCGAGGCCAATTAGGGTAGCTTGCATGGCGGAGGTTTACGTATAATGTCCGGCAAGCTCCTTGCAGAGTGGCCGAGCAGCAGCGGCGGCAAGACGTACAAGCTGGAAGAACAAGACAACGGTACTATAACCTGCACCTGCATGGACTATCTCACAAGGCGCAGGTTCAAGGGCGA
>NZ_CAMLDP010000106.1 GCF_946478925.1 uncultured Nitrososphaera sp. | reverse complement strand
TGTCAAGGCCAAGCATCTTGGCCGCATTTGCAGTCGCCATCTTGATCAGTTCCCGAGGCTCGATAAAGTCGCCCTGCGCGTGCGATGCCTTCCATATGTAGTCCATCTCGCGGAACATATCCGGCGAGTTGAGCATCACGTTGTCCGTGCCTATAGCGACGAGGCAGCCGCGCCTTGACATCTCTGCGACGCGGGGCAGGCCGGCGCCAAGGACGCCATTTGCACGCGGGCACACCACGATGCCGGCCTTGCCTGCTGCAAGCGACATCTCATCGCCGGTGGCGTGTGTCATGTGCACCAGGATGTCTGGCTTTAGATGGCGCATTATGCGCTCGACTTCGCTCTTGCCGGTGTTTTCTCGGGAAAACTGGACCGTCTCGGCCGACTCGGCCGCGTGTATTGCAACTAGCTTTGCAGCAGCAATCTCGCCGTACTGCTCAAGGGCGGCGTCCGTGTTCTCGTTTGCGCCGCTGATGCCGAGGCCGTCGGCGTTTTCCAGCACCTGCTTTGCGGTGGCAACTGCGTTTTCTGGCAGCCCCTCTGTTCCCGCGGGGTTGGCATAATAGTGGTCGACCCTGCCGAGCGCGACGCACTTTATCGGCAGGCCGGCTATCGCGCTTTTCAAGAGCTTGATGCCTTCGGGCCCGCCCTCGCGGAAATCAGCAAACGTCGTTATCCCTTTCTGCAGCATAGAGACGGCCGAGCTTTTTATCATCGCGGCAAGGTGCGCTGGCGGGCTTTTTTCGAGGATCTTTTTCTTTGCCCCAAACACTGGGTGCACTCTCGCGTCAAGCCTGTTTCCTGCCGCGATGTCCTTGCCAATCGAGTCGGCAATGTGGGTGTGCGCATTGATAAAGCCGGGCATAACGAGAAAGCCGCCGGCGTCCAGCACCTTTTTTCCCCGAACAGAAGAGCGGCCTTCTCCCGCGCTCTTGATGATTCCGTTTTCGATCTCGATGTAGCCGCGCTCTATGTGCTCCAGGTTTTCGCCAAGGAGGATGCTTGCGTTTTCAATCACTGCTAGCATCGTATTTCATAGATCGTCTGGATCTTGCCTTCGTCGCGCATGTCGCGGATCGTGTCGAGGGCCTTTGTAGCCGCTTCTGCGGCCCTTCGGCCGTTTCTGCCGATGCCGATTCCGCAGTTGAACTTGACGTCAAGCCCTGCCGTCACCTTCTTTATCACGCTGTCGGCCTGCGCTCCCATCACGCCGTTAGAGATTACCATAAAGTTGTCGCCTCCTAGAAAGAATGTCAGCGCATCGAGTTTCAGAAACTCCTCTGCCAGCCTCCCGTACAGCTTCATAACAAGCGCCGTTACTTCGTACGGCGACAGCCGGCCGGTCAGTTTCGTCGAGCTGTCGACATCGATGTGCATTATCTGCGCCGACATCTCATCGCCGGCTGCTGCTACGGAGCCGAATATCCTTGCCTTTACGTCGGCAAGCCTGTTCTCCTTCCTTGCGCTGTACGCGGTCATGCTGGCTTCAAGCGCGGTCTTGCCTGCCCCGATTGCCATCGACATCTTTAGGTCCTTGTAAAGGATCGCAAGTGCGTGCGCGATTTCCGCGTGTTCTGCGACCGACATGCCGTTTGTGATTGCGAAGTACTCGTCAAAGCGGTTGAAATAGACGAGGGAATCTTTTTCATGGAAGAGGCGCTGCATGTCGTGGTAGATTCTTGCCTGCAACATCTGCAGCTGCGCCTCCCTGTCGTAGCCCAGCGTGAGCGTCCAGGGGCCATAGCCCTCTATCCTAATGATTGTAAGCTGAATCATCTATTACCACCACAGTTCCCCTGCCTGCCGTTTTTTCTAGCTTTGCAAGGCGCATCGCCATGTTGACTGCCGCATTCACAGCACGAGCAGGCACAATATCTTGGCGTTCCCTTGCCTGCTCTGCAGTCATGCCAGGACCGGTTATTCCTAGCGCGACCGGCTTGGCGTACTTTAGCGAAAGATCTGCAATGAGGCGCGATGCGTTTTCCGCGACAATATCGTCGTGGCGCGTGTCGCCCTTTATTACGGCGCCCAGCGTGACAACTGCGTCGACGCTGCGCTTTTTCAGCAATTTCTCGACTGCAAGCGGCATGTCAAAGGCGCCGGGCACGTACACGACAAAAGAGACCTTGGCGCCGAGCCTCTTGGCCTGCTCTTTTGCCTTTTCCAGCATGTGGAGCGTTATCTTGCTGTTGAACTCTGATACCACTATTGCAAGCTGCAAACTTTCTATGCCACCTTGGCTCTCTGGTGAGCTTCCTTAAGTTCGCTTGCCTCTACAAGAGGAATGCCGGATTTCTTGGCGTACACCAGGGCTTTCTCTATCGATAGCGCCCCGTGGGTCTGTGAGTCCATCATCTCGCATATTGCCACCGCCGGCGTCATGTTTGCCAATTTCATTAGGTAGACGCACAGCTCTGTGTGGCCGTTCCTGTCGGAAAGAAGGTTCTTTGCGGCTATCAATATGGGCACATGGCCGGGCGCCCTGAAGTTTCTGGCAAAATCCTCTATGCCGCCATTGTCTATTCTCTTGCAGACCTTGGCCATCTCGGATATTGTGAGGGCCCTGTCACGGTCGGTTATGCCTGTGAATGTGTCGCGGTGGTTCACAGAGATTGAGAACGAGGGCTTGTCGCCGTACGCCGCCCTGCCCTCCACCAACCTTGAAAAGACAGGATTGACCTTGCCCATGCTTGCTATCATGTCGTGCATATAGACGAGGCCCAGCTTGCTTGTCACCTCGTTTGCGATTGCAAGGCAGAGAAGACCACCGGCGTCCTGCCTCATTGCGGCAACATGCGCAGGGGTGGCGTGCTCTGCGGCTACTACCATGTCAATCTCGTTTTCGCGCCCCTTGTCGTCGTGGACCAGCACAAACCTGCCGGCCTTGAGCGCCTCTATGGCTTCGGTCAGTGGCAACAGTGAGGCTTGGCAGCATAGTTATTAATACATTACTAAAACGCTGGTAACTACTAGTGTTTTGGTAGGCTCTTGCTTACGTACTTGCTAAGGACGTCCGTCTCGATATTTACCTTGTCGCCCTTTTTCTTTAATCCAAGCGATGTCATATCCAGCGTATGAGGTATCAGCGAAACAGAGAACTTTGCCCCATCGACATCGACCACGGTGAGGCTGATGCCGTCCACCGCTATCGACCCCTTTGGCACGAGCGCGCTTGCGAGCGCCTTGCTGTCGAGCTTGAACCACATCGTAGTTTCTGACGGTTTTTCGATTTTCTCAACAATGGCCGCGGTGCCGTCCACGTGGCCTAACACGAAATGCCCTTCCAACCTGTCGCCGACTCTCATACTGCGCTCGATGTTCACCTTGTCGCCCGGCTTTATCCCGCCAAGCGACGTGCGGCGCACAGTCTCGGCGACCATTTCAAACAGCGCCTCGCCTTGTTGCAGCTTCGTCACCGTGAGGCAGGCGCCGTTTATGCAAACGCTGTCGCCCACCTTGAGGCCTTTTGCCATCCTGCCAAGTTTGATGCTGATGGCAGTGTCGGCGCCCTTTGTCGCCCGTGCAACAGACCTTACCTCTGCAAGGCCCTCCACGATGCCGGTGAACATGTACTATCAGCTGTGCAGCGAACAGGGGATAAAAAGATTGATTTGCCATAGCCGCAAACCATCTGTGGCATGTGCAACACTGCCGTCTTTTTCGGCGATGAGCTGGCCCGCTACGGGTTTGGCGGGTCGCATCCGTGGGGTACAGACCGCATCTACGCGTTCTGGTCGAAACTGCAAAATGAGAATGTTGCAAACATTGTTGTCGAGCAGCCGGAAACGACGACAGAGGAAGCCGTGCTTTTGTTTCACGAGCGCGACTATGTTGAATTGGTAAAAATGGCATCGAAACAATGCAGGAGCATCCCCCTTGACAGGGGCGACACTCCGTCTTTTCGCGGAATCTTTGAAGCAACGCTGTACGTCGTCGGGTCGGCGCTTGCGGCACTTGACATGGTAATGCAGGGAAGGGACAGGGTAGGAAGGAAGATAGAGCACGCGTTCGTGCCGATAGCCGGCCTGCATCACGCAAGGCGCGACTCTGCCGGCGGCTTTTGCGTCTTTAACGACGTCGGAGTCGCAATAATTCAGGCGCGCAAAAAATACGGGATAAAGAGGATAGCGTACGTCGACATTGACGCGCATCACGGCGACGGCATTTTCTACGAGTTTGAAAGTGATCCGCTGCTGTTCTTTGCAGACGTGCACGAGCACGGCATCTACCCGGGCACCGGTTCTGCCAGCGAGACAGGGAAAGGCGAGGCAACACGAACGAAATTGAACATACCGCTTGAACCCGGCTCCGGCGACGGCGAGTTTTTCAAGGCATTTGCAAAAGTGGAGAAGTTTGTTGACTCGTGCAGGCCAGAATTGATATTCCTAAACTGCGGCGCAGACAGCCTTGCCGGCGACCCGATAACCGACCTGCGCTACAGCGCACGCGCGCACGGCCACGCGGCGCAAGTGCTGCACGACTTGGCGCACAGGCACTGCAGCGGCAGAATAATCGCTGTCGGCGGCGGGGGCTACAACCGCGCAAACATTGGCGCCGCGTGGACAGAGGTGGTCAGGGCGTTCGCGGCCAAAGAAGCGATATACTATTAAGGACATTCCGGCCCACAAAAAGCCAACTATGAGTGCGCGTAAAGCCTACAGCGAAGTCCTTAGCCTGATGCGCGAGCATCACAAGTGGTTCAACAGGTCAAT
>NZ_CAMLDP010000105.1 GCF_946478925.1 uncultured Nitrososphaera sp. | reverse complement strand
CTATCCCCGACCCCAACAGCGCCATCAGGCCGGCCAGGTACAGAGGCGAAAACGAGTCCCACTGCGTAGTGTACCCGTTGGTCCACCAGGGCCTATCCTGCACGCCGGCGATAAACGGGGCAAGCTCAAATGCAAGCGTAAGGCCGACGACCCAGAACAGCCCCGTCTTCCAGTTTTCCACGAACGTGACTTGGGACACGCCCTTCAAGGTGGCGATGATGAACTCCTTTGGCGTCCACTTGAAGGCAGACTCTTGTACCAACGCGTTTCCGCTTCCAGAAATCAGATCTTCCTTGGGCGGAGGGGCAGGAGCAGGCCATATGTCGTGGCCGAACCTCTTTGTGGCATACATCAGCGCCCACGTCGTAAAGATAAAGGATGAGGTAAAGCCGGGGATCGCGTATCCTTTTCCGCCCTGTACGAAGACGTCTCCCATCAGGTGCGCAAAGGCCATCCATGTGAACGCCGTTATCGCCGCGCCAAAAACAGAGATGAAGAACGTGTACTTGTTTGCCTTGACGAAGGGCCCGGAATAAAACGCCATGCCCGTGAGGATAGAGTTGTAGCCAAACAGTCCGAACGTCACGAGGCCATAGTCGGCGCCTGCAAGGATGGCGATGCCTGCGCCTATCAAGCCGGAAAGCGCCATCATGCCGCCTGCTTTTCTCGATGCAAGCGTCACTCCTGCAAGGATGAGTATGCCCGTTATCGGAGAGCTGAACAATGGGACTTCGGCTATGCCGTTGAACAGGGTAAAGAAAAAGTCTAGAGCAGGGTTGCCCGTCGAAAAAGTCGGTATGGCCATTACACTGGAACTTTCTGAAAGTTCAGTTTAACAATTTGTCAGCCACGCCGATTTATTAATTAGAAATTGTTCTTCCTCAAAAACGATTCCTGCTCTTTTGTAGATATTGTGCATGTCAGCATCGCGCTTCTAATGTACGAGAATATATGCTTGCGCATGGCATTTTCAACCTTTTATAGATGGCATTCCACTGCTACCACGTGGGAAAACGAGTATTACGGATTTACGTCTACGTAATACCCCTAATAATAAGGAGCGTCGCCGATGGCTGACGGGTGGACGTTTGTCCTGACCTCGATACCAGCGATGGTGGTCCTCGGGATGAGGCACGCGCTTGAAGTTGACCACATCACTGCAATAGACAACCTCGTACGGCTGCACAACGCCAGCAAGAGGGCAAGGCTGGTGGGCACCGGATTCAGCATGGGCCACATGATCTCTGTGCTTGGAGAAATGATTTTCATAATCTACGTGATTGGAAGCGCCACGGGCGCCAGCTCACTTGCGTTTTGGGGCGGGATAATCGGCGCAATAGGCATAGGGGCAATCGGCGCAAGCAACATCTATGCGATGAAAAAGTGGGGCAGGACTGGCGCTGCCATCCTTGCGAGCAAGGTTTTGTCAAGGACAGGAATGCTCGGGCCGTTTGGCTCCGCGCTGATAACAGGGATGGTCTTTGGACTCGGTTTTGACACTGCGACCCAAATCTCGGCGATCACGCTGTCGGCGGTAGCTTCGGCGACACTTGGCATTCAGGTGGCACTGGTGCTTGCAGGGGCGTTTGCCGTCGGGATGATCCCGCTCGACACGCTGGACAGCTTTGTACTCCGATCCGCATTTTCTAGGATATTCAGCACGAAGGGCTTCAGGTACCTGTCGTACGCGCTGAGCGGCGTGGCACTGTCGGTTGCCGCGATGGTATCGTATTCGATTCTGGCAGGCACGGAAATGATTCCAGAGTGGCTTGGTCCGGCGCTCGCAGTCGGGATAATCGCCACCTCG
Organism: uncultured Nitrososphaera sp.; assembly: GCF_946478925.1. The sequence goes on along the minus strand of NZ_CAMLDP010000105.1, from coordinate 2,943 downwards.
TTTGGATATTCGTACGTGACAAAGGCAAGAAGAGAAAGCAAAGAAGGAGGTGGTGTCATCAAGGAAAAAATGCCGCACAGCCACCCTCCCAATTTTCGCAAAGGAGAAGAAGACGGAAAAGCCAGCCCGGGAGGAGCCCTGTAAAAATTATTCAAGGACAGCGAGCCAATAGATGCTGTTGTCGTTGGATAGCATCGACCGGCTTATCCTTTCAGAGCTCTGCAAGAATTCAAGGCAGGACGCTGCAGAGATATCCGACCGCTTGAAAAGTCACGGCCACAAGCTGAGCGAGTCAAAGATAGAATCCAGGATCAAAAAGTTAGAGCATGAGGGAGTGATAACCGGATACACGGTATCGGTCGATCCTAAAAAGATTGGAAGGCGCGTGATAAGGGTGGCGCTTGGCACGTTCAAAAATTCGCAGCACCTCCCGACGAGGATAGAGGGCTTGAAAAAATACCTCGCAGACGCGCCGTTCGTGCTGTTTGCGAGCAAGACAAGGGGAGGGTACGACTGGATATCCGTCCAGACGTTTCCATCCGAAGAGATGGCGGACGAAGAAGGCGACGTGTTCAAGAACGTGTTCGGAGACATCATACAGGTGTACGAGGAATACGACTGCGTCCCGCTAAAGGACCCGTCTGTCCACGCCCTTGCGTTCACTGAAAAGGAATACCGAAAATTCCTTGGCGAGTGGAACCCGCCGTCTCTTCCTTGACGACGAAAGAAGTTATTATTATTAGTCAGTCTTTTAGGCTGTTTTTGAACCGGATGTTTTCATCGATCAGCGAATGGATTTGCAGCCGCATATTCATCAAGTAATTGATTATCTCGCCCCTCTTGTCAGGCTCGATGGTTGTGTGCACCTCGTTAATGAGATCGTCGGTCCTGTTGAGCGCGATCTTGAGGGTCAGCGATGCCTTTCGGACCACGACGACTGCTCTTGAATGACGGGAATGGGAAGCGATGCTGCCGTCAGCAATTTCATCATCGTTATTATTATCATTGAATCCCTCTTCGTTTCTCAGCGTCGTCTTTAGCTCACGGATCTGCCTGACCGTCAGGTTGTTGCTGATGACGGCGCTTGCTATCTTGGACTGCGTTTGCGCGGGAATCCGGGCCAGTTCCATGCCCTGACTCACGTTGAGGGTGTTATTGGAAATTTTTTGGATGATGTCTGTAGGCAGTTTTAGCAGCTGCACGTGGTGCGAAACATATTCCTCGCTCTTGCCTATTTTCCGGGCAAGCTCGCTGACGCCGCCCCAGCCAAAATCGACGATGTACCTGCGGAACGCTTCCGCCTCCTCTATCGGGTCCATTGACTTTCTCTGAATGTTTTCTGTGAGCTGCATTTCAAACGCCTGCTTGTTGGACAGCTCCCTTATCCTTGCAGGGACGAACCTCCAGCGCAGGGTCCGGCAAGCCTGGAACCTCCTGTGCCCCGCCACGATTTCAAAGACGTTGCCAAGGGGCCTTATCAATATGGGCTGGATGAGGCCGTGCTCCCGTATGCTGCCGACCAGCATACTAAAGTCAGAGTCGGTTTTCTGAAATTTGTCCCGAAGCGCAAACTGTGACGGGCGGATCATCTTCATCTCGATTTGTTCGATTACACTGGAATCGACAAATTCCACTTCTCCAATAATATCGCTGCTGGGCTACTTATGCTTTCTAGGTTTCATCATAATTGCGGATCATTATGATGAATTGCTTAATAAAATACTACTTTTCTTCTAGAAAATTTTAGACGAAACAATTTTCAGTCTTTTTTGCTTGTCAAGAGCCTCTATAATATTTTACAGACGGCATCATCGTAATTGGTTCCGCCTCCTTCTTTTCGAATAAAACGCCTCCTCCGGCCCGAAAAGCTCCCGTACGTCGGAAGGGAGCAGCTCGTGTTCTATGGATGCTTGGCCCAGCGCCAGATCCTTCATGAAATCGTCGCCCACGATTTCGGCAAGATGCGCGGTGGGGCGTATGTACTCTTTCCCAACCCAAGAAGGATATGCTGGCCTTGCGTACCGGCATTTGTCGGTGAGCCTCAGGGTAAAGTACCAGGCAAGCCCCTCCCGCAATTGATGCGGGTGGTTCTTTGAGATTATCCCGTGCAAGAGCTCGTGCAGGTAGTGGCCGAACTTGGCCGCGTCGGACCTGATGATTATCTCTTTCAGGCGGTAATCCGTGAGGCCTACAAGCCTTGCATCGTTGACAAAGGGTTCGGACTGCCTTCTCCTGGATGCCACTTGGACCTCCATCTCCCAGCTTCCGCGGCATATCAGCACGTCGAACGAAGTGACTATCCCAAAGTATGCGCTTATCGCCCTGTTTGCATATTCAACAAGGGAGGATATTTTGCCGGCCTCTTCGCTAGTCACTTCTTCTCCACTGAGAAAGGTAACTTGGCATTTTTGCGGCATGCGCGTGTATACTGGTATATATCACGTCATCCTATTTCAAATCTTATCTAGCCACGGTTGGAGATTTTTTTCATGAAGGAGCTTGACATAATTATCCCTCATGAGCAGTTGGGCGCGCTGAACGAGATACTGCACAAGCACAAAGTAGGAGGGATGTATTTTGTCCAGATCACCGGACGCGGCAAGGCCGAAAGGAAGGAGGTAGAGATCCACGTTGAGACGTACAAGACGGGAAAAAGGTATGTCCCGGAATTCGGCAGCAGGACGATGGTGGTCGTAGTCATCCCCGACTCTATGCAAAAGCCGGTTGTCGATGACATCCTGTCAAGGCTCAGCACTGGCGAGGCAAGCGACGGCAAGATTTTCGTCAAAGACATCCACGAGGCGTACGACATAGGCACAAAGGCTTCCGGAGACAAGGCCGCGCTTTAGGCTAGATAGATAATTAATTAAAATTTCAATTCATCAATCAGACAGGAAAAATTCATGTTGTTAGACGAACCGAAAACGTGGTAGTCATGAACTG
>NZ_CAMLDP010000104.1 GCF_946478925.1 uncultured Nitrososphaera sp. | reverse complement strand
ATCTTGCCGTTTCCGGCAAATTCAAAGTCGGCCGTCGCGTGGATGACCCTGCGCACCAGTGGCCATTGTAATGAGTCATAGTTGTGCGGGCCGACCTCAGAATCAATTATCTCAAAGCTCCTCTTTTCAATGTCAAATGCCCTTTCCGTCATGCTCCTGCTTGCCGCAGTCCCGAAACTGCCGTCCGGCCCCTGACGGTTTTCCACCTCCTTGGCGCGCTCAACTATCAGGTTTACAAGCTTGTCGTCAACGCCAAGGTGCCTTGCCATGTAAGCATTTTTGAATTGTGCTTTGTCAAGCGCAGCTGAAACGTCGTTTACCACGTCGCGCTTTATGTGGGCGCCTTTGTGCAGGAAATAGGGCATCATCAGGAGAACCTTTGGTTGTTTGGCCACCGCCTGCATTACTCCTTGCTCGATGTTTGGGCTGTCAAGCTCCAAAAAGCAATGATGCACATTTCTGTATCGCGGCCTTATCGCCTCGGCGGTGTGCACGAACGCGTCGTGTGCGTTCCTGTCGCTGCTTCCGTGCCCTATCAAGAGCACGTCGCACTGACTGTCAGGCAGGCTGACGCTTTTTTCCTTCTTTAGCTCTGCTATTCGCTCTGACACAAGTTCGGGCATCATCGGGTGATAGCTGAGCGGCCTTGTGATCACAAGTTTCAGGTTCTTGTCCCGGCCCATCTTGGCGCTCTGCCTTACTGTATCTTTTAGCTTCATGCCGGGATAGAGGAAATAGGGCATCACGGTTATCGCCTCTGCGCCGGCATCGACGCATTTTTTTATGCCCTCGCCGATGAACGGCGGGAGCACCTCAAGGAAGCAATAGTCGGCAAAGTCATAGCCTGCCTTGTCCTTTGCAAGCGCGCATATCTCCTGCATCTCCTGCCGTACCTCCGGCTCCCTGCTGCCCCTGTCGACGATAAGAAGTGCCCGCTTCAACTGCAAAAAACGTGTGCGCGCCTTGGGATAAAATATCTTTCTCGCTACTGGCCTACTGATGTAGCAGCGACCCTGCACACGGCCACGGTGAGGTTTGGAGGAAACTTTTGCTTTTGCACTATCAGTTCACCATTATTTGAGTCCAGGATGGCCGAAGCCTCTGACACGCTTGCCGTCCCCTCGAACTTTTGCACTGCCGGCGAGGGGTTTGGCACCTCCACTTTTGCCAAATCTTCCTTTTTGTATATCCGGACAGACACTCCATGCTGGCCGGCAAACTCGTCGAGGCCCTTGACCCTTGCCCCGCGGTCGACGCTTGCGATGTTGCGTACGCTCTTTAGTGCAAGGCCCTTTTCGTTGAAAACTGTCGTCACTCCAGACTCTATGACTTCCTTGCTAGTATCCCAGTGCAGGCCGATGCCGACAACGAGTGTCTTTGGCCTGTACACGACGGACTTGGCCGCAACCTCTGGATCGACTGCCCTGTCGGTGATGACAAGGGCCGCCTTAAAATCAGGCGACTTGACTTTATCGATGCTATCGACGAGTGTGACGTTTTTCGGAAGCTGTCCCTGCCACCAGCCGCGCTCGCCGGCGTCCTGATAAACGGCTATCTTTTCCTCGTTTACCATGAACGCGCTTGTACGCGTGACGTTGTCAAAATTCTCCATAGTCCATCCAAACTCCCTGCCCACCAGGTCTACCGCGATTGTTTCGTTGACGTCCGCGGCGGTGGTTATGACAGGCTTGGCTCCAAGGAATGACGCGATGAGTTTTGCAAGTGCGTTTGCGCCGCCAAGGTGGCCCGAAAGCGCGCTGATGACATAGTTTGCCCTGTCGTCTATCACAATGACTGCAGGGTCGCTCTTTTTGTCCACGAGGTGCGGCGCGACCATGCGGATGGCTGCTCCAAGCGAAAACACGCATACTAGCGCATCATGCGACTTGAACAGGCCGGCTACAAGCTGCGTGCTCTGCTCTGAAAACCAGATAATGTCGGTGCCGCCGTCGCTGTGCTTTTCCGGGACATAGACTTCCACCTCTGGCATCCTGCCCTTTATCTTTCTGGCTATCTCTATCCCGTGCTTTGTGATTGCGACGACAGCCGTCTTGGCCAAGGCAAAACTATGCACATTGCAATGGGAATTAATCTTTTGCTTCCAGTTTGTTGCGAGTTTTTCTGGCGCCGTGCGCTGCGTTTGTCGGTATATTACTTCAAGACCATTATCTTGTAGTACTCGTTTTCATAAACTGTGTTGTAGTATGTTGCAAGTTCGTCCTGCCTGTCAAGCCAGTATTTTGTCGTATTTATTGCGTCAGAGCCGGGATGGCTTGTTATCACCATCCATCTGTCATATGACCAGGGCTCCTTGAATGAAGCCTTCCATGTGCTTGGCTCGATGATTTCGTCAAAATGCCGGAGGGCTATTCCGCTAGTTACCATCACCCTTTGCTCAAGCCCCGAACCTGTCAGAATCATGATGCTGCCGTTGCCGTCGTACAGCGACTTTAACGCCTCCCCTGTTTTTATCGCAAGCTGGTTTTCCTTGACATTGTAGCCGCCCTTGGCATCGTCCAGCGTGATGACTGCGGAAAAAGCGGGCGTTGACAGTTGGTAGACAAACAGGGCGCCGATCGCGGCGGCAATGACGATGCGCTTCTTTGCCCGGCCGTCGAGCCGGGCAAGAAATATGCACGCCATCACTATTATCAGAGGCGACAGGAGCACCATAAATCGTGAGTTGAACCAATACGACATTTCTCCGATTCCAACCAGCAGTGAGGCGATTGTGAACAGGGGAGGAAGCGCCAGAAAAAGCAGCACGACCTTTTTGCCGTCGATTCGGGCCTTGCGAAAGAAATAGTACCCTGCCGCCCCCGCTCCGAGCAAGAGCGGCCCGTACATCACAAGCGCGGTGATGCCGTAGACCGATAGGACGTTCATTGGCTGCAGGAACAAGAGCTCGCGAAACGGCCTGTTCTGGGCGTACCATGAGGCAGAATAGTATTGCGCGTTGCTGAACTCGAACGGATCTCCGTAATGGTACTGGTTCCAGGCTAACCAGAATACTATGCTTGACAGCGAGAGGATGGAAGCAAGTATGGCAAGTACCTTCCGGTTGTTGCTTTCGCCCTTGTTTCTTAGCGCAAACACGCCTACCACGATTACCAGAAAGACGGGCAGGAACCAGCCTTCGTACTTGCATAGCGCGGCAAAGGACAGGAAGACCGAGCACAGTATCAGGTTTCTCAGCCTGTTGCCGTTCTGATACCACGCTTGGAAATAATAGGCAGAGGCCACGAAAAAGAGCATGAAGGGGGCCTCCGTCATTGAAGTTATCCCAAGGTACAGGATGTTGGGGTTTGTCGAGTACAGCAACGCTCCCGCAAATGCCGCGTACGACGGCATAACGGCAATGCTCGGTATTTTTAGTGCCTTTGCAATCTTGTACAGGTATACAGAGGTCAGGGCCAAGCAGGGCAGGCTCAGCGCCAGGCCCGCAAACCCTGTTGCAAAGAGCGAGTCTATCATGACGAATGGAAAGAGCAGGAAATGTGGGAGCGGCATCCACACCGTACCAATCTGGCCCAGACCGGGGTTTTCGCCCCAATCTGCGAACTTTCTGGCCGCGACTGAATGCGAGACGGCGTCCCAGTAATAGAGGAGCATATACTTGTCGACTATGAAATACAGGTACAGCGCCACTGCCAGCCCGATGGCGATGACAGCCAAGAAGATTATCACGGGTTCTCTTTTGTGGACTGCCACCTGCAGCATATGTGTCCGGAAAACTTTGTTAGGATAAAAGCCTTGTCAAGGAACATTCTTTTGCCGTACGTCTATAGCGTCTCCCTGGTTGTTCAGCGCCATGCTGGTGTATGGATATATGCTGACATCATAGTTTCTGGAGCTGCCGTAAAAAGTCCTGACGCTTGCGGTGCTGTCGTATGCCTGCCCTATCTGCGTCTCATTGATGCTTCCCTGCAGGTGGGGCTCTGACACGAGCACCACCTTGGCCGTCTTGATTGTAGAGTACAGGACATCTCGGTAGTCATTCATGGCATAAGGCATGTGATACGCAAAGATGTAAGGCCAGGCATAGACAGGGTTTGCAATTATCGTCGTGTCCTTGTCTGCTATCGACAGGACAAACGCCGTGGCCTCAAACTGGCCCGACGTCACGTTGGTGGTTATCAACAGCGTGGTGCTCACCAGCCCAAAAATTATCACTGAAGCCGCTATGCCGTATCCTACCAAGTGACGCCTCGGCTTGATTTTGTCGATGATGTCGTTCAGCCACAGGGCTGCCGCGATGCAAAACACGGGCAGCGCCGGGAGGATGTGGAAATACTGCACATATCCTATGAGCCACAGAAATGCCAAGAGAGGTCCTAGCCAAAACAGGATAAACAGGTCTTTTTTCAGGACGGCGCACCCTACTCCAAGGATGCCCACCGCCAAAAGGACAGGGTCGATGACAAAAAAGATCCAAAAGACACCTGCGACACCATAGCTGTGCCTTTGAGTCTGCGCCAGAACGCCTTTGACCCAGTTGTCAAACGAATCCGTGGATATGCTCTGAAGGGGCCACAGCAAAGGAATCAGGACCACGGGAATGAGCCAGATGCCGACGTTTCGCAGCCTGCTTTTTCTGCTTCCCTTGCTGCCGGCGTAAACCAAAAAGCCGACAAGGGGGATCATGGTGAAAACAGGAATCTTGGTGAAAATTGCCAGACCCAGGCACACGCCTGAAAGCAATGCCCGCAGGTACTGTTTTTGGTTTGAGCGCGCCATATAAAGCGCAAGCAGGATCGAGGATAGCAGGAAAGGCATCAGCAACGGCTCTAGCAGTATCCGTCGGAGAAGCCAGCTCATTGGCATCACCGCAAACAGCAGCGAGGCAAGCAACGCTATACGCGTGTTGTACTTGTATTCGGCAATCTTGTAGACTAGGAACGTATCAAGCACGGCCAGCAATCCCATCCATATCTTTGGGATGAGGTAGAGTT
>NZ_CAMLDP010000103.1 GCF_946478925.1 uncultured Nitrososphaera sp. | reverse complement strand
ACGTCATGCGCGTACTCCCGATAGGAAAGGTCGTGCCTGCCGAGCTTGAGGACATCTCTGGCGCGGTGGGGTCGATGGCTGCAAGGATTCCAGAAGACGCGTCGTTCAAGGTGATGGTGGAAAAGCGCCACAGCGACCTGCACTCGCGGGAAATAATCGACTATGTCGCGCAGGAGGTAAAGAGAAAGGTCGACCTTGAAAACCCTGGCTGGATAGTGCTCGTTGAGATAGTGGGCAGGCACGCCGGCATATCTGTCGTGACGCCGGACAAGTTCTTTAGCTCCGTTGTGGAAAAACGAGAGTCTGGCGACTAGCTTTTTACAAGTATCGCCGCGCGCTCTAGCAGCAGGTCAAGGAACTCGCCGTCGCCGGCTTTTGGAGAGATGCCCGTCGTCTTTGCAAGCGCCTTCTTTTTTTCGCCGCTTGGCAGGATGACGGAGTCATCGAGAGCAAATTCCTGCGAGATTTGCTCGCCGAATTTTTTCAGCGCCTGCGCGTCGGGTGAAAACGCGATAAAGCATCCCGGCGAGCCTTCCCTCAGGCGCGCCCTCTTCATGGCCTCTGCTATCTGGTCGGTGCAGGCAAGGCGCAAAAGCATCTCGGTTTCCGGCCTGTTTGCAATCATTATTCTTCTTGCCATCGCTTCAAGGGCGATGCCAAGCACGCCAAGCGCGTGCTCTCTGCCATAGACTACGGCCGCGTCGGCCGCCTGCACCAACACACCAGGGTTTTCAGCCCGCAGCCTGTCAAGCAGCTTGCCGGCATCCTTGCTGTCTATGTTGCGCACGCCGGCCACAAGCACGCTATAATTATTATCATCATCCATCCCGCCGTGTACCACCGTGACTATGGTCACCGTGTCGCCTTTTCTGGCGACGGTGTCGGGGCCGGACAGCGCCTGCGAGTCGACGCCGTTTACCGCTATTATGAGGTTACCTGCCTGCAAGAGCCTCGGCTCCTGCGAAATGCCTTGCAAAAACGTCAAGACCTCGGAGACAGACGCCTGTTCCCTGTCGAGGTCGAGAGAAGGTCTGCCGACGGCCTTTTTTGCGCCGCCCAGCAGCCTGATTCTTATCATTATTCTTCGGTCGATTCTTCTTCTGTCTCTTCTTCGACTTGCTCTTCAGCCATCGCAGAAGATGCCTTTTCCTGGGCAGCCTTTTTGCGAAGGTGGGAGGTTATGTAGCCAGCAAGCTCGTTTCTCAGGACCTTGGACTTGACTACGGCAACCTCGTTGAGAGCCTTCTTGTTAGCGTCAAACTCTAGGCCGAACTTGTTAGGGTGCTTCTCAAGAAGCTCGGCGGAAATGCGCTTTATTCGGTTCATTAGACAGAGGAGGCGAGTGCGACATAATTTATAATTGTTGTGACCCAAGGAACGCTTCAGTGTTTCTGGCCGTAATTGCGGCCGCCTCGCCGTACGAAACGCCCAGGACCGCGGCCGCAGATGCCACGACGCTTGGGAGAAACGAGGTGGGAAGCGCCGGCTTGTTCTCAAAGCACCTGGAATACCTGATAGGCCCGTCTGTCTCGACGAGCAAGCGGTCCCTGTGCGTATGCCCAAGCAGCACCTTCTTGTCGTCTGAGTAGACAAGCGCCGGGCCGTACGACACGTACAAGCCTATTTCCATAGACCGGGCAAGCTGCTTTTTGCTTCCTGCAAACCAGTGCAGGAGAGCGCCCCTTAGCCGGTAGGATGGCAGGATTGCAAGTATGTCGTCAAGGGCGCGCCGGGAGTGTATCGACACCGGTTTGCCCGCGGATTCTGCAAGCGCAAGCATGGCGTAGAATACCTTCTTTTGGCGTTCGTACGGGACGCCCCTTTCAGCCTCGTACGTGCCGTCCAGCCCTATCTCGCCTATTCCGTCGACTGACGCCATGTTCTGCCTTGCCACCTGCACGAACTTTTCTAGGTCTTCGCTTGCCGCAAACTCGGGGTGGATGCCTACAAACTGCTTTACAACTTTTCTATGGCTGTTGAACAGCTGGAAGCTTTTCTGTGTAGTCGCAAGGTCGACTGCGACAGAGCACGCGACAATGTTCATGGCATAGAGCGAGGAAACTACGTTGCCTATATAGCCAGAATACTCGCCGTCTGTCAGATGCACATGCGCGTCGTACAGCAGCAACAGCTGCATCCCGGCAGAAAGGAATTAAAACTTTTAACAGGCGGCCGCCATCCCTGACCTGTGTCTTCAGGTCCAGAGTTTGGCCTCGCGGCCATGTACCGCATAATGAAAAAGTCCGGCGCCGAGCGCGTGAGCGACGACGCGGCAGACGAGCTTCGGAAGGTTCTGGAGGAGGCGGCCGAGAGGATAGCCAAGCAGGCGGCGGAACTCTCGATGCACGCCGGCAGAAAGACGATAAAACCGGAGGACATCCGGCTTGCCTCAAAGAACGTCGTCAGACTCTAGGCGCGCCCTAGTTCCCTGCGCATTCTGCTTATGACGAGCGCCGCGCCGTCCTCGCCGAGGACCGACAATGCTTGTTTCACCTGCGCAAGCGTGTAATGCGACTTGTCGTCAAACCTGACGCCGTGGCGCACAAGATCTTCCATTATGTACTCCTTGCCAGAGTTGCCAAACACGGCAAGGGCCTTTTCAAGGATCACCTTGAGCCTGTCGCCGCTTATCTGTATATTATCATCATCGTCGCCATAGTATCCGCCCACCTTCTCTGGCAAGTTTTAAAAGACTAGGTTCGTCAACGCCGTATGTATAAAAGCGTTCGTCAATTTATTCAAAGACAGACTAACTAGTGTCTACAAGTCAGAGTTTGGATAGCCCGGGATCGTACTGTTTGCACCACGGCTCTTTTAACTCTGATAACGTATCTCAACATGTCTTGGAAAGCGTAGGGCCTTTTCTAAAGTGGGCTGGAGGCAAGCGCCGGCTGGTGCACGCACTTGCACGGTTCTTTCCTGAAAGGCTCGACCGCTACTTTGAGCCGTTCCTTGGAAGCGGAGCGCTGTTCTTCCACCTTGCGCAGTCGAGGCCGCGCTTTGAAGCAGTGCTTTCAGATTCTAATCATGAACTTATCAACGTGTACCTGCAGGTCCGGGACAGGGCCGGCGAGCTGGTACAAGTTCTGGAAGAGCACCAGCAGAAATACTATGCAGGGCGGGAAAAATACTATTACTCTGTACGCGACGGCGCGCCTGCGGGCGGCGGAAGCAAGGTGGAGCAAGCCGCAAGGATGATTTTTCTGAACAGGACGTGCTACAATGGCCTCTTTCGCGTCAACCGGGCCGGCAGGTTCAATGTCCCGCATGGCACGTACGCGCGCCCGACTATATGCAACCGCGACGCGCTCTTTTCTGCCGCCGGCGTGCTTGGACGCGAAGGCGTGGGAATAGTACATGCCAAATACGCCCAGGCCACAAGGCAATGCGCAAAAGGCGACGTCGTGTACTTTGACCCTCCATACCTGCCGGCGACCAAGACCGCAAACTTTGTCGACTATACCCGCGAGAGTTTCGGCTGGCAGGACCACGTGGAGCTTGCCGGCGAATTTACGCGCCTGCACGACCTTGGGTGCACGCTGGTGCTCTCCAACTCTGACACGCGCGGAGTGCGCGACCTGTACGGCGACTTTGCAATAAAGACTGCAAGGGTTGAGCGCCTGATAAACTGCAACGCGTCGAGAAGGACTGGCCAGCGAGAGCTGATGATCTCAAACGTCGTGCGCGCAAGGAGAAGGCGCGCGCCGCGCCTTGCCGCTGCCGTGCAAGCGATCAATTTTTAAAACAAATTCGGCCTCTGGTTGGTGTAAATATATTTGTCAAGCCAGCCCTCAAAACTGTACGAAGAGTCAAGCGAAGTCAAGGTGACCGTCCGGCCCGGAATGGCGCTTGAAAAGATGTCAAAAGAGGCATTTTCAGCTCCTGACAGGTTCTGGGCAGAGCAGGCCCGGGGCCTTGATTGGCACCGGCAGTGGGACCGCGTGCTTGACTGGAACCCGCCCTTTGCGCGCTGGTTTTCCGGCGGACTGCTCAACGCCTCCGTCAACTGCCTTGACAGGCACGTCACAACAGATACCAAGAACAAGGCCGCAATCATCTGGGAGAGCGAAAGCGGCGAGTCCAGGACACTCACATATTTCCAGCTTTACCGCCTCGTCAACAGGTTTGCAAACGTCCTCAAGAGCCTCGGCGTGCAAAAGGGCGACAGGGTCACGATATACATGCCGATGGTGCCCGAGCTCCCGGTGGCGATGCTTGCGTGCGCAAGGATAGGGGCGACGCATTCCGTGGTTTTCTCTGGTTTCAGCTCGCAGGCACTAGTCGACAGGGTGAACGACGCCCAGTCAAAGGTGATAGTGACGGCAGACGGCGGCTTTCGCAAGGGAAAACTGGTCGACCTGAAAAAGGTAGTGGATGAGTCGCTTGCGCAGACTCCCTCCGTCCAGAGCGTGGCGGTGTTCAGGCGTGCAGGAAACGAGGTAAAAATGGGTCCAAAGGATGTGTGGTGGCACGAGGCGATGGAAAAGGCGCCGGCATTCTGCGAGCCAGAGATGGTGGAAAGCACACACCCGCTCTACATACTGTACACTTCTGGAACCACTGGCAAGCCAAAGGGCGTGATGCACGGGACGGCCGGCTATCTCGTGCATCTGTACGCGACAGCAAAATGGGTCTTTGACTTTAAAAAAGACGACATATTCTTTTGCACCGCCGACATCGGCTGGGTGACTGGCCATAGCTACATGGTGTATGCGCCCCTGATGCACGGAGTCACGGAAATAATGTACGACGGCGCGCCAGACTACCCAAAGCCGGACCGGTACTGGGCCGTCGCAGAAAAGCACGGCGCAACAATACTGTACACGACTCCGACTGCGCTGCGTATGTACATGAAGTACGGCAACGCGGTGCCAAACTCGTTTGACCTGTCTTCGCTGCGCCTGCTCGGCACGGTGGGCGAGCCGATAAACCCCGAGGTATGGCAGTGGTATTTCAAGACGATAGGAAAGGAGCGCCTTCCGATAATCGACACATGGTGGCAGACTGAAACCGGGGGCATCATGCTCTCTGCGTGCACCGGCGTCGACTTTGTGCCCATGAAGCCCGGCTCGGCGACCTTTCCTGTGCCCGGAGTCGACGCAGTGGTAGTCGACGACAGTGGCAGTCCTGTTCCTCCGGGGACAAAGGGCTACCTTGTTGTGAGAAAGCCCTGGCCGGGGATGCTCCTTTCACTGTGGGGCGACGACGAGAAGTACAAGAAAACCTACTGGAGCAGGTTTGATGGCGCCT
>NZ_CAMLDP010000102.1 GCF_946478925.1 uncultured Nitrososphaera sp. | reverse complement strand
GTTAATATTTTTATTTATAGAGACACGTACGCTTGGCGTTGAAAAGATTCCGCGTCGTTGCGACGGGCGGGACGTTTGACGAGATCCATGCAGGGCACATCGCGCTCTTGTCCAAGGCATTTGAGGTCGGCGACAAGGTGATAATCGGAGTCACGAGCGACGAGTTTGTAAGGGGCAAGAAAAGGATAAACCACGATTTTTCCCGGCGCGTCGCAAATCTGAAAGAGACGATAAGAAAAGAATTTGGCAACAATGTAAGCTACGAGATTGCAAAACTGGACAGCGAGTTTGGCCCCGCAGTCACGACGAGCGACGTGGGCGCGCTCGTGGCAAGCGCCGAGACCCAGGAAAAAGGGAGCAAACTGAACGAGATAAGGAAGAAAAACGGCCTTGCGCCGGCGCAGATAATCGCAGTCCCCCTCATAAAGGCGGAGGACGGAAAGCCCATATCGTCCACCCGCATACGCGCAGGCGAGATTGACGGAAACGGCAAGTTGTTAAAAGCCTGACAGGGCAGGCTCAAACTTGTTTGATTACCGGGATTTTATCCGCATCCGGCCGCAGTATAGCCGTGTCACAGGAACCTCCGATAGAATATGCTGCAAGCAAGATAAACAGCACGGTCAAGAACCTGCGCGAAGGGCTCGACCCGGACGTGCTTGCCTACTGGTTCAAACGCATCGAGGACAAGTCAAGGGAGCTCGTGCCGGAACACCTGAAGGACAAGGTGCACTTTGAGCAGGACAGGATATTGTGGATGAAGTTCAAGATGGACGTCTCAAAAAGGGCGGTGCCGACCGTAATGCAGGTTATAGAGGAATACATACCGATGATGCCCTACTCGACGGGCCTGTATTTCAGAAAGATACAGGAGATACTGACGGAGGAAATGAACAAGGACCTGCGCTAGTCCTCTTTTTCTTCTTCTATTTCTATTTCCGCAACTGCGCCCTCAAAGTTGCTGGAGACAATAGCCGCTTTTCCCCTGGCGACGTCGCGAAGCAATGCCTCAAGTTTTGTCACGTTCTCCCCGTCCTTCATGACGACTGCGTGCGATGACTTGTCTTTCAGTTTTATCACTATCTCGTTGCCGATTACTGCCGTGACGCCGTCGACATAGAAAGTGCCGTCCTTTTGCACGGACACGAGGCCAGCGAGCTTTTCTGCCTCGTACCGGTCGTCGCACGAAAATTTCAGGCGCTTCATGGCTCTACCGGCTTTTCATCGTACATGAATTTTGCCACGACGTCTTTTGCCCTTTCCCGCCTCTTCTTGAACTCGACCACAAAGGGCTTGGCCCCCTTTGCCAAGTCAGCCTTGCATTCTCCACACAGCAAGTTGCCGCTCTTGCACTTTAACATCCGTTCGTCGGATTGCTTTTCCGTGTCGAAAAAGTAGCGCAAGTACCAGAACACGGGGCAGCCCAGTGCGTTTGCACCCAGCTGGCGCTGGAGCGCGACGGTAGGCTGGCCTCCCGTGAACGCGGACGACACTTTTTTCTCCACGACTTCCGGTTCGTCCGTAGTGAATATCGCAGTCTCTGGCTTGGACGATGACATCTTGCCCGACATGCCCAGACCGGGCAGGAACTTGCTGTGCACCTGGGCAGGCTTGTAGTAGCCCATCCTGTCGGCAACGTCTCGGGTCATGCGCCAGTACGGGTCTTGGTCTATGGCGGCAGGGATAAGCACAGGGGTGTTTTTGCCCTCGATGATAGAGGGGAGGAAGCACGGCGCCGCCTGTATCGGAGGAAAGCCAATCATGCCGATGTTTGTGGAATTGGTAAAGCCAAAGACCGCCTTTGCCGTTGAAAACGTGATGCGCTTGGCAATCTCTGTCGCTATCGGGTACAGATGCTCAATATGCTTGGTGTCGACGATTATCCTCGTCTTTTTCGGGTCAAAGCCGACGGCGATGATGTCAAGTATGTTCTCGTACGTGTAGCGTTTCGTTTCTTCACGCGTCCTGTCCTGCCCGTAGAGGAATTTTTCGTCGTCCGTCAATTGAAAGAGTAGTTTTGCGTCAAACTTGTCCTGCAGGTATTTCGTGAACATCCAAGGCATTAGGTGGCCCATGTGGACCATCCCGGAAGGTCCCCTGCCAGTGTACAGGTAAAAGTTCTCGCCCTTTTGCTTTCTGTCAAGCACCCAGTCAAAGTCGCGGTGCGAGAAAAAGTAGCCCAGCTTTAACATAGGGTGCACCTCGCCTGTCATGCTCTTGACCTTCTGCAAGAGCTCTTGCGTTATTGGCTGCGTGCCGAACTTCTCGATTAGCCGGGTATAGTCGATGTCGCCTTCAACTTCCCACGGAGTGACCGTAAAGTCATTGTTGTTCTTTTCTGTTCCTTCATCCGCGGGAGAAGAGGACATGATGATGCAAAAGGACATCGCGCTAACGTTTAAAAACTCTTCCCACCTGACAACCCTGAACAATGAGTAGCAGCGACGCCGCGGCGCTCCACCCGATAGAGCGGGCGATATTAAAGGCACTTTCAGGGAGGCAAGAGATATCAACCGAGAAACTCGCCGAAGCCGCATCGCTTTCAATCGACCAGGCAAGGCGCGGAGTCGAGTGGCTAAAGTTCAAGAACCTCGCCTCGGCAAGCGAGCTTGCATCTTTCACGGTTTCACTTGGCGCTGCAGGGACGGAAGCGGCGCAGTCTGGTTTGCCCGAGCGGAGACTCGTACGCGCAGTTAAGGAGGGCAAGACGACGATGGCAGACGTACTAACATCTGGCGCGCTCAAGGGCGACGAGGTGAACGCGGCCGTGTCGGGCGCAAGGCGCAACCGATGGATCGAGTTTGCAGAAGGCAACAGAATGTCCGCGACAGAGGCCGCAGGAGCGCAGTCGGCAGAGGAAGCATTGCTGGCGCGCCTGCAGTCATCATCATCAGGGAGCGTAGATTCTTCCGCACTTTTGGAGCAGGAAAAAAGGGGGCTAGACCTGCTGAAAAAGCGCCCCAACTACATCACAATCAAGGAACAGAAAGAGACGCGCGTTTCAATCACGGAGGCGGGCAGGGCGCTCTTGCCGGCCATCGAAAACGAAAAGGCGCAGGAGCGCCGGCTCACCACAGAACTCATCACTTCAGGAAAATGGAAAGAAGTAGAATTCAGTGCGCTGGATGTCGAGGCGCCGGCGCCGGCAGTGTACCCGGGAAGGAGCCATCCGCTTGTCGACATTATCGAGGAGGTAAAAGAGATCTTTGTCGGCCTTGGCTTTTCAGAGATAGACGGCCCGATAGTGCAGTCAGGGTTCTGGAACTTTGACGCGCTCTACACGCCGCAGGACCATCCCGCAAGAGAGATGCAGGACACGTTCTACGTTTCCGGCGAAAGGCAGGCAATACCGGCAAGCAAAGATCAGACTACAAAAGTGTCAGGCGTCCACAAGCATGGATGGGGCGGCTGGAAACCTGAAGAGGCAGAGCGCGTTGTGCTTCGCACACATACCACCCCGGTCACGCTGCAGCACCTCGCAAAGCTAAAGCCAGAGGTCGCGCGTTTCTTTTCAGTCGGCCGCGTATTTAGGAATGAAAAGGTGTCGTACAAGCACCTTGTCGAGTTCCACCAGGTCGAGGGCGTGGCGACGGCGCCAAAGGCGTCGCTTCGCGACCTTATGGGACTGCAAAAAGAGTTCTACGCAAGGATGGGAATAAAAAAAGTCAAGTTCTGGCCGACGTTCTTTCCATATACAGAGCCGTCGCTCCAGAGCATGGTCTACAATGACAGGCTGGAAAAGTGGGTGGAGCTGTTCGGCATGGGCATGTTCAGGCCGGAAGTGACAAAGCCATTAGGAATCAAGAATCCGGTGCTTGCGTGGGGCGGCGGCCTGGAAAGGATTGCAATGCTGCGCTTTGGACTGGACGACGTGCGCGACCTTTACACCAACAGGGTTTCGTGGCTCAGGAGCGTGCCAAGATGCCAGTTGTAAACGTCGCGCTTGACAGGCTGAAAAAGTTCCTGCCCGGCGTCAAGGCAGAGAAGGCGCTTGACATGCTGCCGTTTGTCGGCCTAGATATTGAAGGCATGGACGGCAATATTGTAAGGGTAGAGTACAACCCGAACAGGCCGGACTTTTCGTCCGACTATGGGATTTTCAGGGCGCTTGCAGGGCTCGTCGGCAAGGAGGAAGGGATGCCGAAATTCAGGCTTGCCGGCAAGAGCGGCCTTGTCGTCAGCGTGGATAAATCGGTCAAGAAGGCCAGGCCGTTTGTGGTCGCGCTAGTCGCAAAGAATGGCAAGCTGGATGATGAGACGATAAAGCAGCTGATAGCGATGCAGGAAGACCTGCACAACGGAGTCGGCAGGCGCAGGAAAAAGGCGTCAATTGGCATCCACAACCTCGATGCTATAAAATTCCCGGTAAAATACACTGTTGCAGACAGCGACTACTCGTTTGTTCCGCTTGGGGGTTCAAAAGAACAGACAATCGAGCAGATACTGCAAGAAACCGAAACAGGCAGGATGTACGGCCACCTGCTTTCCGGACCGAAATATCCAATTATAACAGACGGCGCGGGGACGACGCTTTCCCTTCCGCCAATCATCAACGGCGAGGCGACCAAGGTAGACGAAAAATGCAGGAACCTGTTCGTGGAGGTGACTGCGACTGACATAAAGGCCGCCGGAGACGTGCTTGCGGTGATTGCAGTCACACTCTCTGACGCAGGGTTCCAGATAAAGACAGTCACGATAGCAGATAGCGGCAAAAAGCAAGAGACACCGGATGTGGCGGCAAGGAAAATGTCTGTCGATGCAGGATACATAAACGACATCCTAGGCCTTGACCTGACAGCAAATGAAATTGCAAAATGCCTGAAAAAGAGCAGGCTGGACGCCAAAGCGACTGGAAACAATAACAACAAGATAGCGTGCACGGTCCCGCGCTACAGGACGGACATCACCCACGAGATAGACCTTGCAGAGGAAGTCGCAATAGGCTACGGTGTCTATCGCATGGAGCCAAATTTCCCGGTGTCACCGACTTCGGGTCAGCGATCGGCGCTTTCGTCGCACTTTGCCGCGGCCAGGCAGGCGCTTACCGGCCTTGGGATGCTCGAATCGTTCAACTTTTCGCTCACTAGCAGGCAGGTGCAGTACTCGCTGTGCGGCAGGCCGGAAGGCGGTGTCCTTGCGGTGGATGGGACAAAGAGCAACGAGCACGAAGTGTTGAGAAGTTCGCTCGTCCCGTCGCTCCTGCAGTCGCTTTCTCGAAACGTGCATGAAGAGTACCCGCAGCGGCTGTTCGAGA
>NZ_CAMLDP010000101.1 GCF_946478925.1 uncultured Nitrososphaera sp. | reverse complement strand
TGATAAAGCCGACGGTGTCCAGCAATAACACCTTGTCGCCGCCAAGGTCGATTGCCCGTGTAAATGTGGAAAGCGTGGTAAATACGCTTGACGCCGTGCTCTTGTCCTCTCCTGTGAGCGCGTTAAAGAGCGTGGTCTTGCCAGCAGACGTGTAGCCGGCAAGCGAGACGGACATCAGCCCCGCTTTTGCGCGCTGGTTCCTGTGCAGCTGCCTCTTTGTAACCTCTTTTTCCAGCTTTTTCTTGAGCGCCTGGGCGCGGTTTTTTATGTCGAGCAGGTACGCGTCGGCCTCGTACTTGCCAAGTCCGTAAAACCCCGGCTGCTCGCCGGCCCTCGCAAGCCGCACCGCTTCCCTCGCACGGGTCATGTCGTAGCGCAATTGCGCCAGCTTTATCTGCGTCTTTGATTCCGTGGTGCTTGCCCTGCGCTCGAATATCTCCAGTATCAGGCGCTCTCTGTCGATGACTTCTTTTTTGCACACGCTTGCAAGGTTGTAGGTCTGGCTCGGCTTGAGTACCTCGTCAAACACTATCACTTCGGGCTGGATTTCTTCGGCAATCGCTTTCACTTCTTCCGCTTTTCCCCGGCCGATGCCATAGCGCGATTTCGTAATATGCTTTTGCGTCACGATTTTTTCAACCTTGTAGCCGGCGGCGTCTGCAAGCGATATGGCCTCACTTATGGCCTCGTCGTAAGGGTATGTTATCAGTATTGCAGTCCTGTACGCGGCGGCCACCAACACCTTTCACTTTTCTTCTTTATCTGCCGCCGAAGCGCTTGTGTATAATTTGATTCCAAGGTGGCGCTCCAATTTCTTTGCAAAGATCTCGTCCGGCTTGAGCGCGCCCGTCTCGAACCTCCTGAGGAGGTTGGCCTTTTCGTTCATCTGCATTCCAAGCTGCTCGTGCGTGATGCCCTTTTTCATCCTAGCCTCCCTGATGAGTCTCGGAAACTCGGGGTCGAGCACGAGGTCGTCTGCCATGCCGATTTTTGCCTGCCTCGGGGCAGAAGTGGAAGCGGCCTTTTTCTTTTTCGCCGCTGATGGCACCTGCGCGGGTGTGTATGGCTTGCCGTGCTTTGAACACGACATGCAAACCTTGAAAACGGTACCGTCGACTATGACCATCTTCCTCTCAGCGGCGGGCCTGCCGCACAGCTCGCAGTAGGACATTACCACCCGGCTAGATGCAGGCGGGCGAAATTAACCTTTCCTGATGGTCTGCTGCACCGTCATATTGAGCACGATTTCCGCAATGTCGCTTGCGCACTCTGACACGCGCCGGACGTTCTCGGTGATGAGTCTTACCCTGTATATCTCGCTTGCGTCTTTTGGTTTTGAGATCGACTTTATTATCGCTCTTTCCATCTCGTCGACTCTGCGCGCCTTTTCAATCGCCCTGTCAGCGGCTTCGTAGTCGCGCTTGAACATCGACAGGCACGCGTCGTCGAGGACCTCCAGCGCAAAACTGCACATCTCGTCTATCTTCTCGATGACTTCCTTGTTTGCCGGCTGGCGCATATCTATGATGTCCTTGGCGATTATGGCCGCGTGGTCGGCGACGCGCTCGACCGACTTGGCAATCAGCCTGTAGCCAAGGCAGTTGCGCGGCTCTTCAAGGCCGATTTCCTTGAGAAGGTGCTCGTTCTTGATGGCTATCTTTAGCTGCCTGACTATGTAAAAGCTGAACCTGTCAACTTCATCATCAGATTTTACAACCTCTTCCGCAAGCTCGGCGTTGTTTTCACGGAGCGCCATCATCACGTCGCGGTACATTGACTTGGCAATCAAGAGCATCCGCTTGAACGCGGCGTCCACTGACAGGTCAAGCAAGTTGATTAGCACTTGGAGCGTAATGCCCGCAGCCGAGTCTGCTATTATCTCGGTCCCCATGAGTATTCGCCGGGCGATGGTCTTGATGACATCGCGCTGCTCCACCTGCAGCCTGCCGTCCTTTGGGACTATGTGTATGACGTTATAGCCAAGAAAGTAAAGCGCGATGAGCTTTCTTGCGATAAAGTAGGGGTTGTTGTCCTTTGTGACTTCTATCGTGGCGTCCCTCTGCTCTTTTGTGACGCGCTTTGACGCCGGGGCAATCTGCAATGTCGAGTTGCCCTGTCTCAATATGGTAACGTGGTCGCCCTGCTTGAGGCCAAGCTCCTGTATCCACTTTTTAGGAAGCGAGACAATGTACGACGAGCCGCCGGTGTACTGCAGTTTCCTTGTTTCTTCTCCGTGGCCGGCCTTGCCATTGCCATTTTCTATAATGCTCTCCATCGATTGTTGGTTTTTACTTGATTCTATATATGCCTACCCATTTTCTATATAGAACGAACAAGCTACAGTCAAGTGGCACTGTATTTATGGGGGATTTCTGCAAACCCAGTGCTTGAACCCGCTACCGCTCGACGCACGGGAAAAGGTCTGCCGGCACGTTGATGCCGTCTTTGGTGCCGGCGTGTCAGAGGCCCTGCCGGCCAATGACAACATGCAGTTTGAATACTCGCGAAAAACGGGCAGGATAAAGAACTTTTCAATCGATGGCGCTCTTGTCGCTACCCTGCGCACCGACGGCGGGCTTGCGCTCACCGTGGAAGGAGCGCGGTTTTTTGCCAAAAACAGCCCCGCTTTCCGGGAAAACTGCGTGGTTCCAGCCGCCGACGCTGTGCCGTTTGTGAGCGAGGGACGGTCGCTTTTCTGCCGCCACGTACAGTGGTGCGGCTCTAACGTGAAGACGGGCTCTGATGTCGCCGTCCTTGATGGGGATAACAGCGTGATTGCAGTCGGGATAGCCGTGCTCGGCGCCGGCCTGATGGGCAGGTTTTCAAAGGGTGTAGCAGTCAAAGTGCGGGAAGGAATAAAAGGTCGGACGGCATAGCAACTGTGACATGATGCGCGGCAACCGCGAAATGAGGCGCATGTTGGACAAGATGGGCCTCGACATGAAGGAGATGCCAAACGTCGAGGAAGTCATAATCAAGACCGATACTAAGGAATTCTACCTGGTCAAGCCGCAGATCATCGAGATGAAGGGCAAGGACAGCACCATCTTCCAGGTGGTCGCCACCGACATCGAGGAAAAGCAGCGCGACGTGCCGACTTTCAAGGAGGACGACATACTGCTTGTCATGCAGCAGGCAGGCGTGTCGAGGGAAAAGGCAGTCCAGGCGCTGACCGAATCAAAGGGCGACATGGCACAGGCGATCCTGACGCTCACGACCTGACAGCAGAGCCCCTCATACTTTTAAATAGCCCTGCCACGGCAATTCTTTCGTCTTGGGACACGATAAGGCCGCTGCTACCGTTACCGCTACTTCGCATTCCGCCGTAGAGTCCATCGTCGGCGCGCTGGCCGAGCTAGAAAGCGACATCGACAGCATGAACGCACGCGTGGACGAAATGAAAAAGCGCCTGCTTGCGCACTCTAACGAGGAGGTGGACAAATTGAAGCAGCAGATAATCTCGATGGCAAACGAGGAGGCCAAGAGGATAGTAGAAGCTGCAAGGGCGGAAGCCGAGTCCGAGTCCGCGCAGATAATGAAGGAAGCCGAGACGAGTCTGGCCGCAATAAAAAAGAACATCGACGCCTCGTTTGACAAGGCAGTCGAGAGCATCGTAAAGACGGTCCTAGGCCAGGAATCGAAACCTGCCAAGGCCGGCAAGAAGTAAAGCTTAAAAGCGATTTCCAATACAAGCTAGCTGTCGATGATGAAGCGCCCCTGACAAAGGAGCTTTTGCAACAACAGTACAAGGTGGCAGTGGCGACTATCCGTGGCCGGCCGTATTATGAAATCACGCGTGCGCTAAAGCAGATGGAGGTTAGATACGATTCCATATCGCCGGAAGAAGCGGCAGACTCTGACTGCAAGGTAGTAATTACCACGCGCGACGAGGCGGGCATAATTTCGGGAAGAAAGGCAGTGATGCTCGACACCGAGCTTGCGAGATACCCTGCGATAGCCAAGGCAAAGATACTCCGGAGCATAGTGGGCTCGCACGCGGACGACCAGCTGACAATCGGCATCGACCCGGGCAACAGGATAGGCATCTCAATCATGTACCTACACGAAGAGATAGCAAGCATCGTCGAGTCGTCACCTGCAAGCGCCGTAGAGCAGATTTCCGCGGTGCTTGGAGGCGTCAGCTCACACAGAAAGGTGGTCAAGATAGGCGACGGCAACATGAGAATGGCACTTTCGATGGCGTGGGCTGTAAAGAAAAAGTTCCACGATGACGTCGAGGTGGAGATAGTGGACGAGCACGGCACGTCCCGCCCGCAGAACAACGAGGTGAACAGGCGCGGCATCCGCGACAGAGTGTCTGCAAGGACGATTGCGTTCCGGCCCGGCAGGCCGTACCGCTTGGCGACAAGATAGCATGTTACACTATTGCAAAGACCTTCTCGTTTCGTACATGCGCGTGCTACATGATATTCTATGTTCCAGTCTCTACAACTTCAAAGTTTGCGGTACCTGTCTTCCCATGATAAGTCACCACCACGTTGTACTGACCCGGAGAAAACTCCTTCAATGTCGTAAAGAAGCTGCCATCCGACGAGACTCCTGCCACGGTGTTGTACACTACCTTGCCTGAAGAATCCAGAACATCTACCTGCGCCACCGTGCCCGCAGCTCCGTCGTTCACCTTGCCGCTAACTCCGGGTGTTTCATTAGGCCCAAACGTATCGCTATCGATTGTTACGGTAAATTGACTGCTGCCACCGCTAAAACCTGCGCCCGTGTCACCATTTCCTTCATCATTTGCCGTTCCTGCCGCTTGGCAAATGTTTTCAATAGACATCGCAGGTCCTGGATTCTCTAGACATGGCGTGATTGATTCTACTGTGCCAGTTAGTGGCTGTCCTGCAAAATGATGGCCTGCCTTTGTGTCATCAAGTGTGATGGTGATCGTCCCGCCGTTATCACGAAAAGTTATCACAACGGGTACATTCTGCCATGATACCTTGCCATTAGTTCCAATGTCAATCATGCCACTGGTAAAGAAGTTATTATTAGAATCCAAAACACCCACGGTCGTTGGCTGATAGTTCAGTAATTCATGAGAGTGGGACTTGCCAAGATTGGTGTCAGAAGGTGTGGCGGCCATGGCTACGTCAAATTGTACAACTTCGCCATTTCTTACTTGGATATTCCAATTACCCTCTAAATTATAACTTAGGGATTCTGTAATGTCTGTTCTCGTATTGATTGTTCCCTGCGCGTCAAAGTCTCGCCCCTCCTCTCCATTTGTTGCCGAGTCTGTAGCAG
>NZ_CAMLDP010000100.1 GCF_946478925.1 uncultured Nitrososphaera sp. | reverse complement strand
GTAGAACGGAGTCGTGTGGCACATTTTCATGCCATCGTACTCGGCCTTCATGTCACGGTGGGCGTCAAAGTGTATTACAAACGGCTTTTCGCCTGTCAAAGCCTTCAATTGATAATATGAAAGCGTGTGCTCGCCGCCGAGCATCACCGGGATCTTGTTCTTTTCCCGCAATGCTGTCACGACCTGTGGAATCGTCCTGTCAAGGTATGCAAGCACGGTCTTGGCACCCTTGGCTTTTGGTGGCATCCTTAAATCTCCAAGGTCGAATATCGAATTCAGCTCGTAAATGTCGGCCTTTTCATCCAGCACAAAAGTCTCTATCTGTCTTGCAGAAGTGAGCCTGATCGCCTCCGGTCCTCTTGCCGTGCCCTTGCCAAACGATGTGGTCGCGTCAAGTGGAACGCCATAGACTGCGACTTTTGCCTCCTGGAACGAGATCCTGACCGGCGTGTCGGCAAAGCTATAGCCGGCCTTTGTCTTTTCCGGCACTACAAACAGGTCGAAAAAGCCCTTGTCCAATATGCCCTCTTTCTCAAAAGGCGTGGATAATAAACCTACTACATACTACTACATCGTCGAGGGCTTGCTCCAAAAGAGCTCGTCGAGGCTCTGCTGCCTGGGCTTGCCGAGCATCGACTTGAAGTCAAAGCTGAGCGCGCCAAGCACCTGGTCAAACGTCGACTCCATAGCCTCCAGGTATTTCTCGGTGTCAATCTCTTCGGCCTTGGCAAGCTCTACCGGTTTAACGCCGTCGCCGTTCTTTGTCTTGACGTACGAGATGATGTCGCCGGCCTTGATGTCCTTGCCCCTGTCGGCAAGCAGTTTTGCAGCCTTGATGTGCTGCGGCAGGCCCTTGTAGGTCTCTACCTGAGAAGCCTTGCCGTCCATCGTCTTTACCGAATTGACTTTCTTGCCATAGCTTGCAAGCGACTTGTTTATCATGACATTGAAGCTCAGGTCAGGTATCGGGATTTTGCTCGATTCTAGGTTCTTGGCGTCGCGCTGGATGATGTTTTTGATGCTCTCCTTTGCGGTCTCAAAGTCCTTCTGGGAGCCGACCCTGCCAAGTATGTTGAGAATCTCGTAGAATGCGCTTCGTATGAAAGGCGGCGTGTGCGACTTTTTGCCGGTCAGGCCCTTGACATCGACTGTGCCGTCTGGCAAAACGCCGAGGTAGTTCTTTTTCAAGTCGCTAAAGACGACGTAGCGGTACTGCTTGTCTATCTCTAGGTCAACTCCGAGCTGGTCCTTGGCCCACGCGACCACCTTGCCTATCGCCTCCTGCGACGGCTCTTTGAGGAAAAGCGAGTCGGTGTCTCCGTACACGACCTCGATTCCAAGCTCCTTGCACTTGTTTATCGTGGCGTTGATTGTGTTTCTGCCGATTGCGGCAGTCGCGTCGGCGACAGGCAAACAATACAATGGAAAGATCTCGGCGCCCATGACGCCATAGCTTGCGTTCAAAATGACCTTGATAGCCTGGCTTACTACGTTGTAGAGCTGGCGCTCTTGCGCAGGGAGGGTCTTGTCCTTTGACAGGAACTTGTAATAGTTGACGCGCAGGTCGCGCAGCGACCCGATGAGGAGCGATGACAATCCTTTTCTCTGCTGGCAGACCCAGTGGGTCGTGCCTTCTATCTTGCCCGTCTCCCTGCACTCTGCATGCACGCAGTTTATAGTCTCGTACGAGAGGTTGTGCACCTTGATTATGCTCGGGTAGAGGGACGCAAAGTCAAGCACGACTACGTTAAAGTGGATGCCCGGAGTGGGCTCTACAACCTCTCCTCCGCGGTACTTTTTCTCCTTGATGACTGCCGCCGTGGACGCGGTGCCCTTGTCGTGCAGCTCGTCTGTGCGCGGTATCAATTCATTGCGCTGCCTGTGCTCATAGTACAATATCCCCCTGATCCACTGGTTGACTCCAAAGCGGGCGATGTCGTCAACCGACAGGCGCCCTATCCTTGCGATGACTACGAGCAGCTTCATGAGCAGGTTGTCGCCAAAGCTGGTGAGCCGAAACGTCAGGTCGGCATCTTTCATGCAGTATTCTGCAAGCGTCTGCATCGGCAGGTCGCCGATGTCGCCTTCGTATTCCAGCTTAGAGTCTTCCAGGAGCGCCTCGCAGATAGCGTTGAGCGTGAACTCTGTGTATTTCCTGCTAAAAGCGTAGATCTGAACAGAGCGGTTCTGGAACGTGCGGAAGAGGTCGATGT
This sequence comes from uncultured Nitrososphaera sp., assembly GCF_946478925.1. The sequence goes on along the minus strand of NZ_CAMLDP010000100.1, from coordinate 3,089 downwards.
GGATGCCGTGGCGTATCCCCACCGGCTCGGCCTGCATCCCGTGCTTGATGAACGACTCTTTCTTGACGATTATCGGCACGGCGTCCTTTGGTATCGCCTTGCCGTCGCTGCTGATTCGCGCGTCCTGCGAGCGCGCATACAGGTACGGCAGGTCAAAGTCGTCGCCGTTGAACGTAATGATTATGGGATATGTGTTGATTATCGCAAAGGCTTTTTCAAGAAGCTCTTTTTCGCTCTTGCACACCTCTGCCTCCTTGACGAGGGGCTTGCCGTTGTCGGCCATGTTCTCGCCAAGCACCAGCACCTTTCTCAGGCCGTCGTTTCCGGCAAAGCCGACCGCAGTGACACGCCTGTCGTGGTCGCGGGGCGTCGGCATCCTGCCTTCCTCCGACTCGACTTCGATGTCGACTGCGACCCTCTTGAGCTCCGGTATGGGCTGATTGAGCAGGTTGGCCCACGTAGTCACGTACTGCCTGTACTCCTTGCCGCTTTCTCCTTCCTCCTTTATCTTGTCCCACAGCAAGCCCTTGAGCTCCGCCTCGACTTTGTCTGAAATCTTGTACATGTGCCGCTCTATCTTGTCGCCGTGCCTGACGTAATAGATCCCTGCTATCAGGCTGCGGTCGTACAGGTAGTTTTCGTGGTATTTTATGTCGGCTTCCCAACAGCGTACTCTTTCGCGTAGGCTGTTGTCGGTTCCGCCTATGGAAAGCGGGTCTGGCGCAGTTATTTTTAATATCTCAATTTCCTGGTCGGCTATTACGTCCTTTTTCTTTGTGCGCTCGACCTTGTATTTCGTCTCCTTTGCAGCTATCTGGCCCACTTCATCGGCATACTGCACCTTGCTGTAGGCGTACGGCAGGTGGCCCGTCCTGTCACGCCAGTGGTAGACCACGTTGTCACGCGGATCGTAGAATTTCAGGTAGACCTTTTTCTCCTCGCCAGAGTAGACTGCGGAAAGGAGAAGGGCCGGCCTGTCTTCGGGGAGCTCGGGAAGGTCGTCAAAGCGCCTCCTCTTCTCCTGTACAAAGGTCTCTTGCGCCAATTCTCAATGACTCTCGCAACGTATCGTATTAAACGTTTTACGGGCACCGTTACCGTTTTTTTGCAAGAATAAATAATGAAGAGTTCAATCCTGTCTTGAGCTTGTACTCTGTGGCTGTGATAGGAGGCGGCATCCTCGGCACCTCAATCGCGTATTTCCTCTCCGGGCAGGCAAGAGACCCCGGCTCTGTGGCCCTGGTGGAGAAGGAGCTCGATATAGCCCGACACACCAGCAGCCGGAACACCGGCAAGGTGCACGCGCCTTTTCTCTATGACCCGGCAAAGAAAAAGCTGTTCGCCAAGGCCGCATCGCTTGGCTTTGAAATGTGGGAAAAGTTTGCGCAGGCCAAGGGATTGCCGTTTGAGCGCGACGGCGTACTTGAAGTTGCGACCGACGAGCGGGGCATAGACCGCCTGCACAAGTACATGTCGTGGGGAGAGGCAAACGGCCTTGCCAAGGATGATCTGTTGTTCCTGGACAAGGCCGGCGCCAAAAAGATGGAGCCAAACGTGCAGTGCGAGGCTGCAATATACTGCGGCAGGGACGGCTCTGTCGACTATGGCTCGTTTTCACGCACCCTCCTGCAGGACCTCCGGTCGTTCGGGTGCGCCGTGCTTCTGGGTCACAGCGTCACGCGCGTGGAGAGTGGGGCTGGCGCGTACGTCTTGTCAACCAAGCAGGGTCGCAAGATAGAAGCAGAGTTTGTCGTAAACGCCGCAGGCGGGAACGCGGTGGACATCGCGCACTTGATGGGAGTCGCAAGGGAATACACCGACCTGCACTTTCGTGGCGAGTACTGGCAGGCGCCAGAGCAGTACCGCGATTTAACCAGATTGTCAGTGTATTCCGTTCCACGTCATCCAGAATACCCGTTCCTAGACCCTCACTGGATAGTGAGGGCAGACGGCAGGCGAGAAGTGGGGCCAAACGCCGTGCCCGTCTTTGGACCATACGCCTATTCACTTGGCCGGAACATTGCTGACATGCTCCCAAAGATGATAGAGTCGTCTGCAACGGGCGCCCGCAAAGTGTTCTTTGATAGGCAGTTCTTGTCGCTTGCAAGCACAGAACTGAAAAGCTCACTTTCAAAAACTGCTATGATAAACAGGGTAAGAGAGTTCCTGCCGGCGCTGAAACCTTCTGCCTTTACCGAGCGAGGCACGGCAGGCATACGCTCGTCAGTGATTGACGGCGATGGCAAGTTCGTTCCTGACACGCTCATCCTGAAGCGTGATTCGTCCATACACATACTAAACTACAACTCGCCGGGAGCAACCGGCGCGCTACCGATGGCCGCAAAGGTGGCGGCGCAGGTAGCAGAAGCAGGCGCGCTTGCAACAGCAGAAACCAATGCAAGAATGATGTGGGACCCTGCAGAAATAGCAGGCAGGATGTCTTCCGCCTGATTACTTTTTAATCTGGGGCTCCCACGTTATCCGTCGCGTTGTTCAACGAGATAATACTTGACGCCATAAGGAACAGGGAAGCCAAGCTTGCCAAGATAAAAGATGCAAACCATGACGGCATAATAATGGACGCAAGGTCTTGCTGGATAGCTTATGAGCCCAAGCCTAAAGATTGTGTTTCTGCAGGAATAGATTCAAGCTGGAACAAGCGAGCCCTGCAGGGCTTTGACCTCTATGCCATTGCGGCGGTGGCTGTCACTAGCACTAACGAGGTCCTTGCAAAGGATTGGGAGAACGACATAAGCGGCTCGGCCCGTGGAGAACAGATGGAGTCGAGGGCGATGGATATGGAGGCCTTGATAGCGCAAAAGGCGCAGGCAAGTGGCAGGGTAAACATTGTGTGTGTAGATGGCTCGCTCGTTTCAAGGTTACTGAAGAGCATACCTAACGCTGCGCTTGAGGCAGCAAGAAAATACGGCAACGCTGTGTTCATCTCAAAAACGTCTGAGAGCAGGTCGCAATTTGGAGCACGGGGCTCCAAGGCAGGCGACATCTATTATTACAGACATGCTACATTGCAGGCAGGGTTTAGCATTCCTGCAGAGGTGCAGTCGCGAGGCGCACCTGTGCACGAGATC
>NZ_CAMLDP010000099.1 GCF_946478925.1 uncultured Nitrososphaera sp. | reverse complement strand
TGGTACGGGCTGTCTACCATTCTCGCAATCCTGTTTTTGCCTGACGAGCGCTTTAGGTATATCCTGTACGTGCTCGTGTGCGCGACGACGTTGCCACCTGTTGGCCTTGCCGCGTCCCCAAAGTACGCGTCCGGCGACGACTGGATCTGATTTGTCACGACGACTGCGACCTCGTACGTCTCGGCCATGCGCACCAGTATGTGCATGAACTTGTTGAGGCGCTGCTGGCGCTCTGAAAGCGTCGCTCTTCCGAGAAACTCGGCGCGATAGTGCGCCACTGCGGAATCGACGATTACAAGCTTTATCCCCTGCTCTTCTATCACGGGCCCCGTCTCCTCGATTATCAGCTCTTGGTGGGCACTGTTGTACGCCTTGGCGACTACGATGCCCTCAAGCGCCCTGTCGGGGTTTACACCCCGCGCCCTTGCTATCGAGACAATGCGCTCCGGCCGGAACGTGTTTTCCGTGTCGATGTAGATCGCCTTGCCTGAAAGACCGCCTGCAGACTTTGGCTGCTGCACCATAACGCAGAGCGTGTGGCACAACTGCGTCTTGCCAGTGCCAAACTCGCCATACACCTCCGTCACGGCTTTTGTCTCGACTCCGCCTCCAAGCAGGTCGTCAAAGTTCCTGGCGCCAGTCGATATGCGCTGGCCTCCAAGCCTCTTTTCATAGAGGCTGGTCGCAGTCACAAAGCTCCTGTCGATGACTCCAAGCTCTTCAAGGGCGACGCGGGCCTTGTTGCACATCTCCACTGCCTCATCCATTTCCATGCCTGTCGCCTCTGCGACGTCCACAGGACCCCTTACCAAGAGGTCCTTTATCGAGCGAAAGCCTGCTTCCTTTAGCCGCTTTTCGGTAGCGGGCCCTATATCCTCTATCGAGGAAAGCGCAAGCTTGGAGCTCTCTTCTTCTCCCAACGCGGATTTCTGTTGTGCGCCGGCTACTAATTGGTATCGGGCGTGCAAGAGGCGCACGCGCCGAAGCATAAAAGTATATATCTATGTTTATTCTGGTAAGCCTAAGTAAGGGATATGATGGAAAGCAAGACGTTGGTCGTGACGGCTCTTGCGACAGTCATGGTACTGTCTGCCGTGATTGCATACATGCCGAGCGCTAGCGCGCACGGTGTGCAGGCACAGCTGCAGAGCAGATTCGTAAAGATTGATGGAGAAACGTTCTCGGACAATACCCTTAGGACAGGCGAACAGCTAACCGTAAGTGGCCAGCTGAAGAGTCTAGTCAACAGAGACCTCAGAGGATGGCTTTCTCTGTTCAGCGAATCCGAAAACGCTGGTAACAGATGGGAGTTCCTCCAAAGAGAACCACCAGGCAACATATTCGACATCAAGGCAGGTTCAACAGTTGATTACTCAATCACTGTAAAGGCTCTTGAACCAGGCACATACCACGTGCACACACAGCTCAACATTGAGCACATCGGTCCGGGTCTCGGTCCAGGTCAAACCGTGAACGTCACTGGCGAACCAATACTCAAGGCAATTCCGTACAACAACATTGTATACCAATGTATAATCATCGGAGCTGGCCTTGGTGTAACATTCGCTACCAGACCGTGGCAAGTCATCTAAGAGCATACGCTCCCCCCCTTTTTCCTTTTAATTTCTTTATCACCACCGTATTCTACAGGGCAATCGCTTAATACCCGTGAATTCACAGTTTCACCTCTTGCTTGACGACCTAAAGACAGAAGTAGAAAACATGTTCGCCGGCAGAGACCCCGGCCACGACTATGCTCACGTCATTCGCGTTTACAATATTGCAGAGCGGATCGGCAAAGAAGAGGGCGCCGACATGGAAATCCTGCTTGCCGCCGCGCTCTTGCACGACATCATAGTCTACCCGAAAGGCAGCGAGAAAAGGACCAAGTCCGCAGACGAAAGCGCCGAGCTTGCGGAAAAGATGCTTGCTGCACGCAGCTGGCCAAGGGACAGGATAGAAAGGGTGTCGTACTGCATAAAGACGCACAGCTACTCCAAGAATGTCGACCCAGAGACGCTAGAGGCGAAGATACTACAGGACGCAGACAGGCTGGACGCGCTCGGTGCAATAGGCATCGCCCGGACCTTTTCGGTCGGAGGGTCGGAGATGCGCAGCTTCTACAACCCGCAAGACCCGTTCTGCAGGACGGGCAGAGAACCAGAGGACACGCGGTGGACGATGGACCACTTCAAGGCAAAGCTGCTAAAGCTTGAAAAGACGATGCATACAGACACTGCAAAAAGGATGGCGCACGAACGCACGCGCTTTATGGAGGCGTTCCTTGCACAGATGGAAAAAGAAATTAGCTAGCCATAGTCTACAAAGTACTTGTAGCGCTTTTCCACTTCTCTGTTCTGGCCTGCAAGCACTTTTTCAATCTCGGCTTCAAGCGCCTTTTTTGCGTTGGCCCGAAAGCTTTCCGCTTCGGGTGTCTTTTGGAAGTTAGAAAGGGTGTACTCGAAATGGCGCATGAACTCGGCCACCTTTGCCCGGTATTCCTCCTGCGCAGGCTTTTTCTTTTCTATCTTGAACCACGCGGTCGCGCACGCAGTCGCGTAGAGCCGGGCCAGCTCGTCAATCAGCCTGTCTATCTCGAAAAAGTCGGCCATGCGCCGGATTTCGGGCCGGCGCCGTATAAATGCAGCTTGCAGTTTTCTTACCAGTAGCTGGCCTTTATCTTTTCAATCACGCGCTCATGCTCTGGACCCTTTCTGCGTGCGTACTTTTCCATCGCGGTGAGAGGCACACCGCCGAGGCTTGACGCAAGGGCAGTAAAGAACATGTTCTTTACAGGGTTGTCGCGGCCCACCTTGCCCATGAACTTCTGGATGCCGTGCTTGAAGTTGTGCTGCCACGTCTTGTACATGACGCCCAGCTTTGCCGGGTCCATGGTGTTTCCAATGTCATAAAAGTCCGACTTTTCCAAGAGGCCGATTGGCACAAACGTGAGCGGAGTCACCGTGAACTTTGAGTCTGGTTGCTCGGTTTCCAGCTCGTGGATTAGCCTTATAGTTTCCCAGCTGTCGTCTGGAGTCTCGTCGTTGTCAAGACCCATGATGAGTGTGAACGCAGGAACCCAATAGTGCTCGTTGAGCGCCTTGACGCCTGTTTTCACCACCCAGTGCCATTCCTCCGGCTTGTACGGGGCCAGCTTGCGGTCGGCGTACTTGCCGATGAGCCTGACGCTTCCGGTTTCAAAGCCACACTGGATGCCGATGTGGTTGTCCGGGCCTGACTTGATTATCTTTGACACGTTTGCGAGTAGACGCTCGTCTGCGATTGCGCCGGCAAGTGTGCCGTGCGTCGGGTTGGTGTGCTCGACGCCCGTGGCCATGATACCCGTGAACAGTTCCTCAATCGCTTCCCTGTTTGGCTGCATGTTCTTGGTCGTCCTCGGATTGAGGCCATAGACGAAAATATCGTCAGAGTGTATCCATGCATTCTTTAGCCCGCCGTACTTCATGTTCACCTCTATCTCCTTCTGCACCTTCTCGACTGGGTAGTATCGTAATGGCCTAAGAGTCACGTCGCAGAACTTGCATCCCCTGCCGCAGCCGCGCATCACCTCTATCATGCCGTGCATACTGGGGTTGACGATGTTTGGGATTTCATCGATGGAAGGCTCGTTCCAGTAGTGGATGAACCTGCCGTGATAAGTCCTGTCGCTCCTTACGAACTCTTTGATCTCCACCTTGAACTGGCTCTTTTTGAAGGGATTCGCCATGTCAAACTCTCCTCCGACTAGAGCGTCAAAGAACGGACCGGCCGCGCCGTCAATCTCTGGGCCGATGCCTCCAAGCTCGCCTTCGACGATGCCGTAGAGGTCGTACTCCTCTATCTTTGCCGGGTCATAGTTGTACTGCCAGGTGCCAGAGGCGCCTGCGACGACCTTGGCCTTGCTTCCAGTCCTCTTTTTGGCGGCGCTGATGCGGTGGTGCAAGTCCGCGTTATAAAACTCGTCATACGATTGCTGCTTGCGGCCGTAGGTAAAAGTCATGGTAACTGGGCCCATGCCAAGCGGGTCCATCTCGTACGTGCCGACTACCTGCGTCTCTGGGCCGATGAACTGCTCCACGTGGTCCGGGTGCGCCACCACAACGTCCTCGCGTGCATAGCCGTCCCTCAAGAGGGCGGCTTCTACCTTTCTAAGGCCGTACGGCGCGTAGTTGGCGTAGCCGTTGGTGTGCTCTATTGGGTTGCAGATAAAGTCAAACAGTATCCTTGGCGTAACCTGGTTGCCAAGTATGTGGTACCAGATCGAGTCGTGGCTCCTGTTCATGTCGAGTGCCGGAGCGCAGCCGAAAAATGACGCAAGCGAGATGCCCCTGTAAGGCGACATCAGAGTACGGTCAGCAGTAAGTACAATCTTTGGGTGCTTTGACAATGCCCTAAATCCCTTTTTATATCAAATTAATGGAAGATAAATTAAAAGTTTTCCAACAATCTGTGAGGGTGTACAGTGTTGTTAGGGCACCTATAGTTTGCTGTCCCGCTTCTCGACAAAGCCCTGCAGGGTCTCGCCGGCCAGCCTTTTCTTTAGCGTGTCGTGGATTTCCCGGACGATGCCAAAGCCCTGGAACGTCAATGCAGTATACAGTTGCACAAGCGTCGCCCCCTTTTGGTACGCCTGCCAGGCGTCATCGCCGTTCCATATGCCGCCACACGCTATTATTGCCAGGTCTGGAAATGCCTTGTGCACGTCTTCCACCATCTTGAGCATGTAGGGAAACAGGGGTCTTCCACTTTCCCCGGCAACAGGCCGGGAAAACTTTGTTCCAAGCAAGCTGCTGGTGTCTACAGGCCGGGTGTTCCCGATGACTACCGCGTGCCCGCCGTTTTCGTAAAACACCTTTATCGACTTTATGCGCGCCTCTTTTTCGTCGCCCTTTGGCGGCAGTTCGCTGTAAGGCGCAATCTTGGACGCCTTTAACCTGCCTGCAGGCACGTGCGCGTTCATCAGGTCAATCATCTTTTTCGTAAAGTCTGGGCTTTGCAGCACCTTGTTAAAGTCGGTGTTTGGCGACGTCCTGTTTTCCTCAAAGCCAAGGTCGACGTAGGGTGACGTGTGCGTCATTATCTCCTTGCACGCGTCAAGCACCGCGTCTTCTGTGTACGAGTCGGTGATGCCTGAAAAGTTCAGCATTATCCGCGCCCTGCCGTGTTTTTCCTGCGAAAATCTTTGCAGGTTTTTGACGGTGTGCTCTAGCCCCTTGTGCGGATACCCCTGGGCGTTTATTATCGCCTCCCTCCCGTCGTCCACTGCCATACGCACGGTTCCTTCAGACCTTGGCTTTTGGGGGTTCCCAGCCCAAGGCTTTAACAAAACGCTGCCGGGGGTCATGT
>NZ_CAMLDP010000098.1 GCF_946478925.1 uncultured Nitrososphaera sp. | reverse complement strand
TCGGGACTCTTCTGTCGTAGATTGCAACCATACCCCAGCCGACCGGGAGAGCCACGAAGTGGCTGTACAGCCACCAGTGGGCCGGTGTAAAGGCCGAGTCTCTGATTGCAGTCTGGTGCAGCGAGCCATCGACGAAGTTGTCTACTTCGACGGAGGCTGCGATGGAACCGAGCATGATCACCATGATGTAGATCTTCTTCAGTCTTTGGATCTCGACTTCCTTCGGGATCAGTGCTGGCATCTGCGCCATGAATTACCTAGTGAATAATCGACTATATTAATCTGCATTTCAAAAATTGACAACAGATTATAGAGTAACCTGCTCGTTACGACCTATGAAATAATAATTATTTAATTTAAAAGTTAAAAAGATATAATTATAATCTATACCAAAGTCTAAGCACGCATGATTATCATTGACGCTAATCGCTTTGCTCCCCATCTGAAAATCGCCAAAAAGAGCAAGGCTTGCAACCCAGCTGTACATCTTTTGTAAGGCCTGTGGTTATTTTGGCTTTGCCTTATGATATAGCGGTGGCAGCTCAGTCAAATGCCTTCTCTTCATCAGGTCAGGATTAACTCTGAATCTTCACAGCTGCCAGCCAAGCTTGGGACGCCCGCATATTAATAATCATGGCTTTTCTTCAAGGAACGGCTTGTACATCTCCACGAGGTCTGAGAGGGGAAAGCGCTTTTTGCCCACTATCTTGATGTCGACGCGCACCTTGTGGTCCTCCACCTCGATGATGTTGTACGAGTTTTCAAAGAACCCTCTGAACCTGCTTGACGAGGTAGTGCCGGCGTAGCCTATCTCAAGCGACCCCAGCTTCCACACCCAGGGCCTGTGCTTGTGCCCGCACAGGACGAGGTTCACCTTTGACTGGAGGCACGTACGGAGAGTGTCGCCGGCGTCAAGTATGAGTATCTTGTCGGTACCCGTGTCCGGTATTCCCACCAGGTGGTGGTGCATCGCGACTATCTTGACCTTGTCCGCGTATTTTGCAAGCGTCTTTTCCATCCACAGGTTCTGCCGGTAGCCGACCTCGCCCTCGTCTCTGTCTGGCCTTGCGGTGCCAAGCGTCAGGATGACGACGTCGCCAAACTCGTAGACATGCTTTGTCGGAAAGAACTTTTTGAACAGCAAGTAGCCGGTGTGCCTGTAGTCGTGGTTGCCCGCAATTACTATGATGTTTGGGCACTCAAACCTCTTTATTTCGCTGCGCGCCTTTTCAAACTGCGGCAGTATGCCCTCGTCTGTGAGGTCGCCTGTGATTATAATTGCGTCTGGCTTGAGCTTGTTCACTTCGTCGATTACGGTGTCAAACACCTGCTGCGAAAAGAGGCTGCCTACGTGGATGTCTGAAAGCTGTACAAGACGCATCTGCATATTTTGCATCCCGCGCTATATAACGTTGCCAGCAGTGAAAAAAAGCAATGTTATATTAACGCCTCCAAATAGCTAGTAGGACAGCAAAAGCGAAATGCCAAAGCGCAAGATAAAGGAGGACAAGCCGCGAAAGAGGCTTGGCAAAAAGGAGATGCTCATCATCCCGATAATCATGGGCGCGGCTACGCTTGGCTCGCTCTTGCTCGTGTGGCTCTCGCCCCCTCCAAGCCCCATAGACGTGTGCCTGAAAAACGTGAACGTCGAGACGTTCCAGCTTTTCCCCAGAGTCGAGGTAATAGTGGACGGCCATCCCATGCAGCTGCCTGACAACCTCGGCCACCAGCCCAAGGACGGTAAGGAATGCGTACGCCCAATCCGCACCGACAAGGTAGGAAACGACATACACATAGAGTACATCAGGCCAGTGAAACTTTCGATGGTCGACTTTATGCGCGTCTACGAGTACGACAACAAGACGATAACAGTCGTCAACAACTCGACTGGCACCAATGTGCCTCAAGTATTGACCCTGAGCGACTATAACATACAGTACTCGTACTTTTCTGAAAAGAACGAGTTTACCAAGGTCCCCGACGTAAAGAGCGTCCCGCCCTTCACCAAGGAGATGGTGATAAGGATGGAGCTCACACACAAGTAGGCAAGTAGGATTAAATAGGAAAGTGCGGACTCCCGCTTTGATTCAATTTGGCTAAAAAGACCGCCGCTATAATCAGAGGTGACGGGACAGGCCCGGAGCTCGTAAACGCGATGATAAAGGTCCTGCAGGCGTGCAACACAAAGATGGAGCTGGTCCAGTGCGATGCCGGCTCCGAGTGGTGGGAGAAGAACGGCGGCAGCTCGTACATCTCGCCGGAGGTCTGGAAGCTATTGGAGGACTCGGACGCCTGCTTCAAGGGCCCGACCACAACGGTCCCCGTGCCAAACGCCCCAAGGAGCGTGGCAGTCAGCATCAGGCAAAAGTTCCAGCTTTATGGCAACCTGCGCCCGATAAAGACGTACGCAAACGCCGAAAAGCAGCTTGACTTTATCTGCGTCCGCGAAGCGACTGAAGGTCTGTACGCGGGAATCGAGTTCAAGACGAGCGACGACTCGGCAATCGCAATCCGCAAGACGACGAGGAAGGGCTGCGACCGCATCGCAAGAAAGGCGTTTGAGGTTGCCAAGGATTATGGCTGGAAAAAAGTAGTCGCAATAACAAAGCGCAACATCCTGAAGGAGACTGACGGCATATTCTGGTCGTCGATTGAAAACGCAAGCAAGAACTTCAAGGGGATAGAGTACGAGGAATACTATATCGACAACATGACGCAGCAGCTGGTAAAGAACCCTGAGCGCTTTAACAAGAACGTGCTCGTCAGCACCAATCTGTTCATGGACGTGATATCCGAATGCGCGTCGGGAAACGTCGGCTCCATCGGCAACGTGTATTCTGGCAACTATGGCGACGACTATGCCATGTTCGAGCCGGCGCACGGCTCTGCGCCAAAATACGCAGGCAAGGACAAGGTCAACCCCGTAGCAACGGTATTGTCGGGCGCGTGGATGGCAGACTACCTCGGCGAGCGGGAAATCTGCAAGGCGATATTCAAGGCCACTGAGGATGTCATCAACGAGAACAAGTACGTGACCTACGACCTTGGAGGCACGGCATCTCTGTCAAAGATGGCCGACCAGATAGCAGCAAGGTCAGCAAAACTGCTCAAAAAGTAAGCTCGACTGCATAAAGGCGCTCGTAGAAAAGCGCCTTTTCTGCGACCACCCTTTTCTTTAGCTTTTTCTCTCGCATGAATCTGTCCAATGCGGACGGGTCTGCAAGCGACGACACTATCACGAGCATCCTGCCTTCTTTTTCCGACAAGAGCGAAAGCGCCGACTCGATAAAGTGTATCGTTGTTTCTATGCCGGCGGGATCTCCGTGCACGGTTGCGTCCGCCTTTGGGTCGCCGGGCAGGTACGGCGGGTTTGCAACCACGAGGTCGAACCTGCCGCAAAGTGCTGATGCGGCGTCGCAGCAAACAAGCATCACGCCTCCTTTTCCCCTGCAGTACGCAAGCGATGCGAGGTCAATGTCCGTTCCCACCACGTTCTTGAAATTTGAAAGGAGAGACTGTGCGACTGCGCCCGATCCGGTGCCTATTTCAAGTGCCCACGTGCCGCGGTATTTTTTTGCGCATTCTATCAAAAAGAGCGTGTCTTCTGCAGGCACGTACATGTCATTTGACCATCCCTGCAAGCGCAATTATCTGCTCTGGCGCAAGCTGGTCCACGCGCCTGTCACTGCCAAAGTCCATAGGGGCGCCAAATCTTGCAGCGACGCTCGACGCGCGCTTGTTGCGCTGCGAAAAAAGTCTGTTGACGTTCTTTACAATCTCGGGTGTTATCGGATGTTTCAGAGTCGCCCGGATGACTGTCGATTCTACAAGCGGTTGAGGCTGGAAGCATTCTTTGTCCACATCGAACAGCTTATCTATGGAAAAGCAGTAGGACGCAATCGCAGAGACTGCCCGATAGTTTTGGTCGCAGGGTTTTGCCGACAGCTTGTCAGCGAATTCCTTTTGTACCATCACGATTGCGCGGTCGAATTTCTTTGTGGCAAGCCACTCTACCGCGTCGCGGCTTTTTGAATATGGCAGGTTTGACACAAACACGTCAAACTTTTCGTCACGCCTGAACAGGTCCGCGTTTACAAGCTCCAAGTTAGAAAAGACGAGTGCGGCTTTTGCACTAGCGTAGAGCGCCTTGTCGACTTCGTATGAAACTACGCGCCTGGCGCGCCTACATAGCTCCTCTGTCAGGATGCCGTTGCCCGTTCCTGCCTCGCACACCGTCTCGCCCTTGCCTACGGCAGAAGCATCGAGTATCTTGGCAAGAACCCGGCGGTCAAGGAGGAAATGCTGTCCCAGTGCCTGCGTCTTGGTGCGCCTTGGCAATTACTTTCTGACGAAAAGGTTCATCCTGGCCTGGCCCATTATTTCTTCTATTATCCTCTTGGCCACCAGCTTTGCCGGCTCCCTCAGCCCTACCCGCGCCTGCAGATCCGCAAAGCCCTCGAACTTTTTCTTTTCCCGCTCTTTAATTATCGTCATCATGTAGGTCTTGCCTATGCCAGGTATCAGCTCCAGCGCGTGGATTCTTGGAGTTATTGGCTGAGACATGTTGATGTAGTCGACAAACCTCTTTTCGTTTGCCAGAACCACTTTTTCCACTATGGGCGGAAGCTCGTTCTTGGCCGACTGCGAGACGTCGTTATAGTCCAGCCTCCCAAGCACGCTCATTATCTTGTTGCGCCCTTCCCGGCCGATGTAGAGGCGCTCGCCGACATCAAAGGTAGAGTTTTGCACTCCCAGTAGCTCCAGAAGCGTCAGGCGCTCCTCGCCTATGGCCTGCACTATGACGCCCTCTCTTCCCCTCACGGTGGCAGACTTGCCCCTCGGAGTATAGTCCAGGACGTAGGCATACTCTTCGTATTTTCTCTGGCCGTGGTCATGATCGTGTTCGTGACCCGCTTCGGCCCTTGCCGGTGGCTGGCCTGCTGTCCCTGTCGCTGGATCTTGTGCTGCTGACAATGTGTGTGACTCTCCTCCCCTATACTGTAGAATAATTGCTATTTAGCCTTGGCTCTCTGACTTTAGTATAGAAAGCATCTTTTCGAGGGTCTCGGTAAGTATGAGTTTCTTCCACCCAAACGTAAAAGCCCGTAGCTCCTCAAGGGTGGTCGGCATGACGTTTACGACCTCGACTGCCTCTTCCTGTGTGAGGTCGCACTGCTCGACTAGCTGTTTTACCATCTTTGCCGCCGACTTGGCGTCGGTTTTTGCGAACTTGCCCACATAGTCCGAAGTCCAGCGCTGAATCTGATCCATATCGTCTGACTTGACAGCGTCCAGTATCTCCTTTACCTGTGCGGTCGTGATTATCTCTTTTTTCAGTGTCTCGGTCATTATTCTGACGACCCCGGAGAGGCCAGAGGCTTGATGTGGTTGAGGCGGGGCTGGATTATCTTTTCCTTTGAGCCGAACATCACTGCCACCTTTAGCGTGCGCTTGCGCACTTCTTTTACTACACCGATGCGCCCGTGGAAGCGTCTATGGGGCGTGGTGTCGTGCTCACGCGGGTCGACTTCAATGATAACCTTGTCACCAACCTTGTAATCGTGAAGCAGGTACGATATGCCCCTGACCACGTTGTCCTTTGTCAGGATTGAGCGGGCCTTTCTCC
>NZ_CAMLDP010000097.1 GCF_946478925.1 uncultured Nitrososphaera sp. | reverse complement strand
TTGCTCTTGGCTATCTGGAAATATTTGTAAATCAGGTCCCTGATTTTAGCGGAATTCGTCACGGACAATATAATGTTCGTTGGCAGTTAGAGCACAAAACTTTATAAATTATATCACTACAATCCATTCTGGATGCCCCACACAGGCAGCGAATGTTCTAGGCACAAAGTTAAGATTCTGGTCCTGCTGCTACTTGCCTAGACAAATCTCTGCTGACCAGCGGGCATTTGTCTTCAAAAATCATGGTGATAATGTAAAAAATGGTTGAAATGACCGGCGCAAAAGCGTTGATCCATGCCCTTGAGAAGGAGGGCGTAGACGTAGTCTTTGGACTTCCCGGCGGGGCAAATCTTCCGATATACGACGCGCTCGTAGGCGCAAACCTCCGCCACATACTCGTCAGGCACGAGCAGTCCGCCGCGCACATGGCAGACGGCTATGCCAGGATAAAGAGAAAATCCGGCGTGTGCTTTGCCACCTCCGGCCCGGGAGCCACCAACATCATCACCGGCCTTGCCACCGCCCACGCCGATTCCATACCAATGGTGGCAGTGACGGGCCAAGTGGCGCTTCCGATGATAGGCAAGGACGCTTTTCAGGAAACAGACATCATCGGCATCGCAAACCCCTGCACGAAATACTCTTTCCAGCCGAGGATGCCCGGCGAGATCCCCGAGATGGTCAAAAAGTCGTTCTACATCGCCGAGAGCGGGAGGCCGGGACCGGTGCTTATCGACATTCCAAAAGACGTGCAGCAGCAGAGCGCGGACATGAAGTTTCCCGATCTCATCAAAGTGAGAGGCTACAACCCCGTGGTGGATGCAGACCTTTCAGAGGTTGGAAAAGCCGCGGAGCTCATCTTGAAGGCCGAGCGCCCAATCATCTTGGCAGGTGGCGGCGTCATACTCTCTGGCGCGTTTGCCGAGCTCCAGACGCTTGCAGAGCTCCTCATGATACCCGTGGTGACTACGTTCAAGGGCAAGGGCGCGTTCCCCGAGAACCACCCGCTTGCGATGGGCCCGATAGGTATGCATGGCCACGCAGAGGCAAACAAGATAATCATTGAGGCAGACTGCATAATTGCAGTCGGGTCTAGGTTCTCCGACAGGTCGGTGGGCCGCTTTGACGAGTTTGGCAAGGGCATGAGCATCATCCACATGGACATCGACCCGGCAGAGATTGGCAAGAACAAGTCGGTCGACGTGGCGATAGTGGGCGACGTGAAATCGTCGCTCCGCACGCTGGTAAAACTGCTTACGAAAAAGGTGACAAAGAGAGACCCGGAGAACCCCTGGCTCAAGCGCAGAAAGGAGCTTGTACAGTATTTCGCAGAGAACCTCAAGGACTACCCCCGCGAGATAACTGCCAAAAAGTCGCTCAAAAAGTTGCGCGAGCTTTTGCCAGCGCAGGGCATAGTGACTACCGAGGTAGGCCAGTGCCAGATGTGGGCCTCGCTCCACTTTGACGTGATAGCGCCCGGCACGTTCTTTAGCTCGACCGGGCTTGGCACGATGGGCTTTGGATTTCCGGCGTCGATAGGAGCCAAGGCGGCAAGGCCAGAGGTGCCGGTGGTAGACATTGCCGGCGACGGCTCGTTCAACATGACCGAAAACTCGCTTGCAGTGTCGGTGATTGAAAAGCTGCCGGTCATTGTATTTCTCATGAACAACTATATGCTCGGCATGGTGGCGCAGTGGCAGCGCACGTTCTACAACCGCAGGTACAGCGGCGTGCACCAGCACCAGTGCCCCGACTATGTCAAGGTGGCAGAGGCGTACGGCGCGCAGGGCATCCGCGCCCAGTCGATGGCAGAGCTTGAAAAGGCAATCAAGACCGCGATAAAAAGCGACGTGGCGACCGTAATCGACATACCGATTGACCCTGACGAGGACGTGTACCCGTTCGTGGCGCCGGGTTCAAGCCTCAAGGACATGATAACAGGAGGCTAGAAGAACACATGGAGAACAACAACGAGCTCTACATCGTGTCGGCAATAGTCGAGAACAAGCCCGGCGTCCTATTCCGCGTGACGAACCTTTTCAGGGCGCGCAACTTTAACATCGAGTCGATAACCGTGGGCACGACCGAGCAGCAGGACCTTTCCCGCATGACAATAACCACCAACAGCGACGAAAAGACGCTTGACCAGCTTGTCAAGCAATTGAGAAAGCTGATAGACGTGGTCGAGGTCAAGGTCCTCGACACTGACAAGACAGTGTACCGCGAGCTAGCGCTGATAAAGATGAAGGCAGTCGACCCGACGACTAGGAGCGAGATAATGAACTATGCCAACATTTTCAGGGGCAACATACTCGACATCGGCAAGGAGACGATAACAGTAGAGATAACAGGCACCCCTGACAAGATAGATGCCTTTAAGAATCTGGTCGACCAATACGGAATAACGCAGCTGGCAAGGACAGGCGTATCGGCATTGCCAAGAGGAGTTGAACTTTGAGCGGCGCGCAAAAAGTAAGGATTTTCGACACGACACTTCGCGATGGCGAGCAGTCGCCGGGCGTGACAGTCACTCCGGAGCAAAAGGTGCACATTGCCCAGAAACTCGACGAGCTTGGGGTGGACGCAATCGAGGCAGGGTTCCCGGTGGTATCGACAGGCGAAATGTACGCGGTCAAGACGATAGCAAACTCGGGGCTAAAGGCAGAGGTCTGCGGCCTTGCGCGCGCAGTCGACGCAGACATTGATGCGGCCATAAAGTGCGACTTGAAGTACGTGCACACATTCATCGCGACTTCCGACATACACATGCAGTACAAGTTAAAGATGACCCGCGAGCAGGTGCTTGAAAGAGCGGTGCACGCAGTCGAGTACGCCAAAAAGCACGGCCTCAGAGTGGAATTTTCAGCAGAAGACGCCACCAGATCGGACAGGGCGTTTTTGATAAAGGTGTTCAGCGCAGTAGCGCAGGCGGGAGCCGACAGGGTCGACATACCCGACACCGTGGGATATTCGACGCCGCAGTACATCACCGAGCTTGTCAAAGAGGTCAACCAAGCGACGCGGCTTCCAATAAGTATGCACTGCCACGACGACTTTGGGCTTGCGGTAGCAAACTCGATAGCAGGCATCAACGCCGGCGCTGCTTGCGCGCACGTCACGATAAACGGCCTTGGCGAGCGGGCGGGCAACGCGTCGCTCGAAGAGTTTGTCATGGCGCTCCAGTGCCTCTATAAAAAAGAGCACAACATCAAGACGCAGTTGCTCTACGAGACTTCCAAGTTCGTCTCCAACACGATGGGAATAATCGTCCAGCCAAACAAGGCGATAATCGGCGAGAATGCCTTTGGCCACGAGTCAGGAATCCACACCCATGGCGTCCTCAACAACCCGCTTACCTACGAGCCCATCAGCCCGGAGCTTGTTGGGAGAAAGCGCTGGCTCCAGGCAGGCAAGCACGCCGGCGCGCACGGCATCAGGGCGATGCTTGAGGAATTTGGCATAAACCCGTCAGAAGATCAATTGAAGATAATCGTGGAAAAGCAAAAAGACATCGCCGACAAGGGCAGGGCAGTCACGACTGCCGACTTGCTTAACATCGCCGGCGAGGTAATGCACAACTCGCAGTTTGAAGAGCGATTCAAGCTCTATGACTTTCAGATATTTACCGGTATGCACACCATACCGACGGCAGTCATCAGGCTCAACGCGGAGGGTAAAGATCTAATCGCGTCGGACACGGGTGTAGGCCCGGTGGACGCGGCATTGAAGGCAATACAAAAAATAGCATCGGACGTCGCAAGCATCAAGATACGCGAGTACAAGCTCGACTCCATTTCTGGAGGCTCGGACGCGCTTGCAGAGGTGTCGGTCAAGGTTGAGGACAAGAATGGCAACATCGTCTCTGCAAGAAAAGCCAACGAGGACATTGTCGTCGCGTCCGTGGAGGCAATGATGGACGCAATCAACAAGGTACTTCTGAAAAAAATGCTCTATTCCAAGAGCTAATATAAGCACCTCCCCACCACCAGACATGAGATCTATAGTTGGCAAGGTACGTCATTTCGCTCATCAGAGGGGACGGAATAGGGCCAGAACAGACTGCTGCTGCTAAAAAGATCCTTGAAGCGATAAGCGACAACACATCTACGAAATTCACAATAAACGAAGTCGAAGCAGGCGACGCGGCCCTTGCCAAGCACGGAAAGGCGCTCCCCGAGTTTTCAGTCGACACCATCAAGAAATCACAGGCATGCCTGAAGGGGCCTGTGGGCGAAAGCGCTGCCGATGTCATCATAGTCCTCAGGCGCATGTTTGACCTTTATGCAAACGTCAGGCCGGCCAAATCGTACCCAAACATCCAAGCGCTTTCTCCAAGGGTGGACATGGTGACTGTGAGGGAAAACACAGAAGACGTCTATCTCGGATGGGAGTTCAACGCCGACCCGGGCACGGTGGTCGCCCTCAGGATAACCTCCGAAAAGGCGTCAAGGAGGATAGCAGAGTATGCGTTCAAGACGGCGACGATTCGCGACAACAAGCGAAAGGTGGTCGCGGTGCACAAGGCAAACGTGATGCGCAAGGGCGACGGGCTGTTTGCGTCAGTATGCAGAGAAGTAGCCAAGAAATATCCCAAGATACAGTACAGCGAGCTCTATGTCGACGCGGCATCGATGAACCTCATCCGCAACCCGGAAGAGTTTGACGTAATCGTCACCACCAACCTCTTTGGCGACATCCTGTCCGACGAGGCCGCGCAGGTGGTAGGCGGGCTCGGCATGGGCCCGGCGGCAAACATCGGCGAAGGCTTTGCGCTCTTTGAGCCTGTCCACGGCGCGGCGTTTGACATTGCCGGGAAAAATGCCGCAAACCCGTCGTCGATACTGCTCTCCGCCAAGATGATGTTGGAATGGCTTGCAGACAGGCACAAGGACAAAAAGACGGCAGAGCAGGGCGCCCGCATAGAGGAAGCCATCGTCAGCCTGCTAAAGCAGGGCAAAAAGACCAAGGACATCGGAGGAGGCCTGTCCACTACGGAATTTACAGACCTCGTGGCAAAAGAGATGTTTTCTTCTAGCTAGCAGCTAGTTTTCCTTTGGCGCCAGCTTTTGCCAGGCAATAATCATGAATACGAACGGTATTGTGAGGATCGCAGTCGTATAGAGCACAGGTTGGATAACTATGGCGCTTGCTTCGTAGCCTCCCAGCTGCAGGAACGGCAATGGGAATATCGTGAATATCCAGTATCCAAAGATGACGCCGAGGAGGAACTTGTTGCGCTTGAGCACCGCGGCGAGGCTGATCTTTTTTATTCCTTTGCGGTCGCACGTCACGCACTTTACCGTGGTGCCGCTCCCAGTCACATCAGTCGGGACGATGCATGAGGTGCAGATTTTGTTCTGGCAAAAATAGCACTTTTTTTCTGCAAAGCGCGAGCCGCATATGGAACAGTTTGCCATTGGTTACCAGAACGTTGGCGGCTATGCAATATTACCTTTGCCGTTGCCGGTTTCACAGGACCCACGCGGCTTGGCGCGGCGGAGAACGGCAAGCTTGTGTGTGTGCGTGTGCCAGCATAGAGAGACACCAGCAAGTTTTTCTACCCTACTTTTGTTTCTTGCAAACACAAAGCATGTCTTTTGCCTTTCAAGAGTGCAAGCACATGGCGCTCTTTTACGATGACGAGC
>NZ_CAMLDP010000096.1 GCF_946478925.1 uncultured Nitrososphaera sp. | reverse complement strand
AAAAAAGCCAAAGTTGCTCCTGTCTGCAATGCTTCTCCCTTCTGAGATAGAGGCCAAATCGCTCATCCCTGCGGTAAGGGCCATCCTTGCCAAGAAGCTGATAAGGGAATACCTGCTCAAGGAGGAAGACGTCGCAAGAGTGCTTGGCATCACGCAGGCCGCAGTCAGCAACTATGTAAGGGGGACGAGGGGCGACCTTGAACTCATCCTGAAGCTGGAAGGAATTCGCGAGGTGATGCGCATGATTGACGACATTGCGCGCGAACTTTCTACCAACAAGGCGTATACTCCAAGCACACTTGCAAAATTCGTGGGCCTGACGAACTATATGCGCTACTCGCTCCTCATATGCGACGTGCACCACAGCATCGAGTCCAACATCGACGAGACTATATGCGAGCAGTGCAGGGGCACACTCATTCGCGAGCAATAGCGAGCGTTAGCAATCGCCTCTGACAAAAATTAATATACAGTCTGTAGTGATTTTCCATTCAATAATCATGGAACGCATAAACGGCGAAGCAATCGCAGGTGCCGCCCTGACCATTCTCGGAGCACTTTTCATGTTCGCAGCACAGGTGAACAAGACGTGGGTAGCCGCAATACCTGCAGCCATCGTCCTTATTGCTGTCGGCATCGCCCTCATCGTGCTTGGCGCATACACAATCAGGAACAACCGCTCCCGCCCGCACACAGAGGAACACTCAAGCCACCACTAACTTAGCCGGCAACGCTTAAAATGATGTCGGCCTTTTGCTTTATCATCCATGCCAGCCCAGGACGAGGACCTTGTAAGCGCCTACTCCAACACTGAAAAGACGTTTTTCGAGCTTGCAAGCGAGCAGCGCCTTTCAATATTGTTCCGGCTAAACGAGAAAAAGGCCAAGATCTCGCAGCTTGCCAAGGACCTCAACATAACCCTGCAGGAGGCCCATAGAAACGTCAACCGCCTCCAAGACGCCGGCCTGATAGAGAAGGACCCCGAGGGCATATTCTCGCTCACGACCTTTGGCAACACAATAATCAAGCAGATCCCCACGTTCAACTATCTCTCAAAGCACAAGGAGTACTTTTCCGAGCACATCCTAGGCGAGCTCCCGTTCAAGTTCATAATGAGGCTTGGCGCGCTGGACAGATGCGAGTTTGTCAAGGGCGTAGTCGCTATACTGGAGCGCTGGAAGGACATCTACAGAGAGGCTGACGAGTACATCTACGAAATAGTGCCTCAGGTGCCCATCGACCTTATTGAGCCGGCGCTCAGCAGGGTCAAGGAGAAAGGCGTGAAATACAGCTATGTCCTGCCGCAGAACGTCATAATCCCAAAGGGACGAAAGGATCTGCTGAAAAAGCTGGGTCACAACGAACTGTTGACAAAAGGTGCAATAGAGCGCAGGATGGTGGACAGGGTGCAGGTAGCAGTCATCCTGAACGAAAAGCAGGCGGCAGTCATGTTCCCAAACCAAAAGGGGGAAACCGACATGAACATGATATTTTCCAGCACCGACAAGCTCTTCCACGAATGGTGCCTAGACTATTTCCGGTACCGCTGGTACGGCTCGGACATATTTGATGAAACGCACCTGAAAGAGATCTAGCTATTTTTGTGTATTTTCTTGACAGTGTAAAATGCTGCCAACAAGCCTGCAGTACAAATCCCTGCAAGCACGATAAATGATGTTGGATCATCGATCCCGTATGTAATATCAGCTACGTCATTTCTGACCATCCAAGAAGAGTTGTACATGTCAGGTACCTGGTCGCTTATGTAGTAATAGAAATACGTATTGTAATTGGCATGATAGTTCAAAGTGTCCCCATCTTCGATCCACTCTTTTAGTTTCCCATCCTTGATTGCTTGATCCATTGCCACCTTTTTCATCTCCATCCGTTCTTTGCCTTTGTAGTCATAGTACTTTTGCCATACCTCTTTGAGGTAGGACTTTGAATAAGGCGGGGAGTCAAGACACGGCTTTTCGGGCCAGTCGTCATCTACTGTGCGTAGCGCTTGGGCTTGCGGAATAACGTTTGCAGTTATCGGCGCCGAGGCTGCAAGTGCCAGAATGCCTGCCGCTAGAAGATGCATCTGCAACATTTGTAGCAATCATCAATTGTCTTTCGTACTATTAGGGAAATATGCCCAAAAATGCAAAATGCAGAGGATTGATTGGATCTTTTTCTACTTCATCCAGTCAATCGGTATGTCCTGATACATGCCGTTTGGCAATACACGGCGTATGGAAATGGGGAGAGCCTTTTTCTCTACCTCTAGCATCGCAAGCGCGATTGAAGTGTTGGCGCCGTCCGGCTTTGTCAGCGGCGGCGCGCCAAGCGACAATTGCAGCGCACGGGCCCCTGTGATCCTTGCGCGCTCGAACCTCGTGAGCCATGGCAGGCCAATCAGAATCTTGTTTCCCTGCGCAGGGACTTCTTTTAGCTCGTACTCTTGCTCAGAATAAGTCACCACCTCATCGGCCGGGCGGTTCGACTTCTTGGTCTCCTCTACTTCGGCCTCCGCACCCTTTTTACCCTTGGTCTTGGAGGCGGAGGACTTGCGTGCAGCAGATTTTTTTGTAAAGCGCTTGATTACCAAGAATGTATGGAAAAGTTGGTTGCTATCTAATTAAATGTTGCGAATTTTTCAAGGTGCTTTTCTGCGGTTTTTCCAGAAACGTTTTCATTACATCGGCGCTTTTCAGCCTTTGTGCAGGCTGCTGGTTCCGTGTCAAGGGTCAGGTTGGCGGCGGAAGTCGCCGGCAAGGGCTCTGCCGAGTGCGAGCTGGTGCGCCACCTTGCGCCGCTGACTACGAGCGCGCTGCTAAAGGGCCTGCCTGTGCAGGACAGGGTGCACAGGCTTGAGGACAAGTTCGTCTACATCGAGACCGGGCTTGTCATCGGAGCGGAAAAGACGCGGACGCAGTTCAAGCGGGGAGACCTTGCTTTTCTGCCGTCAAACGGCGCAATCTGCTTTATCGTTAAAGACTGCACGACGCAGGCGATGAACGCGGTAGGGAAAATAGTAAGCAATATCAAAGTCATTGAAGGCGTGCAGGCAGGCGACGTTATAGCCGTAAAAAGGCTGGCTACTATTACTACTTGACCTTGGCGTACACCCTGTGGCCGCTGTAGCCGCCGACCTTCTTGACGACTCCTTTCGCTTCAAGCGTCTTTACCAGCGAGTTTGCCACCGAGATCTTTACTCCCGCGGCCTTTGCGACCGACTGAACGGTGATTGCCTTCATGTTCTGGATGGCCTTCATGCCCTGGTTCTCGTCAATCGTTACTGCCAGCCTTTGCTTTTGCTGCGGCTTTTTCTTCTCTTCCTTTGCCGCCGTCTTTATCTCGCCGGCCGGGCCCACTGCCGTGCCCTTGTCCTGTTTTGCTGCTGGCTTGTTCTTGTTTCCGCCCATTCGTAATCTGCCCTTTTACCGGTTTCCCCTTTAATATTCATATTCAAACAAACCTTAAAGCGGGAACCGCCCAAGCTCTAGCCGTGGACTTTCAGCCGCTGGTAGAGACGTTTTGCAAGATGGAGCAGACATCCAGCAGACTGGCCCTTACCGATCATCTAGTTGCATTGTTGAAAAAGACGCCGGCGGACCTGATAGACAAGGTGACGTACCTCATACAGGGCAAGCTGTACCCGGACTATGAGGGAATAGAGATGGGCCTTGCAGAGCGCATGGCACTCAGGGCCATAGCAAGCTCATCCGGCAGGGGCATGACCGAGATTGAGACAATATACCGGGACACAGGCGACATTGGCGACACCGCCGGCAAGGCCATGGTGTCAAAGGGCCAGTCGACCCTGTTTTCAGAGCAGATGACTGTAGAGCGCGTCTACTGCACTTTTGACAAGATTGCCAAGACCACTGGACCCGGGTCGCAGGAGACGAAACTGCGCCTAGTCGCAAGCCTGCTCAACGATTCCACGCCGGAAGAGGGGCGCTACATCATGAAGTTTGTCATGGGGGCTCTGCGTCTTGGCATCGCAGACTATACTGTGCTTGACGCGCTAGCCCTTGCATTTACCGGCGACAAGGCAAACAGAAAGGCGCTTGAAAACGCCTACAACGTTTCAAGCGACCTTGGCACGGTAGCCAAGCTGCTTGCAACAAAAGGGCTTGACGCAGTCAAGGCTGTCCAGATAACCCTGTTCAAGCCCATCAGGCCGATGCTTGCCGAGCGCGTCTCCACTTCAGAAGAGGCGATGGAGCGCATGGATGGCCGTGCCGCAGTCGAGTACAAGCTGGACGGCGAGCGTGTCCAGATACACAAGGGCAAGGACCGCGTCGAACTATTTTCGCGCAGGCTAGAAAAGATAACCGACCACTACCCCGACGTGAGCAAGGCCGCAATGTCGCTTGCCTGCAAGGAGGCGATAATGGAAGGCGAGGTCGTAGCGGTAAATCTGCAGACGGGCGAGTACCTGCCGTTTCAGCAGCTCATGCACCGAAGGCGCAAGCACGGTATTGAAGAGGCGATGGAAAACTATCCAGTCGTCATCAACCTTTTCGACATGCTCTACCTTGACGGCAAGAGCCGGACGGAACTTTCGTACGACGAGCGCAGAAAGCTCTTGGCAAAGACGGTCGTCAATAACAAGAACAAGAATAACGACATGACGATGTTGAAAATAGTGCCGCAGGTAGTTGCAAAAGAGCCTGGTGAGATTGATCGCTTCATGGCTTCTGCAATAGAGAACGGCTGCGAAGGAGTCATGGTAAAGATGCCGTCTAGCACGTACCGCGCAGGAGCGCGCGAGTACCTGTGGGTGAAGCTAAAACGCGAATACCGGACGGAACTAGCGGACACGCTTGATCTTGTCATCGTGGGCGCGCTACACGGCCGGGGAAGGCGCGTGGGCAAGTACGGCGCTTTGCTTTTGGCGGCGTACGACCCAAAGGAGGACATTTTCCGGAGCGTGACAAAGGTGGGGACTGGCTTTACCGACGAGCACCTTGACCAGTTTTACCGCGAGCTGGAAAAGCACGTGATACACCAAAAGCACGCCCGCGTGGACACGGGCATGGACATGGATGTGTGGTTCGAGCCGGCGATAGTAATCGAGGTCATCGCGTCAGAGATAACACTTAGCCCGTCGCATACCGCGGCAATGGGCACAATAAGAGATGGCTATGGCCTTGCATTGCGGTTCCCCAAGTTCACGGGTAAGATCCGCGACGACAAGGAGCCAGAGGACGCGACCACCACCGACGAAATTGCGACCATGTATAGGCGCCAGCTAAAGGTGCACTCTGGCGCCAAGCCGGAAGAAGAAAAGGTAGAGAAAAAGAAAAAGGAAAAAGAAGAAGGGGAAGAAGAGTGAGCGGCAGGTTAATTACGCCTACAGTTTACACCGGATTGATAATATAATAATGAAGGTCTCGGAGCTGTGCGCCATGATTCAGGATTCTATAAGGTCCGGCCGCTACCCGCTTGCGACAGAGACTGAAAAAAAGTTTGCCGGCGCGCTGCAGGTAACGCTGAAATCCGGCGCCGACGACCTGAAGGCCAAAGACATTGCAGTAGAGGTCAGGGTGCACGATTTTTACATCGTCAGCAACTATGTTCCAAATATCCAGCACCTTCCCGGGGTCATAGAAGCCGAAATTGTGGATTCGTACAAGATGATCTGCCGCAAGATAGATCGGCTTGACAGTGGCGTGCAGTTGAAAAAGCTCTAGAGATCGTTACTGCCTTCGCTTTCTACCCTT
>NZ_CAMLDP010000095.1 GCF_946478925.1 uncultured Nitrososphaera sp. | reverse complement strand
TTGCGCGACCCGGAAGGCAACTTTTACTTTATCGAGATAAACTCCCGCCTGCAGGTAGAGCACCCTGTGACAGAGCTTGTGACCGGCCTTGACCTGGTGAAACTGCAGATCCACGTGGCGCAGGGAGGCGAGATCCCGTTCAAGCAGGAAGACCTAAAGATAAACGGCTGTGCAATAGAATGTCGTATAAACGCCGAGGACCCGTTCTACGACTTTGCGCCGTCCACGGGTGTGGTGCCAAACTGCAACATCCCCTACGGCCCCGGCGTCAGGGTTGACACTTATCTGTACCCAGGCTGCACAGTCTCTGGCTACTACGACTCGCTTGTCGCAAAGCTGCTTGCGTGGGGCAGCAACTTTGAAGAGGCCCGCGTGAGGATGAGAAATGCGCTGGACGAGTTTACCATAGAGGGCATCAACACAACAATCCCGCTGTACAAGACCATAATGAACGAGCAGAACTTTATCAAGGGCGAGATTTCGACCGACTACCTCGACCGCTTCAAGATATTCGACAGGATGAACGAGGAGGTCAAGGCCGAAGCGTCAAAGAACGCCCAGGCTGCGGTGGCGGCAGCGCTTTTGCAGTCAGAACTGGTGAAAAAGGGCCCCTCTTCGCAGACTAACAACGGCCAAAAAGCTTCCAGGTGGAAGATGATGAGGGCGACAAGCTGATGGAGTTCAAAGTCGGCGATCTTGCGCAGATGCTGAATGGAGAGGTGCTCAGGACCACAGGCAACAACTCGGTGCTCGTGAAAATAGGCGATAAGGAGCACACGATAAGGCTGCTAAAATCTGGCACTAACGAGTTTGAATTCATACTTGACAACACGTTCCACCACGCCAAGGTACTCCAGTCGGGAAGCGCGGAAGTGAAACTGATGCTTGACGGCCAGCCGATAACGGTAAGAAAGCATTCCAAGCTCACAGAGGTGCTTGAAAAGGCATCGGCGCTCGGCGGGGCAGGCGGAGGCGACCGCAACCTCGCAAGCCAGATCCCCGGCAGAGTCGTCAACATCTCTGCCAAGCCGGGAACAGAGGTCAAGAAGGGCGACGTGATAGTGGTCCTTGAATCCATGAAGATGCAGGTGGCAGTCAAGGCCCACAAGGACGGCAACCTGAAGGAAATAAAGGTAAAGCAGGGAGCCAGCGTCGCAAGAAACGACATTCTGGCAGTGATAGAGTAGAATAATAATAGCAGCAGGCTAGCGCCTGCTACGGCGCTTTTCCTCAATCTTTTTTGCCAATGCCATCACCGCAAATAGCCCGACCCCTATCGATGACAGCACAAAGAGCGCAGTTGAGACCATCAGGACGACCGAATTTTCTATCGCCACCCCTGCCGCAACTGCTGCAAGCGAGGCTAGCGCAGAAATGCCCAGCGCCACCAGTAGTTTCTTGCCCGGCGCCCTGTTGCGCAGTGCGACTGCCGCCGGCGACAGATAAACCGCGCCGATGAGCGTGCTTGCGGCAAAGCCAGCGACCACCGCGCCCCCTTCGCCTGCCGACATGGCGTAGCCCTTTTCTGCCACTTGCAGGATTCCAAGTAGCGGATATATCGCCGTCTTGATAGTCGCCTGTGCCCAGGGGTTGGCGCGCTCATAATCTGCGACATTAGGGCTGAAAGAGTAGTACCAGGCGTTAAAGACGTTCATAAAGCCAGAGCCAGCGGCAGTCGAGAGGATGCGGTTGTCCCGAAATCCGCGGAGAAACTGCACTTGGGGCGTCAGTTCAGAGCCAAACGCCGCCGTAGCGATGAGACACCCGGACGGCTTGGGTGTCTCCACTGGAGCAGTAGTCCCTGTCTGGTTAGAACGCGTTACTTGGACGGATACATTGTCACC
Source organism: uncultured Nitrososphaera sp. (assembly GCF_946478925.1). The sequence goes on along the minus strand of NZ_CAMLDP010000095.1, from coordinate 3,888 downwards.
AAAGCCAAGCGAGTCCTTTCCCTGCGCCATTGCAGGCACGGGAAGCAATGCCAGCGAAATTGCCAAAAACGCCGCCAGCGCGACGCCGCAAAAGACCTTGCGCATCGGTGCGCAATAGCCGCCGTTTGTATATAAATAATTGTATAAAAAGAAGAAAAAGAGGGAAAGGTCAGTTGTTGTTCTTCAGGAACTCTTTGATCTCGGCGTAGTTTGGCTCGACGAGCGGGTTGTCGGACACCCACCTGTAGCGCACCTTGCCCTGCTCGTCCAGTATGAACACGGACCTCTTGGCCGCGTTATAGTCGGCCATGCTTGCCAGCCTCTTCATGACGATGCCGTATTTCTTGATGACTTTCCTCCCATAGTCAGAAAGCACCGGGAAGTTCAGGTGGTGGTTGTTGGCAAACGCCTTGTTGACAAACGGCCCGTCGACAGAGATGCCAAGCACGTTGGCGCCATAGTCTCGCAGCTCGTCAAGCGAATCGCGGATTGCGCACATTTCCGCAGTGCAGACCGACGACTCGGCCGCCGGAAAGAACGCGAGTATCGTCTTTTTGCCCTTGTAATCGCTCAGCTTGTGGTTCTTCAGGTCCTGGTCGGGAAGTTCAAATTCAGGAGCCTTTTGGCCTATCTTTGGAACAGATGACTTTGCTGCTGCCATGCAGGAGAGCGGCCGAGATTGCCATAAAAAGATTTTCAACCGTGTATCAGGCGTACTTGGACTTGAAGGGCGAAAGCGCCCTGAGCTCCTTTACCACTTCTGCAAGCGCCGATACCGTCCTGTCCATCTCCTCTTTCGTGTTCTGCATCGACAGGCTGATGCGAAGCGAGCCGGTTATCTCTTCGTACGAGAAGCCCATCGCCTTTAACACGTGCGAAGGCTTTTGCTTCTTGACAGAGCAGGCCGAGCCCGTTGATGCCGCTATCCCGCCTTCGTCCAGCTTTATTATCAGGTCCTCGCCGTTTACCCCAAAGAAAGTGAAATGCACGTTTGCGGCAAGCCTGCTTGTCTTGGAGCCGTTTAGCCTGCTGTGCGGGATTTCCGACAGGACCTTTTCGGCGAGGTAGTCGCGAAGAGCCGACACCTGTTTCTGGTACTCTGGCAGCCTGTTCTGTACAAGCTCGCACGCCTTGCCAAAGCCGACTATACCCGGGACGTTTTCGGTGCCCGAGCGCATGGCAGATTCCTGCCCGCCGCCGTGGATTATTGGCATTATCTCCAGCCCGTCGCGGATGTACAGGGCCCCGACGCCTTTTGGCCCATTTATCTTGTGCGACGACATTGACAATAGATCAACGCCAAGGTCTCTGACGTCCACAGGCAGCTTGCCGGCGGCCTGTACGGCATCCGTGTGGAAAAGCGCGCCGGCGCCGTGTGCAATCCTGGCAAGCTCTTTTACCGGCTGGACCGTGCCGACCTCGTTGTTTGCGTGCATGATGCTGACAAGCGCTGTCGAAGGCGTGATTGCCTCCTTGAGGGTTTCCGGCCTTACCAGCCCTTCCTGCGTGACGGGCAGAAACGTCACGCTGTATCCGAGCCTTTCAAGGTCGCGGCACGGCTCCAGCACCGCGTCGTGCTCGATGTAGCTTGTTATCACGTGGTTTTTTGACGGGTCTTTGCTCCTCGCATAGTCGGCAGTGCCCTTTATCGCAAGGTTGTCGGCCTCTGTCCCACCCGAAGTAAAAGTTATCTCTTGCGGCCTTGCGCCCACAAGATTGGCGACGCGTTTTCTGGCCAGCTGTATCGCCCGCGTTGTCTCCCTCCCAAAGTAATGGATGGAAGAAGGGTTGCCGAACTGCTGCTTTAGGTACGGGATCATCTCCTGCACCACCTCGTCTTCGACTGGGGTCGACGCTGCGCTGTCCAGGTAAATGCGTTCCATCGCTAGTCTACCACCGCCAGCTTGCCGCTCTTGTACCCGGAAGCGTCTATCGTGACAAAGCGGAACCCAAGCTCCTTTAGCTTTTTATCTAAAAGGTCCAGCTTTTCAGGGTCGAACATCCTGCCAAGCTCGTCCCTTCCCACCTCTATTCTCGCAATCTCGCCGTGGTCCCTGACGCGCACCTGCCTGACCCCGAATATCGACTTTACTATTATCTCGGAACTTTCTATCTTGCGCAGCTTTTCGTACGTGACTTCCATCCCCGCAGGTATCCTGGACGCGAGACACGCGTTTGACGGCTTGTCGTACACGGACAGCCCAAACTCGTGGGCCATTCTGCGGATCTCGGCCTTGTTGATGCCTAGTTCCACCATCGGGCTTTTCACGCCGTTTTCGCGCAGAGCCCTGATGCCTGGGCGGTAGTCTGACAGGTCGTCCACGTTCGTCCCGTCCACTATTAATTGCGCGCCGGCCTTTTTGGCCTCGCCTGCGAGGTGCTGGCCAAGTTCCGTCCGGCAGTGATAGCAGCGCAGGCCGTCGTTTTTCACAAATTCCGGGTTTTCAAGCTCGTCGTACTCTATTATCAAATGCTTGATGCCTATCTCCTGCGCGACCTTGCGGGCGGTAGCAAGCTCTTCGTCTGCAAGCGTCTTGTAGTCGGCGGTTATCGCAATTGCGTTGTCGCCAAGCGCCTTTTTTGCGGCTAGCGCGACCACCGCGCTGTCGACTCCGCCTGACAGTGCCACAATCGCCCTGCTTCCTGCCGGGAACCACGAAACCAGCCGGTCGAAGGAAGTCATGTTTTTTGCGCCACCTGCGCGTTTACTATCTCCAGCACGCGCCTTGCAGGAATGCCGAGCCTTGCTGCGACTATCTTGATGTCTTCGAATTCTGGCTTTGCCCCGACGGTGTTGCCCTGCGCGTCCTTGGCGACCTTGACGTGCACGTTGAAGGTGCTATCACCTATTGTAACGGGCACGGTCACTACGGTCCTCGGGAGGATATAGCGCTCTACCTGCTGTACGCGTGCGCCAAGCGTGCCTGACTCGGAAAACAGGATGGAAAGCATTGTGTTTAGCATGGAATTGTCCGCGACGACCCGTACGAGGTACGCGGGCCTGCTCTTTTTCGTAGTGCCCGGTATTATCGTCACGTCCTTTGCCCCGGCATCCGTCAGCCGGTCGACGAGGTTGCCCATCACCTCGCCTGTAGCGTCGTCGACGTTCGTCTCTACTAGGCATACTGTGTCCTTCTCTAGTGCCGCAGGCGAATCTCCCATGAGGACGCGGACCACGTTGGCAAAGCCGGCAAATTTCTTGGTGCCGGCGCCATAGCCGATTTTTTCCGGCACGATTGACGGGTAATAGTCGACGCTTCCCTCCGCCAAGTTAGCAAGGAGCGCCGCGCCCGTCGGAGTCGTCAGCTCGTCCTTTGCCTGGCCGCCGGCAAGCGCAAAGCCCCTGCCCTTGAATATGTGCAAGATGGCGTCGGTAGGGTTCGGCACGGTGCCGTGCGAAAACGTCAGTTTTCCTCCGCCTACTGCCACCTGCGTCGACACTACTTTTGCGTCAAGGAGCGAAAGGTCCTGGAGCGCGGTGGCGCAGCCGACAATGTCTGCAAGCGTGTCTATGCTTGATGCCTCGTGCAGGTGCACGCTGTCAAAATCCTCGCCGTGGATCTTGGCCTCGGCAGAGATTATCGTCTTTATCGTGTCAAGCGCAAACGCCTTGGCCCTCTGCTCAAGGCCGAGCGCGTCGCAGGTTTTAGTCAGGGCGCGCACCATCTCGGCGCCCTTGCGCTCGTGCACGCCGTCTTTGTACGACAATTTTAGCCGCGTCGCAGAAAAGCCGTGCGTCACTATTTTTTCAAAAGAGGCATCGCTAATCTTGCTGTCCTTCAGGCTATCCTGGCACGCAAACATGGCGCCCTGCACCTTTTTTGCGCTTGCGCCGGCGTCCACCAGCGCGGACACTAGCATGTCGCCGGCGATGCCGGCCACCTGGCA
>NZ_CAMLDP010000094.1 GCF_946478925.1 uncultured Nitrososphaera sp. | reverse complement strand
TGTATACAACCGCGTCGCTTCTCTGGTCCATGACGACGGGTGACCTGAACTTGATGTACACGTTCTTGGCCACCTGCTTTGGGGTGAGGAGCGGAGCTATGGGAAAGATGCCCACAACCACGCCGTCGCCACTGTCAGAGATTATGGTAGTCTCTGCGGCAAGCTCGCCGGCAGAGTAGCGCCTGTACGAATAGGCGCCGGCGGTTCCTGCGACGATTGTTATTTTCTGGTCGCGAAACGTTATTTCAAACGGCTCCGACCCCGGCTGGAACTTGTGGCGCCCAAACAGCTCCTGCAAACATCTGTGACAACGGAACCTGCGATTTGTAAATGTTTTTCCAGCCCAGAAAAAAATACATGTGTGTGTACAAGCGGCAATACACAGTAATAGCTCTTTTTTCAACAGTGATAGATGAACGAACATGCTCAGGCAGCTGGAAAACGAAGGCTTTGCGTGGATTGACGTCTCTGCACCCACCCGCGATGACATGCGCGAGCTAGGCCGGCGCTTTCCGTTCCACGAGCTGAACCTGGCAGACTGTGTCTCTAAAATCCAGATACCCAAAATCGACCGCTACAAGAGCCATGTCTTTGTCATACTGCACTTTCCAACTGCGACGCAAGAGCGCGTTCCAAAGCCGAGCCAGCTTGCGGCGTTTCTCGGCCCGGGCTACCTTGTGACTGTGCACCAGCAAGACCTGAAAACGGTGGCAGACACGTTTGACGCGTGCGAAAGTAGCGAGAGCGTGCGCAAAGAGTTGATGGGGAGATCTGCCGGCTACCTGTACCACAGCCTGGTCGACGCGCTGGTAGACGAGCTTTTGAACAACGTGCGCAAGATAATGGGCAACATGGAAGACATTGAGGACGCAGTCTTTGACGAGCGTGTGGCAGTGGCCCGAGAAATATCGTACCTGCGCAGGGAAGTCACGTCTCTTCGGCGCATAGCTATTCCGATGCGCAGGACGCTTGCAGAGCTGGTGGCAAAGGACGTCACGCGCTTTTCGGAGGAAGACCTCGCCCCGTACTACGACGATGTGCAGGACCACATCGACAAGGTGATAGAGACGCTTGACGAGTCCAAGGACACGATAGAGATATTCAAGGACACCGATTTTATGCACAGCAGCGACAGGTCCAACAAGATACTTGCGGTGCTCACGATAATATTCACGCTTTCGATGCCGGCGACCATACTGGGCTCGTTCTACGGGATGAACGTGGAATTACCCGGCGGCATAGGGAGCGGGCCGTGGACGATGTTCCTCGGGTCGTATACCACGTTTGCGCTGGTCGTCCTTGCGTCAAGCGTCGCCGCAGGGGCCATGATGTTGCATTTCCGCCGGCTAGGCTGGATCTAAAAAACACATACATATTTGAGAAGGCTCAATGTGAGCTGTCTTGGCGGCAGGATCCTTGTCTGGCAACAACTCGACTTCAGTCTTTGGGCTTCCAGGCACGATTGACCTCTTTGGGGTCCAGGTGACGCCGTTTTCTATCATACTCACGCTTGCGATCATCGTGGCCGGCTTTGCCATAGCGCACACGGTCCGGCTCGTCATGCTAAAGTATCTCGGATCGCGCCTTCCAACAGACGCAAGGAAGGCCACCGGCAGGACCGTGTATTATGGTATCATAGCAATAGCGCTGCTCTCTGCACTTGGAGTCTCGGGGCTTGATCTCTCTGGCCTGTTCCTTGCAGGCGGGTTTGCCGGCATCATCGTAGGCTTTGCCACGCAGTCGCTGTTCTCGAACTTGATTTCGGGAATATTCCTGCAGATAGACAAGCCGCTGAAGATAGGGGACCCTGTCCTCATAACGGGTAAGCTCCCTGACGTCGCCGGCGTAGTCGTCGAGATAACCGCCCTTTCTTCGCGTGTGCGCATGTTCGACGGGACGTACGTGCGCCTGCCAAACAGCGACGTCTTTCTGTCAGAGATACGCAACTTTTCCGGCGCCGCGGCGCGCAGGGTGGAACTCGTAGTAGGAGTCTCGTACGACTCGGACGCGCAAAAGGCGATAGGCATAATCCAGCAGAGCTTAAAGGACACACCGCTGGTGCTAGTCGAGCCGGCGCCCGACGTGTACGTGGACAGCCTAGGCGCGTCGGCCGTCAACATCAACATCTGGTGCTGGGTGCCGTTTACCGTGTGGTTTGACGTGAAAAAGCTGCTCGTCGAGCAGATAAAGAGGGAGCTTGAAACAAATGGCATAGAGATACCTTTCCCGCAGCAGGTCGTCTATGTCCGGCAGCAGCAACAAAGGAAAAAGGCGACAAGGAAGGGCGCGCCAACATCAGCCTTGCCACCCGGCCCCGTCTCCAGCTCTAGCGCCGGCGTGAACCTTGAAGAAGTGGTCGATGACGACCGCAACGACTAGTGGCGCAATAGATACAAGCGCGGCGCGTAGTTAGCAGGACGTTGACCGAGGAGGAAAAAGAAAAGGCCGGCCGCAAGAACATCTACGCGCTCGGCTTTGTCAGCTTTTTCACCGACGTCTCGTCGGAGATGGTCTTTGCGCTGCTCCCGCTGTTCCTCACGGGGCCCATCGGCGCGTCGCGCACGCTCCTTGGCCTCATAGAGGGCATGGGCGAGATGCTCGGCTACACCGTCCGCATGGGCTCAGGAGCGCTCTCTGACAGGTCGCAGAGGCGCAAGCCCCTCGTGGCGCTTGGCTACTCGCTTTCGGCCGCAAGCAAGCCTTTTTTCGGCGCGGCCGCCGGATGGGTCGACGCCTTTGTGGTGCGCTCACTTGACAGGGTGGGAAAAGGAGTCCGTACCGCGCCCCGCGACGCGCTGATAAGCGAGTCGGCGCCGGAGGCCAAAGTCGGCAGGGCGTTTGGCATCCATCGCACTATGGACCAGGCCGGCGCAATCGTCGGGCCTGCCTTGGCATTTGCACTTTTTCCGTACATCGGGTTTTCCGGCGTGTTTTACGCCTCGCTCTTGCCCGGCGCAGTTGCAGTCGCCCTGCTCGTGTTGTTTGTCAAAGAGCGTCTTGCACCTTCTTCCTCTTCAAGGTCAAGGTCAGTATCAGCAAACGTCCGGGCAGTCCTTTCGCAGAGGAAGTTTGTTGCCCTACTTGCAATAATGGCTGTCTTTGGCATAGGCGCGTTCAACTTTTCGTTCGTGCTTGTCCGCGCGTCAGACCTAGGGGTCCCGGAAGGCAGCGTGGCACTCGTTTACCTTGTCATAAACGCGGCCCACGCGGCCATCGGGTATCCCGCTGGCATCCTTGCAGACAAGGCTGGCAAGGAAAAGATGCTCGCACTTGCATACGGCGTGTTTGCGGCAAGCGCGTTTTTGATGCTTGCAAGTGCGAACGCGGCGCAGGCGTATGTCTTGGCCGTGGTGTACGGAGCGTACGTCGGGCTTGCCGAGACCGTCCAGCGCGCAGTTATTCCCCGGTACGTATCAGCCGAGCACCGGGGCACCGCCTACGGCCTTTACAACCTCGTAGCAGGGTTTTCGTTCCTTGCGGCAAACGTAGTCTTTGGCTTTCTGCTCGACTCATCCGGAATCGGGCTTGCCGCGACCTACAGCATGATAACGTCTGCACTAGCTGCAGCCGCAATGATAGCGTTCATCATCAAAAAATGAGAGGCTATTACTTGGCCTTTTTCAGGGCCCTTGCCACACTTGCAAGCTCGCCTGCCACCCTGTCTGCGTCTACCTTTGGTATCTTGCCTGTCTCGAACATTGCCTCGCGCTTTATCGACTTCTTGGCGCCGGTCTTTATCAGCTCTATGTCAAAGTACGTGCAGGCGCCTTCTTCGCCCTGCATCAGCCTGTTGTAGTCTATGGGCACCGGCGACGTCTGATAAAGTTCTATCATCAGGTCGTTAAGCTCTGCAAACAGCGCGTTCTTTCTTTCGCCCATCTTTTGGAACTCTGCCTGGCCTTCTACCGACGCGGCCTTTTTGCCAAGTTCTTCTGCCAGCTTTTCGTCCTCGAACATCTTGGAAAACAGGCCCTCAAAGTCCATCTCCGCAAGGCCGCGCTTTTCAAGCTCTTGCCCAAGCGCCTTGTCTGCGTTGTCCCTGATGCCGCCGTACAGCGCGGTCGCGTCGTCGGCTATCTTGGCAAGCTCTTTCTGGACCTCTATCACGCGCTTGTCTGCCTTGTAGTACGGCAGTGCGTGGAACTGGATGCCAAAGTAGCCAGAGATGTAGTACTTGCCGACATCCTTGTTGAACTGGCAGAACAGCCTGTGGAGGTCGTCTGTGACCGACTTTGAAATTCCTCCTGCAAGCCAGCCTTCCATCCTGTTTGTCAGCCTCTGATAGAACGTCTGCACGTTCTGCGGGTCAAAGGTGTCCGTCTGCGTGACGGTGCCGTCGCCTAACATCGCGTGCGACTTTTGCATGGCTATTGCCGGCTTGACCGCCTCAAGGAACTCTGCCTGGATGTCCTCAAATGCCGAGTTGACTTTTTTGCTGAAATAATCCGTGCCCTTGAGCGGGAGCCTCATCCTGCCGTGGTGTGCCGTCCTGACATATAATCTCAATGAAATGGCGGAGATAGGGCACAGGCTCTGTCTTGTGCAATAACGACTATGTTTCTATGATGCATACAGTACTACAATACCTCACGTCATTCGATAAAACGATGGCTTGGCTTGGTTCTTCTACTGAGGCATGTTACACCCACGCGCCTCTTGTGGTTTTGCCTAGAGTGCAATAGCGATAGAATTTTGGCGTAAGGTAATAACATTCCATAGTTAATCAAGCCCTTAAAATGATGATGGTCGCCCCGTTCTAATGTCAAGTATAACAGGAACGAAGAAGAACGTGCTGACTGTTGCAATCCTGGCAATGGGCTTTGTACTTGCATCGTCGGCGATAGGACTGCCGACGGCTGCATTTGCAACCTCAAGCTACGATGACAACAACCATAATGACAACAACTGCGACTATAGCAACGGCGACCATCACTGGTCAAGCTATGATGACAAGAACAACCATGATGACAACAGCTGCGATTGCAACAACGACAACAACGACGACAACGGTCGCGACTACAGCAGCGACTACAACAATGACAACAAGTGTGACTGCAACAACGACGATTACAACAACAACGACAACAACTGCGATTGCAGCAGCGATGACAGCAACAGCGACTATCACTGGTCAAGCTATGACAACAGCAGCAACGACAACTGCGACGACAATGGCAACGACAACCACGATTACTCTGGTCACCATGACTACAGCAGCCACGACAACGGCCATGACTACAAAGACAACAAGCACCATGACTACAGCAGCCACGACAAGCACGACTCGAAGGACGACAAGCACGGCAGCGACTACCACAGCCACGACGACTACAAAGGCAAGAACTACTAGTAGTAGCCGTCCACTCTAGGAATAATACCAAAGGAGGCGGCTTTCGCCCCTCATTCTTTTTTCAAAGTCTGTCCGTTATGACATGTAAAACCCGTGTCAAAGATGGTCTTACATCCTGCAAAATCTCAATGACTTTAAATCCCGCGGGTTCCAATATGGGAAGGCAGGCGTGGCCCCGGAAGCAAAGGACGATAAAAAGGAGGCCAGAAAGGACAAGGCCGAGGACAACGGTAGCACGAGCAAGAGCCTCGTCGGGATGATGATGGGTGGAAACAATCCTGCCGAGGAAAAGGCTATAGTCGTCGACTCGGAGACGCTAGTTGCGCAGACGCAGGACAGGCTGTGGCGCGCCCTAAAGCGCCGTTACCAGTACGACTCGTCGCTCAAGCCGGGGCAGGAATATTTGCTGTCCCATGTCAGCAGCAAGATCCCACTTGTCATAATGTACGCCGACCTCGTGGGCTCGACTAACATGAGCATGACGCTCCCCGTTGACAAGCTTGTGACAATCATCCGCGCGTTCAC
>NZ_CAMLDP010000093.1 GCF_946478925.1 uncultured Nitrososphaera sp. | reverse complement strand
CCTGAATTTTCAACAAGCAGGGAGCGAGTGAGAGGTGATAAAAATCAATCTGGGCCCAAGCCGAGGCCCTTGGCAAGGGACAGCAGCTCATCCATTGTCATGTCGGTGGCAGTTACCGTCACGAACAGGTCCATCCCGTCTGTCCCCTTGCCCCACAGTTTTGCTCCTGCATAGGTCGGGTGCTGAGCGTAGTTTGTTGTCAGTACCGCGTACCTGCCCGCGATCCCCGGCCCGCTTTTAACATGCTGGCCCTCGGACGGTGCGGCATCGACCATGCTCTTTACCGGATCCGAAGGCGAGCTTTTGAGCGCAAGGTCGGGGTACGACTCTACGGGGTACGCCGCTATCTCTATCCTGTCGCGGTTGAGGCTCGAATAATCAACATAGAGCGCCGCAAAGGCCCTCAGGTCGCCGGTCACGCGTACGTTCGGCTCCGGCTGTGCCGGCGTGATTGTGGCAAGAAGATTATGCTTGCCAAGCGCGCCGGTGTCGGGAAAGGGGAGGGCATAGCCGGCGTTGCGGTCCGCCGCGTCAAGCATTTCCCTGTTTGACTGGGCTATTTCATCCTGCGACAGCCTGCGGCCCTGTCCCGGCGAGCCGCTGGCAGACAGGTCAGGCTTTTTGGCGGCGATGTAGCCGTCCTTGTCGACTGAAAGCGCAAGTGTGGCAAGTGCAAGCGGCCCTGTGTTGCTCGGGACGGATGAGCTGGTCATCCCCAAGGCGGCAGACCCTGCAATCGCAAGGCCGTCCCACGGCCGGTACCTGTCGCTGTGGCACGGATCGTCTATTGTCCATCTGCCGTCCTCTGCAAAGTATTTTATCAAGCAGCCGCTGGAGAGGGCTACTGCGCTATACGCCCTGTACGACGAGATGTCATCCTTGGAGCCGCTGAGCCACTCTGGCAGCCTGACCAAGGTATAGACAGAGTACGGCTCGGCTTTCTGGATGAACGCCCCCTTTGCCTCTTCTGACCCGGAGCTTAAACTGTCGCGGTAGTATTGCGCCATGTCCTTGCTGAACGGGTCGAGGATGGTGACTGCCGAGTTTGGCTGCATGTCGGCAACCCTGACAGGATGCGTCTCCATTACGGCCCTGCCGAGGCTGTAATTGTATTTCAGCTCAAAGGCGATTACCCTTTTTGCTTCAGTCTGCCCGGTCGCGCTCGTAGTCAGCTTGGGCACGAGCACGAGCAAAGCGGCCAAGAGCGCGACGGAGGCTGCGACGGCGACAGCCGCGTACACTGCAAACTTTGTGCCGGCCATGACCAATCAATATTGCGCTAGAAAATATATCAGGTTTTGTCCGAACGGAAAGTTTCTCTGTAAACATGTTCTAGTCAGAACTTGCAGAAGGTTAACTATGCCTTTGGGCATTGCGTGTCCAAATGTCATGCAGGGGCCTCTGCAAGAAACACCCGCACTACGTCCCAGTAAGAAAGATAGAGTACGCCAAGGGGATGAAGGTGTGCATCACGTGCGACCGCGCGATTTTCGTCAACATGGAAGAGACGAAATGCCCCTGCTGCAACAAGAACCTCCGCACCAGGCCGCAGTACCACGGCGACAGGGGCAGGCTTGCAAGGGAGGCCGTGGCGCACAGGTCTACATCTTATTGAGAGCGGTTATCCCAAGTATCGAGAGCGTGTTCTTTAGCGCGATGCCAAGCGCCCTGACTAGGGCGAGCCGGGCGGCAAGCGTCTCTGCGTCCTGCGCCTTTAGCACCGGCACCTTTTCGTAGAACGAGTTAAAAGTGGTGGCGAGGTTGTACGCATAGCGTGCAAGCGCCTTCGGGCTCAGCGATTTTGCCGCGTCCTCGACTACGAGATCCATTTTAGAGATTTCTTTTACCAGCTCTATCTCGGCTTCTTCTTTCAAGAGCGAATAATCTGCTGCTTCTGTAACAACTGCCATGCCGGACTTTTCCATTATGCGCTGCGAGCGCGCATAGGCGTACTGCAGGTACGGGCCCGTGTCGCCTTCCAGGCTCATCGACTCGTTGATGTCAAACGTGATTATCTTGTCGAGGTCCTGCTTTATCATGTTGTAGCGTATGGCAGAGACCGCTACCTCCTCCGCGATTTCGCCGGCCTGCGAGTCGGTAAAGTCCGGGTTGCGCGTCTTTACCTCCTCCTTGGCCTTGTCCCGCAGGTGGTCGAGCACGAAATCCGCGCCCACATAGACTCCCTTTCTCCCGGACATGTGCATGAACTGCCTGTCGCCGATGTCGATGCCAAGCGCCTTTGCAGTGTTGGCGCTCAAAGTCACCGCCTCGTAGCCGAGGTGCTGGTAGTCGGGCTTGCGGCCCGTTTCGCCGCCTATTTTTCCAAGCACCTGCGATATGATGCGCTGCAGGCGCGCCTGCCGCGAGTCGATTATCGTTATCACCCTGTCGCCCCCCTTGAAAGAATCCGTCTTGCTTGCTGCCGTACCGGGGGCAAGCGTGGTCGCGTACACTATCGTATCGTCCCACTGCCTTGCGTACTTTTCATAGCCGAATGGGTCTGGCACGAGCCCCAGCTTCCATGCTGCGTAGGGTATGTCCTTTGCGACGTAGGTCGCCGTGCCGTCGCTTCTCACGACAACTTTGTCCTCCTCGCCTTCCGCCGCGATAACCCAGCAGCCCTTGTTCTTGCCCTCCTCCTCGAATTTCACGAGCCCTTCTTTTTTCAAGAGCTCAAAAGCCTTGCTCCACATCTGCGAGTGCACTATCTGCGACTCGAAGTTCAGGATGTCATAGTGCACCTTCATGCGCCAGCACGTCTTTAGCTGCTCGTCCAGGACCCTCTTTGTTATCTCGGCCGCAAACCTTGCTATTTCCGACTTGCCTTCTTCTATTTCACGCAGCACCAGCTTGCGCTTTTCTGCAAGCGTCGGGTCTTTTTCGTACATCTGGTTCACCTTGACGTACACTTCGTCGCCGCAGTACTGGTCGAACTTGCGGCCGTCGGGCGGCTCGCGGGGAAAGCCCGCGTACAGGAACCCGATGACGATGTCGGCAACCTGCAGGCCCGAATCGTCGACGTAGTTCAAGACTTGGACTTTATTGTTTGCCGCCTTCATGATGCGGTAGAGTGTGTCGCCAAGTATCACGTTGCGCATGTGGCCGACGTGCAGCGCCTTGTTGGGGTTGACGCTCGTGTGTTCTATTACGATGCGCGCCAGTCCTCCAGAGTCGATGTAGCCGTACCTGTCCGGCTTGGCCAGCACATAGCCAAGCGTGTCTTTTGCCACTACCGCGTAATTGAAGTGAAAGTTGATGTAGCCGGCGGGGTGCGGCTCGACTGATTTTATGAACGGGAGCTGCTTTTCTGCAAGGTGCGGCTTGATGCCCTTCTCTATGAGCTCCTGCGCTATCTTTGGAGGCGCCATCTTTAGCTGCTTGCTGAGCAAAAACGCAACATTGCACGTCAGGTCGCCAAACTCTTTTCTTGGAGGCTCGGACACGTCAAACGGCACTGCAGGATAGCCCAGCTTGGCCATGCTTTCATACACTGCCTGATGCGTCTTGAGCCTGAAGCTGCTAAACGTCATTTCTGCGCCTTTACCTCCAGGTAGTTCTGCGCGACATAGTCGATTGCGTCTATCAGCCCCGTCCCTTCCCTTCCTGCGACGACGTGCTTTGCCCTCTCTTTTACATGGCCTTCTGCGTGCGCCAGCGCGACGCTGCAGCCGCAAATGTCGTACATCGGTATGTCCGTCTCGCTGTCGCCTATCGCGACCGTCTCTTCCGGCTCAGCCTTTAACATTTTCAATGCCTCCCTCAGGCCGAGCGCCTTGTCTACTCCCTTTTCGTTGATGTGAAACGCGTACTTGCTGTCGTTCAGGTAAAGTGACAGGCCGTGCTCGTCGAGGATCTTTTGCCCCTCCTTGATGTCAAACGTGCGCAGCATTACTACCTCGGTCATGCGCGGAAAGACAGGCTTTTCCTGCACGCCGTCGAGGCTTTTTTTCAAAAGCTCGTACCCAGCCATGCACCTTTCCCTGCTTGCCAGCAGTTTGTGTTCCTGCGGTGCCACGGTGATCGCGCCGCCGTTTTCGCCCACGGCGATTTTGGTGGTGCCTCCAAACACGGCAAGCACGTACGCCTCTATCGACGACCTGCCGGTGACGTAGATGACGTTGTAGCCGAGCTTGTCAAGATAGCGCAGTTTCGACAGCGCCGGCATATGCACCGCTCCGCCCCCGTTCTCCGTCAGGGTGCCGTCGATGTCGACCGCAAAAACCTTGATGGCAGTGCCCAAACGCGATTTTAGCGGGCTCTGAACGTTATAAGTGTAATGAGGTGCCGGCGGGCTTGGCTTTTGATGGTCATCATCAGAGACACACTCTATATACTCTTAATAGAAACGCACCCCTTCATGATTTGCAGATGAGCTTGACTGTTCGGCCCATAGTGCAGAACGATGCAGAGAGTTGCGGCAAGATCGGGTACGAGGCGCACAAGGCCATTTCTTCTTCACATGGCTATCCTTCTGAGCAGCCTTCGGAAGAGTTTGGAATAGAGCTCATCAAAAGGCTCCTTGGCAACCCGAACTCGTGGGGCGTACTGGCAGAGCGACAGGGCGAGGTATTGGGAAGCGTCTTCCTTCACAAGTTTCCGCCTTCGCCTGTGGCGGTGATAGGCCCGCTCACGGTGCATCCTTCCGCGGAGGGCGGCGGCGTGGGCAGGGCGCTGATGGATGCCGCTCTTGATCAGGCTAGAAAACAAAAGCAGGAACAGGTCAGACTGGTACAGTCGCCAAGTCACATCCGCTCGTTCGTATTGTATACAAAGTCAGGGTTCGCCCTTCGGGAACCCTTGTTCTTGATGCAAGGGCAGCCTCTGAACAATAGAGGAAATACGAAAAATGATGGTGATGATGGTGTCGTTGTACGCCCAGTCAAGGATGATAACGATATTGCCGCATGTAACGAGCTTTGCAGGTCGGTGCACGGATTTTCAAGGGAAATGGAACTGCGTCAGGCAAAAGACCAAGGCGTCGCCACCATGATAGAACGAGACGGCACCATCGCAGGCTATGCGGCGGGCATTGGCCTGTTTGGCCATGCAATCGCAAAATCAAGCGAGGACTTGAAGGCGCTGATTGCATCTGCGCCTGCAATCCTTGGCCCCGGTTTCTTTGTACCTGCCCGGAACCGCGAAGTGATTAACTGGTTGCTTGAAAATGGCTTTCGGATAGGCTGGCCTGCAAATCTTATGACGATTGGCCCCTACCAAGAACCGGCGATGCCCTTTCTGCCGTCTTTGGCATACTGAATATGAATAGACTTGGGCGTAAAATTATCGAAATGGCATCATCGTATTAAAATTCGAGATTGTGTCAGAGTTTGCATCGGGAAAATCGACGTGCGCTTGGCAAGAGTACCTTACGACTCTGACTTCAAGTCAATGCCAGAGCTGCACGACGATTCACAAGACAAGGCGAAACGGTGTCGCAAGGCATAAGAGCAACCAAAGGACGCTCAAGCAACATGAAGAAGGGCGGCTCACAGAAAGGCGACTCTCCATCCCAGCTGATAGACGCAAGAATCAAGGAGCTTGGCGACTGGAGGGGCGAGATGCTTTCCCAGCTTCGCGCCCTGATCAAGCAGGCCGATCCAAAAGTGGTTGAGGAGTGGAAGTGGAGAGGGACTCCAGTATGGTCTCACGATGGGCTGATCTGCACCGGCGAGACGTACAAGAACGTAGTAAAGATGACCTTCTTCAAGGGCGCCTCCCTCAAGGATCCCTCCGGGCTCTTCAACTCCAGCTTGGAAGGTAACGCTAGGCGTGCCATCGACTTCCACGAAGGCGACAAGGTTGACGAGGGGGCTTTCAGAGCCCTCATTCGCGCTGCCGTGGCCCTGAACGAGTCCAAAGCCCGCGAGTAGTCCCCGCGGAATCAAAAACATTTGCAAACTCGTGTCAAAGATACAACCGCCGAACAATCTGGTAAAATGAGGAAAGCATCGCTCATGTGCAGCGGACCAATGCCGTCCATATAGCGCCAGGAAACATTACCTCATTCATTGAAAACACGGGGATGCTTTGGCAGAATATATACACGGCAATAA
>NZ_CAMLDP010000092.1 GCF_946478925.1 uncultured Nitrososphaera sp. | reverse complement strand
TGCTCCAAACGATCAGTGAAATGCCAAACATCCCACTTGAGTTAGACGTCAACCCTCTTTTGAAGGAGGGCAAAGAGATCAAACGCAGGCTGACAGAAACCATAGCAAGCCTTAGGCAGCAGGAAGAAGCACAAACGACGCCATATCCAGCGGGAAGATCGATGATGTACGGCTAGCAGCTGGCATATACATATGATCTTCTCTCCTGACGCAAAACTCGCTGGCAACACACGCTGCCTGCTATTTTTCGTAAAGATGATGATAGTAGTAGTCCTTTTCTGGCACCTGCTGTCCAATTTCCTTGAGAAGACTTTTGCTGTCTAGGACTAGACCAAAGAAATTCTGGACATCTTCCAAAGTACATTTGTACCTCCTGGCATCCATTGACGCAGTTGCGTCAGAAACAAGTATCACATCGTAACCTAAATTGAAAGCATCTCTCAGGCTAGTTTCAACGCATATCGACGTATCTACTCCGCAGATGAAGACGGTGTCGATTTTTAAATCACGGAGTTTCTTGTCAAGATCCGTGCCGAAAAAGGCCGAATCCCTCCGTTTTATTATTACGTTTGGCGATGACGTATCTATGGATTTTTTGATGCTGTCGATAATGTCGGCATCCCATGTGCCTTTCACGGATATCGGAGCGCTATTGATTCTCTCTTCTCTCGGTTTAGGCAGAAACTTGTGCGTTTTTGTAAGCAGGTCGACGCCGGATGGCTCTCTTACGGCCATCATGTAAAAGACAGGAACCTCTTTGTCTCTACACAGATCGATCATGTTGCGGATATTTGGCAACGCGCGGTTATAATCAGAGATATTTATCCCTAGAATATCATACGAGCCTCCTTCTGATACAAAACAGTTCTGAACGTCTATCACTAGCAGCGCCGGATGGATTTCTTGCCCTTTCAGCAGCATCTGTTGGTACTTTTTCAATCATCAGTTATACGGGTTATCCTGCCGTCATTCTATCCTTGGTTTGATCGTTGTTGCATCCATTCTCTTTCTGTATTGCAGCATCCTTAACGCTTAACTGTGATGGTGCTCATAGGATCTCATGTGTCAAAGGCTGAATCTTTTTCCAACAACGGCAACAATAAAAAAGTGGCAGTAATTTTTTGTACCAAAAATTCCGCACGCACTATTGAAAATGCGATAGCGAATGTAAAGCAGAGTTCGTACGCTCCAAGCATTATCGTCATAGACGGTTTCTCAAACGACAACACCGTAGAGCTGGCCAAAAAAGCGGGCGCGACTGTTGCAATAGAGCAGCCCGAGCGCAAATTCCCCGGCAAAGGCATAGCAATGAAGGCAGGCTTGCAGGAAGCTGACAAGATGGGAGCGCGTGCGGCGCTTTTTTTGGACGCAGACATAAAAAATCTTACAAGCGAATGGGTAGACACACTCGTAGAGCCTGTAGTGGAGCAAGGATACGATATGACAAGAGGCTTTTATGAGCGGCATCCAAAAGACGCAGCCGTAACAAAACTGATAGCAAGGCCCATGATTTCGATTTTTTTCCCAGAGCTGTCCAATTTTGAGCAGCCGCTTAGCGGCGAAGTCTGTGCCAACATGCGAGTCTGGGCAGATCTACTAAAAAGAAACCCTCCTGACGGCTGGGGAATAGACGTCTGGTTTCTTATCGAAGTGGCAGTATTGGGACATAAGGTAAAGGAGATATTCATGGGCAAAAAAGAGCATACCTCATTTGACGCTTACAGGGAAGATGTTGGCAAGCTAAGCAAGATGTCGGAGCAGGTCTTGTTTATGATATTGCAGGAAGCAGCAAAGCACAACCGGCTTGAGGCATACAGAAAAGTAAGCACCTAGGTCGCAAGGTGATCATCAAGCTGATTCCGCACGCCTTTTTCCTTCTTCTTCCTTTGGTGCCGCGGCGGCAGAAGAAGCAGCCAAGAAAGCGCTTATCACGCTTTTTAGATTCCTGTTAAAGTTGCTGACAGAGAATCTTGAAGCAATCTCTCCCATCCTTGACCTTTCCTGTGGAGAATCAGACGACGCCAGCGCTCTTTTGGCAATTATGTCGGCAGCCTCTTCAAGATTGTGAAACTGATATTCGCTTGGCACGAATTCAGTGTTGCCGCCTACGCGAGGCACTACCGGGATGAGCCCCGCGCTCATTGCCTCCACTATGGCTATCCCAAAGGGCTCGCCGGCCAACGGATGCAGAAATACCCTTGACTGCTTCATCAATTCAAGTAGGCGCGGAAAACTCACGTCTACTTCAATGTGGACATTATCTTGTAGGTTGCTGTCATCTATCATTTGCTTTAGCGTCTCCAGGTATTGCTGGTCGTCCTTCGAAATGTTTCCTGCAAGTGTCATTTTGACATTGATGGTTTCTCTGTCTTTCTTCAGTATGCCAGCAACCTTGATTGCATTTTCAACTTGTTTGTCAGGACTGAATCTCGATAGCACGAGTATCGAATTTTCCTCCCTCTTGCCAGAATGGGTAAAGACCTCATGAAACTTTTTCACGTCCACTGGAGGGTACACAACTACCGGCTTGACTTGTGTGTACCGGTGCTCTATTGCCTCTCCGCTAAATTGAGAGTTTGTAAGGACGACGGTTGCATGCCGCATCATCTCGTCGTACATCCTGCGGGCATTTGCCAGCATCTTGCGCCCCGGGTCTTTGTCTGCAGTCAGGTGGTCTTGCGATGTCCACTTGTTTATGAATTTCATATAACCGCCACCATCATCATTACCCTCGTCTACAAGTTGCGGCAAAAGCGGAAAGTGGCAGTATGTAATGAAATTTTTTCTTCTTCTTGAATCTGTCCTTCTCCTACTACTGTCGTCGCTATTATTATAGTACGGCAAGAGGTCGCCATGCGTGTTTATTACTAGATCATACCCGCTGTCGTCGCCGTATACCTTTGCGGCTGCTTCGCTGTACGAGTCTGCCTGCAAAAGAGAAAAAATGTCTATCCTCTCTATGTTTTTAATTGACAGGTCCGAGATTCCAAAATCTTTCTTTATCTCGTTGATGTTGGGTTGTGTAAAAGATGCAAGATCAACCTGAAAACCCATCTCGTTTAGCGTATTGATGGTGCAGAGCGCCAGATACTCGCTTCCTCCGCCTGCGTTCAAATCGTCATGGACAAGTTTTGCATTCATAAGATGTGCATCGCTACAATACTTTTCGTCATCATGCGCTATATGCATTATGAGACGCTCTTTGCCTGTTGTTCTGCAATGATCAGTTTCTTGAGTAGCAGTATCAGTCCATAATATGGCAGGTTATAAAATGCGGCAAGAGCTGCATAGTTCGGGCCAAAGAATTGAGAGGCAAAAACAACCACCAAGACATTATTCACATAACTCATTACAACTATGCCTGTTGCAATCAATTCTTTCCTGTTCCCTTTTTTGCCACCGGCAATACGACCGGTAAAGTAGCCTATCGCACTATATGCTGCAAAGAGGATAAACGAAGCAGTAATCTCGACAAACAAAAACTCGGGTTTTTTGAAAAAGTAATTTGAAAATTCTCCAAAGATGCCGAAATTGATGAGGGCGATAAATATGATGGACGCTGGCAACGATCTTTTGTCAACTTTCTTGGCGACTGTAGGCCACCGTTTCTTTACAAACCAGCCAGCAGCAATTGGTGTAAAGAGCGCGGTGACTAGCATGAAAATCATCTGCAGTATTGGTATCTTGAACTGCGAGTTGCCAAGCAATGAATACACGATGGCGGGAAGCACAAACGGGACTGCAAGAGACGTAACAATTACCATTGCAACGACCAAAGACAGTTGCCGCTTGTTTTTTTCTCCCTCCAGAGTAACATTAATCACAAACGGTGCTCCAAGACCGGTTGAAACGCCTGACAATAATAGCACCGGAATTGCTAACGGCTCGTAGACGATTTTTGTAATAGTATACATCAAAAATGGCAATACCAATAGCTTGGTTATCGATAGAATGGCAAGCGTTTTGGGGGCCTTGAATGTTGAGGCAAGCTCACCAAGATCCATGCGTATGAGGTTTAGAAACAAAAGGCCGCCAAGCCATACGAGCAGGTAGGGTTGAAAAATGCGCCCCACAGAAGGTACAAGGACGCCGGCAGACATTGACGCCACGATTGCTACAAAAAGCAAGATGTCGTTCTTGTCAAACTCGCTTTTTGGAGCATGTTTTTCAACCATGATACCAAGTAGTCAGATCATCGGCATGATATATCAGCACGATAGATCATTTTATTATAGGATAGTTTGGCGAGACGGGAGAAAGAAGAGATGGAAAAAGAAGGCGTAGCCTGGCCGCAACAATAATGCGCTTTTTGTCACATGCATGAGAGCTGCTATATTGCTGTGGATTGTTAATCGCACGAGTTAACGACAAAAACTGCTTCCGTACAGACTGCTAAGTCAAAATGATGCAGAGAGAAGATACTCATTTATTCTATTTTTACTAACCTTTAGAATGGCCGAGAAGGAACGATCTCAGGTTATAGAGCAAGGAGACATTTTCTTTTTTTACAGGCCAAAGGTCGGCAAGGAGGAAGTGAGAGGAATAGAGGACACGCAGAGGTTCTACATGGTCACCTCGCCGGAAGAAGGAAAACAGAGGCTCTTTGTTCTGGGTCAAAAGCAGCTGCCAGAAATAGTTGAAGGCAAGTCTACTTCAGAGGAAAGAAACTGGGCGCTCAACGTGCTTACCACCTCAAACGCAGAAGACATACGAAAGGAGCTGCTCCCAGTGCAGTACGAAACGGAAACAAAGGGCAAAAGGACCGTAGGGCCTGCAACGCCGGCCGGCGAAGGCAAGTATTCCATAGTGAAGCATGACAATCACACCGAGCTTGCATACGTCCTGGAACTGCCCTCGGTGCCCGGCCCGACGCAGAGCGAGTTTGCGATAAGGAAAGAGGCAAGCTATATCATTTCAGTCAAGAACCCGGACGTACAGGTGCCCGGCTTCAAGGCATTTGAGGAGAGAAAGCCGGAGTATTCTCAGCGCATGAAAGAAAAGTTCGGAGACAGGCGGTGGATAAATGTGGATGACCCCGGCTTGCTGAACTATGAAAACGCGCAGGTGCTGCTCATCGGCGCAAGGAAAGGAGATGTCGAAGAAGAGCTGGGCATCGACTTTAACGAGGAAAAAGAGACGGCCAACACTGCCGAGCTGTTCAACGAGCTGAAGATCAGAAAGGACCAGGTCCCGCTAAAGTCCCTGCTGAAAGGCGAGTTTCCCGGCAAAGAAGAGATGCAGTCGTCGTCATCAAAGGAAATGGAAGTCAAGCATTTGTCGGCTAAAAAAGCGCCTGGGAGGAAAGGAGGAAAGGCAGGAGGGCGCAAGGCTGCGGCAAGAGCGCCGTCTGCCGCAGCGCTATCAAAGATACTCGCCGGCATGGATTTTCCAAAGGGAAAAGACGAGCTCGTCAGGATTGCCGAGGCAAACGCGGAAAGGATGGAGGATGCGCAAGGCGTTATAGAGACAATACGCGAGCTGCCGGAAAAGAAGAAGTACAACAGCATGGCAGACGTGGAAAAAGCCCTTGGGAAGATAAGGTGAGGGGATAGTAGATAGAAATGTCACAGTTCAAGTGCGAAATATGTGGAGATGGCTTTGAGCAAAAGTCCCGGCTTGAAAGGCAAATGGAAACGGCGCACCCTGCAAGGGCGCCGTCCGCCGCGGACTTGGAAAAAGCGCTGTCCGGCATACAATATCCCAGCACAAAAGAAGAGCTTGCGGCCCACGCATCGCGGCGGCAAGAACCGCTCGATGACGAGCTTCAAAAACTCGTAGAATCGCTTCCGAGCCGCACATACCGAGACGCCGCAGAAGTTGCAATCGCGCTGGGAGAGGTAAAGAAAAGGCAGGGAATCAGGAGCGCAGAGGAAGTTGCCGAAAGCGAGGCGCCAAGTAAAAGGGGTGGGAGGGCTGCGGCAACAAGCGCCACGTCGGCTGCGGCCGTTGCAAAAGCCCTCGCCGGCGTGGATTTTCCAAAGAAAAAGGGCGATCTAAAAGAGTATGCTCAGAGGCGTGTCCTAGAGTCCGGCCTTGATGATCCGAAAGCCATAGTGGACATGATAGGCACGCTGCCAGACAGGGAATACCGCAGCATGTCCGATGTAGAGAAATCTCTGTTTGCAGAGGCATGACGGCAAAAAGCCCAAGCAGGCTTTTGTCGCGGTTTGAAAGAAGAAGAATATGCGCAGACACACACATTTGTACCGCATATGTAATTTACACGTGCCATGCCAGCCTTGTTTTGGAGAGCAAGGCCGCAAACGGCGACAGCACAAACATCAGCAGCGCGTACAGGAACACTCCGTTGTCGTCATAAA
>NZ_CAMLDP010000091.1 GCF_946478925.1 uncultured Nitrososphaera sp. | reverse complement strand
CTTTCATGCCCGGGGGCTACCAGCGCGAGTTTGCCAAGTCCTGTTATGATGCTTTGAACGGTTTCAGGTCGAAAACCCTGCAGGAGGCAATGGCCGCGAACGAGCGTGCACAGAACCGCTGCGTCGGCTTTACCGTCGAGACAAAGCCAGATTATTGCAAAGAGCCGCACGTCGACCTGATGCTGGAGCTAGGGGTCACGCGCGTGGAAATCGGCGTGCAATCATTGGATGATAGAGTCTACAAACTTGTGAACAGGGGCCACACGCTTGATGACGTTGTCGATGCGTTCCGCATCGCCCGCGACTCGGGCTACAAGATAGTGGCGCACATGATGCCCGGGCTCCCGGGCTCTTCGCCGGACAAAGACATTGCCGATTTCAGGCGATTGTTCGAGGACGAGGCATTCAAGCCGGATATGCTCAAGGTCTACCCGACGCTCGTGCTAGAGCACACCGGCCTGCACCAGCTCTACAGCGCCGGCAAGTACCACGCATACTCTGACGATGACCTTGTCGGCGTGATTGTTGAAATGAAGAAAATGGTGCCAGAGTATGTGCGCATAATGCGCGTCCAGCGCGAGATCGAGTCTGACGACATTGTTGCGGGGCCAAAGAGCGGCAACCTGCGGCAAATAGTGCTTGAGCGTTTGAAAAAGGACGGCCGCAGCTGCAACTGCATAAGGTGCCGGGAGGCCGGCTTGCAGAAAAGGTATCCCGCGGAAGGCGACGTGGTGATGAAAAGGACGGATTACGTTGCGTCGGGCGGAAAAGAGGTCTTTCTCTCGTACGAGAGCGCCGACGGCAAGACCATCCTCGGATTTTTGCGCCTGAGAAAAGTAAACTGCCCGCACAGGCAGGAGCTAAAAGACGCTGCAATAGTCCGCGAACTGCACGTGTACGGGCAAGCGCTTGGAGTCGGCCTTGACGCCGATAGTTCGTCTTACCAGCATCGGGGCTACGGGATGAAGCTCATGCAGGAAGCAGAAAGGATTGCTAAGGACGAGCTTGCCGCGGGAAAAATCGTAGTCATCAGCGCGGTCGGGACAAGGGAATACTATAAAACACGACTAGGATATCGTCAAGACGGGCCTTACGTTTCAAAGGTGTTATAGACATGAAAGAAGATGATCAACAACAGCAGATTGTGATTGGCAAGGGCACGTGGCTTGACAAGGTAGCGGACACGCTGGTAAAGAGGGAGAAAAAGCTGGGCCGCAAGCTCGACCTGATAAGGGTGGAAAGCGGCCTTGGAGCCTCCGGCATCCCGCACATTGGAAGCATGGGAGACGCCGCCAGGGCGTACGGAATTGCGCTTGCTCTGCAAAACATGGGCTACAATGCCGAGCTTATCGCATACTCTGACGACATGGACGGCCTGCGCAAGATACCCGCCGGCCTGCCCGACTGGCTCAAGGAGCACATCGCAAGGCCCGTTTCAGAAATCCCGGATCCTTTCGGCAGCTGCCACGCGTCGTACGGCGCACACATGAGCAGCCTGCTCCTCGACGGCCTTGACAGGGCCGGGATAAAATACCGCTTCCAGAGCGGGCGTGAAGCCTACAAGTCTGGAAAACTCGTCAACCAGATAGACAAAATATTGCAGAGCAGCGAAAAACTTGGAAAAAAGATAGCCGAGTTTGTGGGCCAGGACAAGTACGTAAATGTGCTTCCCTATTTCCCGGTATGCTCCAGTTGCGGCCGGCTGTACACTGCAGCTGCGGAAAAATACCTGCCTGATGAAAAAAAGGTGGCGTACACCTGCAAGGGAAGCAGAATAGGCAAGAACGAGGTCGCCGGCTGCGGCCACCACGGCGAGGCAGACATTGCAAAAGGCGAGGGCAAGCTTGCCTGGAAGGTCGAGTTTGCAGCGCGCTGGCAGGCGTTTGACGTCCGGTTTGAGGCGTACGGCAAGGACATCATGGATTCCGTCCGGGTAAACGACTGGGTCTGCGACGAGATAATTGGATATTCGCATCCGCTGCACGTGAAGTACGAGATGTTCCTCGACAAGTCGGGCAAAAAGATAAGCAAGTCCGCCGGCAACGTTCTGACGCCGCAGATGTGGCTCAGGTACGGCACGCCCGAATCGATACTGCTATTGCTGTTCAAGCGCATCGCCGGCACGCATCACGTCGGGCTTGAAGACGTGCCGGCCCTGATGGACGAGTACGACTCGTACGAGGACCTCTACTTTGGCAAGGTAAAGGAGGACAACTCTGCAAAACTGACCAAGATAAAGGGCATCTATGAATACATCAACAAGCTACAGCCGCCAAAGCAGCCGGCGCCGCACGCGCCCTACCGCTTTCTCGTGCAGCAGGCGTCGATATACCCCGGCAGCGACCCGGATAGGCTTGAAAAGGTGTTTGCGCGTTTGGTAAAGTACGGGATGGCCAAGGAAAAGAGCGACGCCATAATGCGCAAGATCCAGCTAGCCGCAAACTGGGCGGACGACAATGCCAGCAGCCCCGACGAAAAATTCGAGGTGCAGCTGACAGACAGCCAGCGCAAAGCAGTTACCGAGCTTCTTGACATCCTGAAGGAATTCTCTAGCGTGCAAGAGACGCCAGAAAATGCCAAGGCTCTACAATCAAGGGTGTTTGACATAGCCCGGGCAAACGGCATGGAGCCAAAAGAGTTCTTTACCCTGCTGTACAGGATGTTTCTGAACGCCGACAGGGGACCGAGGATTGGCAACTATTTCCTCGACCTGGGCGTAGAGCGTGTATCTTCGGTGCTAAAGCGCCACCTCTAGCGTGCAATTTACTTAAATAGAGTAACAGCCAAGGTACAGCGGCCTTGGTGAACCGCAAGTTTGCAGACAAGCCGCCCATGATAGCCATCCAGGGCGCCTGCATCGACTTTGAAAAAGAGCACGCCAGGATAATGGAGTTTATCGGCGGCCTGGAATGGGGTGCACACGCAAAGGGAAACGTCGAGTGTTCGTCTGCCGGCAAGGCCCTCGGGTGGGATTTTTTCATGCTGTATTTTGAGCCAGATTTCGTCGAGGTGCTCCTTGATGTCTACCCTGAAATCAACAAGCAGGAGGCAAACACCATCGAGGACTGCTTTGTGCTCTGGCTCGCAAAAATGATGAAAAAGAAAAAGCTGGACTATAACTTGAAGCTCAAAGACGTCCCGTACGAGCAGACGCAGGGTTTCAGGCTCAATCCCGACCACTATCGGAACGACGAGTGGATGGAAAGATATCGCTAGCCGCAGCGTCAAATTTATAGCGCATCCAAGTCTTTTCTGTCGTGCGCGGAGTAATCTTTGACCTTGACGGCGTGCTCGTAAACTCGATGCCGTCGCATTCGCAGTCGTGGGTTGAAGCGTTCTTGAACGTTGCTAACGTCAGGATAGAAAGGCGCACCCTGTACGTGCTTGAAGGGATGCGCGGCGCAGAACTGACAGAGAAACTACTCGCAGACCACAATTCGGACCTGTCGCTTGCCAAGAAGGTTATCGAGGAAAAAGACCGACTCTTCAAGCAAAAGGAGCGGCCAACGGCATTTGAGGGTGTGAAGAAGATGATAGAAAGCCTTGCATGTTTGAAGGCGGTAGTGAGCGGCTCTAACAAACACGATGTCGAGTCGGTTCTTGACGAAACGATCGGGAAAGAAAAGTTTGACGTTATCATAACTGCAGACGACATCAAGAAGGGCAAGCCCGATCCGACGGCGTTTAACACCGCGCTTTCAAGACTGCGTGTGTCATCCAAGGACGCAGCAGTGGTGGAAAACGCGCCCCTTGGTGTGCGCGCTGCAAACAACGCTGGCATACAGTGCTACGTCGCCCTGAACAACACGCTGCTTTCCCGCACCGACTTTGAAGGCATCATCCCAAAAGACAGGATATTTGAAAAAACAAGTTCATTAGAGGGCCTGCTAAAGGAGATGTGCCTACGGCAATGAAGGTTTTCGTATTTTCCCACGAATCCGACCTCGACGGGCTATACTCTGCCGCAATCGGCCTGATACGCTACCCGCAGGCGGCGACAGTGTTCCTTGGCTACGGTGTGGAGAACATGCAAAAGATGGGCAATTTTCTCTATTCCGCCACGCATTTTTCAAAGGAGCGCGGGCTTGTAATCGTCGCGGACCTCGGCCTGAACGACGACGCGATAGAGACCTGCCGGCAGATATTTACAGACGCGTCGCGCAACGGCTGGAAGCTGATGTGGGTCGACCACCACCCATGGTCGCAGGCCGCAATCGACGCGGTAAAAGAGTACGCGGAACTGGTTCACGACCCGTCTGGAAACAAGTGCGCTGCAGACCTGATGTATGAAAGGCTGGTGCCGGAAAACGACCTTGCGAAAAAACTGGCGAGCATGGCGCACACTATGGACTTTTTCACAAAGGACCAGTACCTCACGCCGATAACGGAGCTGATACGCTACTACCAGAATTTCCCTGACTTTTACGAGCGGCTCGCAGCCCTTGCGAAAAAGTCGGCCAAGGGGATACTGTGGGACACGGACATGCATGAGGACTATGTTCGATATTCAAAATTGCGTGACGAGGCCAAGGTGCAGGCGCTCTCGACATTGCAGGTCAGGACTGTAGATAGTGTAAAGGTGGCGTACGTCCAGGCGTCCCCGTACCTCAACAGCAGCCTCTTTTCAGAGGAGGTGTTTGCAGCGACCGGCGCCGACCTAGCCATGTTTTACAGCGCAAAAGGCAAGGTGAGCATACGCCGGAGCAACGACCGAGTCTCATGCCGGCAGGTGGCCTCGTACCTGCCGGAGGGAGGCGGCCACGACTATGCGGCGGGCGCGACGTTCAAGAGTGACCCTTCCGACATTTCTGCAATCGTCGCAGAGCTGGAGGCGGCCGTTGCAAAAGCCATCAAGAAGGATAAATAGCAGCCGCATTAGCCCCATCTGCTTTCAAACACTTTAAAAGTTCAATCCGCCAATTAGCCGTCATATATGGTCCTTAAAGGCAAGGTTGCTATCGTCACTGGTGCTGGCGGCGGTGTTGGGCGGGCTATAGTAAAGAGGCTGGTATCGGAGGGCTGCAAGGTCGCACTCATCGGGAGAAACCGCGACCGGCTTGCCAAGGCGGCGGCCGAGGCAGGAGACGACAACAAGAAAAACAACACCCTGGCCATTGCGGCCGACATAACCAAGGAGGCCGAGGTGTTAAGCGCAGTCGAGCAGACCATCTCGTCCTTTGACAGAATAGATATCCTAGTCAACAACGCGGGCAGCATAAACGACCCCGTCTGCTTCCACGAGATGACCGAAGACCAGTGGAGCGAGCTTGTCGACACGAACCTGATAGGCACGTTCCAGATGACCAAAGCCGTCATCCCGATAATGATGAACGGTAACAAGGGCGGGAGCATCGTCAACGTCTCATCGACACTTGGCATACGCTCCATACCCAAGGTGCCACTTGCAGTCTATGGCGCGACCAAGGCCGGCGTGATAATGTTCACAAAGAGCATCGCAGTCGAGTACGGGCAGTACGGGATAAGGTCCAACTGCGTGGCGCCTTCCACCATCCGCAGTTCCATGATAGAGCCGTACCTGCAGGATGAAAACGCCAAAAAGGTGCTAGAATCAACGTTTCCGCTGCGCAGGATAGGCGAACCAGAGGACGTGGCAGGCGCAGTCGCGTACCTAGCGTCGGACGACGCAGGATGGGTCACCGGGACTGTGCTCATGGTCGACGGCGGCGTAACTGCCAGGCAGTAAAATAGTGTAACAAAAACATCGGAACCCTAGTAAACAGCGGGACGATCAGGTCGCCGCCGTCATAGCTGCGGTGACTTTCTCCTCATTTTTGCGCTATCATAAAACAAGGATTTTGTGATAAATTCCTAGTTTTGCAGTTTAGCAAGGCTTATTACGTTTTGCCGACCTTTATCGAGATATGAAAAGGCTGGACCTGATAATTCCACACGAGCGTCTCGAAGAGGTCAACGAGATCCTCCACAAGCACAAGGTGGGCGGCATGTCGTTTTATGATATCAAGGGCAGGGGCCGCGCAAAAAGAGAGCCAGTCGCGGTAGGGAGAGGCGTAATGCGCTACGTGCCAGAGTTCGGGTTCCGCACAAAAATCGAGGTGCTGGTCGCCGACAAGCTGGCCAAGCCGATAATCGACGACATCATGAAAACGATAAGCACCGGCTCGGCGTCTGACGGCAAGATATTCGTCTACGACGTGGCAGAGGCATACGACATCGGAAGCAAGGAAACAGGCGACGCAGCGCTCTAGTACAGAAAGAAGAAAAGAGTTATAATCTTGCGCGCTCTAATGTCTGCCATGCAAACATTTGAAGAAGATGGCAAGAGGACGATGCCGATATGCTTCACCCCC
>NZ_CAMLDP010000090.1 GCF_946478925.1 uncultured Nitrososphaera sp. | reverse complement strand
CAGCATTTTCGACTCTTCCACCATGCTGTCCGTCAGGACGGACGTGCGCTTGCCGTATTTCACCGCATCTTCCATCCTGCCTTCTTCAAGCGCGTGGTTGTACTGCGCGACTGCCTCCTGCTTTAACTTGTACCTGCGCTCTATCTCCTGCGCCTTTAGCTCGTGCATCTTGCCGTCAAAGACGTACACCGGCTTTACGTTTTCCGAAAGCAGGTTGACGTTTCTGTAAAATAGGCCGCTGAGGTGGCTCGTCACCTCCCCGCGCCCGTTCATGAGAAGCTCGCCTGTGGGCCCGCGGATGGTGGAGAGAAATTGGTATATCGTGTTAAAGGCGTCGATGGCGACTACCTTGCCTGACAATTCTGCAAGTTTTATCGGAACTGCGCTTATGAGCGGCTTTAGGTCAAGCCCCATTAGGGTTTCTAGCGCACGAAATTATAAGAATTTACTGCTTTTTGTAGTTGCGCATCGTCTGGGCTATCCACTCGACATCCTCCTTGTTCTTTGCAAGGCGGCTCAGTTTTACGCAGTCGCGTATGTCTTTGGATTTCAGTTTGTTCCACACCGCGTCCGCCGTGGCGGCCGCGACGTCGGGCGCGACTCCTTCCCGGGCAAGAAGGTGAGTGCAGATTTCGGTGAAACTGCCGAGGGAGTACTGCTTGAAGTGGAGCACTATGAACCTTGACAGCAATGGAGTCAACATGCGCTCGGTGCCGTTGCTTGTCGCAAACACCCACGTTTTCAGCTGCGTGTTGCGCGTTTTCTGGAACTTTGTCTCCGCCACGATGCCTGTCTCCATGAGGCTCAAAAGCGCGGTCTGGTCCTTCATGGGCATGTGCTCTATCTCGTCGACGATGAGGTAGCGGGGCCTCTTTTCGAACAAATAGTCTATCATGCCTGACTTGGTGCTGTGGCTTCCAAGCGTGAAATACGAGCGCTCTAGCTTCATGCACTCCAGCATGAAAAGCGTCTTGGCTGACGCCGGCGGGCCAACGAGCAGTATGTGCACCGGCTTGTCAGATGAAAGCGACATCTGGAACAAGCGCTTCACGTCGTCATAGCCGACGATGCTGTCAAAAACAACGGCTGTATCTTGCTTTTGCTGCTGTTGTTGCTGTTCTGCTGCCTTCTCTACTCTGTGTTCTGAAAATTCCTCTTCGCTGACGCCGACAGGAAGGTCTTCGGACACTCGGATGAGTTCGGCAAAATCGGTATTAGCCGTGCCTGCTAAAGTTAGGTGCCTGCCTGCTCTAAATTTCTAGACCCGAGTAGTGATTAAGCTGCTGCAAACGAGCGGATTGCGGCAAGCACGCTTTCGCTCAGTTTCACCGTGTACGCCGCCGCGTCGTCCGATGACATTTTCGACAGCTCCTCCAAAAACTGCGCCTTGTCCTTGCCTCGCTCGTACATGCCACCTGACTCTTTGATGCACAGTGGGAACTTTTGCATCTTTATCCCGCTTGCGTTCAGGTGCTGGATGAACTTGCGGTACGCGCCAGTGTCGTACCAATCGCGTTTTGTCTCTTCACAGTACGCTATCCAGACGTCTATGGTGTTCTGAAAGAACGCTTTGTTGCGCAGTAGTTCAAGCGACATTTCCTGTATCTAAAAGTCGGCCCTTCTCATCTTGGAGCCGCAGCGAGGGCACGCACCGCCCTTGAACTTGTGCCCGCAGGCGATGCAGACATAGTTGATTCCACCGCCGCCTCCGAGCATCCCTCCAAAGCCTCCGCCCTGGCCTCCCATGCCCATGCGGGCCATCTGGCGCCTGCGGATGAAATACGACATGGCGAGAAACACGCCGATTATCGGGATTATGGTCAGCCATCCTAGGTATGGGCCCAGCAGGAAATTGAGTGCGATGCTGATGCCAAGTGACACCATTATCCACATCATCGTCTGGGCCATCCAGTTCATAAGTCATGGATACTTGAACTGTTTCTTTTATTAAGTTTTCCGAGCCTGCATCTGGTAACTTTTCACTAGATGTAACGCGCTGCGGCAAGACGCGACTTGCTACCCGATGAATAGTAATAGTAGTCGCAATAGGATGCAAGTTGCTTCCGGGGCTGGCAACAGAGCTTAAAAACATGGCCATGTAACTCTACTACTGGAATGCAAAAGGCGCAGCCGTCTATTTTTCTACTGTGCGAAACGTGCCGCTGGTGCGTCACGTACACGGACAAGTCGAGAGCGGGCGACAGGTGCGTCACTTGCTCTGGTTCTACCCTTTCCAGCTTTCCGATAATGCCTGACGAGGCGTTCACCTTCAGCTATGATGAAAAGCGCGGGGTGGAACTGGACTTTTTCAGGCGCAAAAATAACGGCGTCTCCTAAGTAATACATATGCTCTATCTGACGGTCAGGATGCGTATTGAAATCGTTATCTCTTTCTGCGTATCAGGTCTAGCGCGTGTGCAGCCTTTGTTCTGGTATAAGGCGAATTATCTTCTTTGGCGACGCTTTCCAGCAGGGCTATTGCGCCACCTACAGACTCGGGCGATTTCTCGCCAATCATCCCAAGCGCGTCAATGCAAGCGTCTTGAAGCCAAACTGCAGGGTCTGCTCCCATGGACGCCGCAACTCCAAGGTCGATGGACACTTTTGGATCTGTCTTGGCCAGATTTCCAAGCTCTCTTGCTACCTCTTTGGGATGGGCGACATATCCTATCATGATAGGTATTGCGTCTTTGGCGAATGATGGTTCTGAAGAGCCGATGGAGCCCATCGCAAGAGCTGCATATCTTCTCTCGTTCCAAACCTTGCTTTCCACCAATTTTTCCATGATGAACGGCTGTTCATCTTTCACCCACGCCGGGTTGGCACTCCCCAATTCGCCCAACATGATCAGGACACCTTCAACTTCCTCGCCCGACCTGCCTCTTAGTAAAGCAAGAATTTCCGGAATATACGGGTCCACCATCTCCGGCTTTTTCTTCATTATCACGCGCAGGACCTTCCACACCGCATTAAATACCTCCTTTTCTTCCTGCAGGCGGTCCCCTAGGGCGTTCAGGATTATGCCGTAATGCGCTATCGAACCCTTGGTAGACACAAATGACTTCAACTCCTCAAGCGCATTCATTACATCACGAGTATCGTTCGCTGTCCCTAGTCTGGCAATCAGGGCCTCGGCCTTTTGCTGTGAAGGCTGATGTTTCTTGACTGGTTCAAGCTCTTTCTGATATTCTGGCGTCAAACTGCCGTCAGTCAAAGACAGGGCATATTCTTTTTCCATTTTGGCAAGGGTCTTGCCTGTAAAAACATCTATCTGGGTTCCGTTGAAAGCCAAGCCGAGCACCATGTTCTTTGAACGGTTCTTGTACTTCCAGACGAGCCTTTTCTCCAGCGCATGAAAACAGTATACTGAATTATCTGGTGCCAGGGTGGCGACTGAAACCAGCTTTCCTTCCGGAGATATAGCACACGCATGGATGTTCGATCCAAACTCGTTTGCAAAGATTTCATTGCCAGACAGTCCTATTACTGCAAGAGTGCCGCCCAAGTCTACAAATTGTCGCGGCAAAGTCTTTGACGGCTCTCTGTATGTGGTGTGCAGCAACGCGGTGGTGCCCGTATCTGAAACAGCCGCGTTAATTGGCCTTTCAACATCTTTTATCCAGAGCAAAGTGTCTTCATCATTTTTTATCAGGCATGTCTTGCCAGCTATCCATTTTCTGGCATTGTTTTTTTGATCATCAATGTAGCCGTCGCAGAAAACTACCGAGTACTGCTTGTCTAAAGAAGATGTTTGGAGTTTTCCGTACAAACAATCCGTGTCCTGCACAACTGAAACCAGCGTCGGAAAATCATCCGAAATTCCTAGGCTGACCTTCCCTGGTTTCATCGAATCTTCCTTACATCACTTTTATCAATTATTAATAAATATCCGCTGCAATGTCGCGGTGCCATATCATTCTGATCCCGGCTCTCTGCTAGTCGACTATCTTGACTTCCATGCTCTTGCCCGTCCTTTCGTACGCGCCTATGCTCTCGTACTCGTACGGAAAGTGGATTATCACCGACACAAAGCCAAAAAAGTGGTTCAGGTCCTCAAGCGACGGCCTGTTTGACGGGCCGGGGTGCGAGTGCGCAGTGCCGATGTACGAGTTGTCAAACGGCAGGTCGTACAGCGAAAACCCCGAGTAGAACGGGCCGTTTGACGAAAACGGCGGGATGACCAGGCCGTCTATCATTATCTCGTTGCCCTTCTTTTTGCCCTGCAAGATGAGTATCGCCTCGTTTGGATGGTACGTCTTGGAAAACGTGATGATGCCGTCTGCGGCCTGGCGCGTGAGCAGGACCGTCTTTTCTTTCTTTTTCTCCTGCTCCGCCTTTTTGAACATGGTTTTTTTTGCCGCTGTGCTTATTTTAAGATTGATTGCAAGCAGCCAGAATGGATAATAACCAGAACATGGTAGGGTAGCTGAACGTGACGCAAGGATGCTGCTGAAAAGGGAAGAAGACAAGATAATCATACGGCGGGGCGAAGTTGGCAACGACCGGGACGGGACTCCTCTTTTGATAAACTACCGGGGCGAGGCTTACCGCGTAAACGACACTGCCGTTTCTCTGTGGAACATGTGCAACGGCATTACTTTTGAAGACCTTTACCTTGAAGTCCTCCGTATCTCCTCCGGCGACGAGGACGACGTGCGCAAGTCGCTGGAAAAGATGGTAAAGCAGTTCCACAAGATTTCCGTGGTAGAAATGAAGGAAGCGGGGACTAGCGCAGACCGCAGACCTGGAATGCGAACATAAAGTAGCCTGCAACCCTGCCGTTTCTGCGGTACGGGTAAAAGTTGCCCCACTCTTTTGGCATCATCTCGTGCTTTAGCGCC
This sequence comes from uncultured Nitrososphaera sp., assembly GCF_946478925.1. The sequence goes on along the minus strand of NZ_CAMLDP010000090.1, from coordinate 1,574 downwards.
TTTGCCTCCTCCTTTGTCATCGACACCTTGGCCAGGCGCTCGCCAAGAATCGAGGACCAGGGGAGCTGCGGAAGCGAGTTGCGCTTGTTCACTATCATTGCAACGACGCGGTTTGGGTTCTCCCTGTCTACCACGGCCGAGTACGTGCAGTCATCGCTGTCGGAAAACGGGTCGACCACGGTGAATGGGTCGATGGCGACGTACTCCTTCATCCTGTCGCGCAGCGCGTCTGAAAGACCTGAAGCGATTGCAAGGTCGGAAACGGTCAGCTTTCTCACTTCTTCTATGTACGGTGGCCTGATGGATGTCGCCAACACGCCTGTTATCAAGTTTGCCTGATTATATAATTTTTCAGCCTTACAAAGGCATAAATTGCAACGCCCTTGCAGGAAGGGGTGCTGAGGTACCCAAGCTAGGTAAGTCGTCCTAGACCCTGAACGGGGTCAGCCTCGAGATCATACACGCAAACTTGACGTGCTAGCTGATGTCCTTCGGGACTCGTGGGTTCGAGTCCCACCCTCAGCGCTTTTCCCAAAGGTTCTACCAAAAGAGCTAAAGATGCCCGCAAGCAAAATACTCGTAAAGTGGCGCAAAAAACTAGAAGAAGCAACCGCAGGCCTGGACGGCCTGATGGAATCAGTAACAAAGAACCTGTCAATGCCTTTTTTGGCACGCATTCCTTCTGAAATGTGACAGGTTTTGACGGTAAACCTCCGAGCCAGACTGGCCAAAAGCGGCAATTATTGAGAGATGTTCATGTTCAGCTAATAGCAGTGGCTTCTAAAGTTAGACTACTCACTCGTTATCTAGTATGGCTGGCTAGCGAACAAATCTTCATTGCAGCGAAGTAACAAGACAGTTAGTTTGTTTAAGCAAAAATTCTGGTACGCAGAAGTATTGATTGTCGTATTTTCTGTAAACATTCCGGCTATCATTCTAAATTACTTCGAGCCAGAGAATTGGTTTGTATGGTACGCGCTAGCCGTTGGAGCCACTTCAGCCACGGTTTTCATATTGAACAAAATCCGCAGAGTTGAATTGTTCAAGAGCCCCGCCTGGAGCTGGGAAATTCTGGTCATATACATTACGGAAGTGTTTGCACATCGGCTATTACTTGCTGTAGTAGTAGGAGGCACGCATCACGATTTTTTCCTTAGTACCCCCTTGATAATTCTGTCTGCAGGGATCGCCTTTTTGGCTGCGTTTCTGCTGCATAAAGTTCCTGAAGAAAAAACGCCATGATTGTTCAATCAGGAAGGCCTTTGTTGGAAATGCCACAAGGACCTAAGGACTAACGAATCGATTGTTTCAAGGAATGGCTCCGCCCATCATGGTGTTATCGTGAAAAGTATGCAAAGCTTCTACTACACATCATCTAGCCCTTTTTACCGGTTTTATCCCCCCACCTTAGACACCCGAAAGGCGGGGTTATTGATGACCCTCTAGCTCAGAAATCATAAGTGGGCATATCACCAATCATCTACCAAAGAGCAAAAACCCTCATTGAAAAAGCATCCAAATGTAAGATATCTCCGGATTGAGTAGGTTTTTATCCTATGCTGACCTTTCGGCAA
>NZ_CAMLDP010000089.1 GCF_946478925.1 uncultured Nitrososphaera sp. | reverse complement strand
TCCCGCACGCCGTCGTTGTAGTAGGTGCGCGCGACTGCTATGCGGTTTTCCGTGCCCGCAAGCTCGTCCATGACCCTTGTCAGCTGCTGGTCGGACTTTAGCTGAGGGTAGTTCTCGTACGTTATCAGGATCTTGCTGAGCGCCTGCTCTATCTGGTTGCTCGTCTGCACACGCTCGTTGACTGTCGGGGCCCTCTGCCAGTCTGTCCTGAGCTTTGTGACGTTTTCAAGCACGCTCTTTTCAAACTGGAGGTACGTCTGCGCCGTCCTGACTATGTTGGGTATCAGGTCGTACCGGCGCTGCAGCTGCACGTCAATGTCCCCCGCCAGCTTTTTCACGTTCTCGTCTTTGGCCTGCGCGGCGTTAAAGCCCGAAAAATACATGGAAAACAGCGAGCCGAAAATTATTGCGATGATGCCAACTGCGGCGCCTGCTATTATAATGCTCTTTTTAACCAAGGTGGTAGCAGCTTCTCTTTATTTGTGCCTACTTATTACTTTTAGCGCCCCGCGCCACCGCCGCCGGACCTGCCGCCTCCCCCGCCAAAGCCGCCACCCCCTCCTCCTCCGCCTCCCCAACCTCCACCCCAGCCACCGCCATACCCTCCGCCGACGTAGCCGCCTCTTCTCCTTCCCCTTCCATACTTGGCGTTGAGCACGCCTATAGCTATTACTGCCACAAAGAACAATACAAAAAATATAGTCTGCATATTATTGTCGTCTGTCACCGGCCGCGAGCTGTCTGTGGGCACAGACACCGAGTCGCCTGCCTGGTAGCCCGTCCGCGCGCCCAGGGCAATCACCGTGTTGTAAAACGCCCTGTCAAACGCCGCCGTGCTTCCCGTGTTCTCGTACTCTTGCCTTGCCGGCACCAGGTACCGGTCGAGGATCTCACCTGCCGTCCCGTCCGTGATGTTCCCTTCAAGCCCCCTGCCGACTTCAATCCTCATGGAGCCTCCGCCTGCGTCGCGCTCTAGCGACACCAGCACGAGCACGCCGTTGTCCTTTCCAGCCTTGCCTATCCCTTTTTTTCCGTCCAGCGTCAACTCGTTGTAGATATAGTTGGCAAGCATGTCCCGGTCCTGAATCTCTATTCCGTCCTTCTTTATCCCGTGGCCTACAAAGCTTGGGATGGTGTAGATCACTATTTCGTTGGTGGTCGCGTCGTCAAGGCCGCGCAGGTACGCATCGATTGTCTGCCTGTATTCTGGCGTGATGATGTTCGCCCTGTCATAGATGTACGCGGGACGGGAGCCCGTTGCGGCAAACGCCGGTGCTGCTACAAACCCTGCAACAATGACTGTTGCAACCAAAGCAAACGCAAGCGCCCGGGCCACTATTGACACATTCTAGTACAAGTGCTAATAACCCTTTACCCTTTCAACCTTCGTAGATCATCAGGTTCTTTTCTTCGAGCAGCGTGTGTAGGTTGCCGACCGCCCTGTACACCTCGCTCTCCTTCTTGGCGCCGGTGCACACCAGTTTTCCGGAGGCAAAGAGCAGTATGACCGTCTTTGGGTCCAGCATCCTGTGGATGAGGCCGGGGAACTGCTCCGGCTCGTACATGCTCCTTGGCAGTACACGTGCAGCCAATTCAAGATGTATCTTGCCCCCGAGGCTTGCAGACGCCACGATGTTCTGTATCTCTATCTGCGGCTCGTTTTCAAGCGGGATTCCTCCCTTTTTCAGCTTTTGGACCACGTTTTTGACCGCCTGGATTGCCATCTTTTCCGATTTTGCGCCGGTGCAAACCATCTTGCCGGAACTGAAAATCAGGGTAGCAGTCTTGGGCGACCTCAGCCTGAACACGAGACCCGGGAACTGGTCCGGGTGGTACTCGACGTCGGGGAATATCTGGGTGATGAGGTTTAGGTTGACCGTCTGGTTAACGGTCGCAGAAGCTACCACGTTTTCAATGCTGACTATGGGCTTGGTCTGGGGCACACTCCCCTTTATAAAGGGGCAGTATATATACCTGCTTGCCATATTTCGAACGATTTGTTGAAAATTTGAAGTAAATTTCAGTCGGCCGATTTAAGCGGAGCTAAATACTCTACTCCTCTCTCTCTCTCTCTATTCGCCGATGACCTTCACCAGGACGCGCTTTGGCCTCTGGCCGTCAAACTCGCCGTAGAAAATTTGCTCCCATGGGCCGAAATCAAGCTTGCCCTTTGTGACTGCAACTACGACTTCTCTGCCCATAACCTGCCTCTTTAGGTGGGCATCGGCGTTGTCCTCGCCGGTGCGGTTGTGGAGGTAGCTCTCCGGCGAGTACGGCGCAAGTCCTTCAAGCCACCTTTCAAAATCCTGGTGCAGGCCGCTTTCGTCGTCGTTGATAAAGACGCTTGCCGAGATGTGCATCGCGTTCACCAGGACCAATCCCTCCTTCACGCCGCTCTCGTCGACTATTTTTCTCACCTGCGGCGTAATGTTTACAAAAGCGTGCCTTTCCGGCGTGTTAAAAGTCAGGTATTCCGTCATGGATTTCATGCCGGCGGCTGGCCCGTCGGCGTGCCGGATGAGGACGACGATGGCGACGGCTGCGAAGAGTCGCTTTTTCCCTTTCTGCCGCCCCACTTGCTGAAAAATAGTATCACGAGAATTATCGCGATTATGATATAGTTGACGGGCGGGCTGATGATCTTTGTTATCACGCCGGCGCCCGGCAGGACGTACACGACCTTGCCGATATAGTTGTCCTTGTGTATGGGATAGTCGGTGCCGGGTATGGAGGCCGGGTTTGCGTCGCCTTTTGTCCTGATGACGCGGTCGCCGGCGGAGTTCTCGCCTATCTCGGCCACGCGATGGACAATGACGCGGTCCTCGCCGTCGGGCCTGTTGAACACAATGATGTCGCCCACATGGAGGGTGTCCCATGAGCCTCCGTTCCTCACCACAAGGACGTCATTTACCTGCAGGACAGGAACCATGCTCTGGCTGGAAACCACGTAGAACGGGTTGTTGGTGTCAAACGCAAGCCTCAGTCCAAGCCACACTATGGCCACGCCGGCAACGACGATGATGATGTCGCGCACGGCGACTGGCACCTTGGACTTTTGCTCCACCGGAGGCTTTGTGACGTAAACATTAGATAAACGTTTTCGAACAATGTTCACTTACTTGCTTAGCGCATGTCAAGCTGCTTCATTATGGCCTTTCTTAGCGCTGGCATCCCAGACATCACGATTGACAGCAGGTCAGAAGTCTCGTCCCTGTCCGGCTGCCTGCCGTTTCTGGCTTCAAAAGAGGCTATAAAGCTGCCGATGACCATGCCCGACAGGAGGCCATACGCAAACTCTTTTGCGTCGCCCTGCCCCGGGACCATCCTGCCCGCAAGGGCTGTCGCCACCTTGGGGTCTTTGGCGGCCGCCTTTAGCAACGTTTCAAGCTGTTTTCTGTCAGCAAGCGCAAGTCCCACGCCTGTTGGTGGGTCGGGTGGGTATAAATTCTAGCAAGAAAATCCTTGTTTGCTTTTGGCCTTTACAAAAGCGAGGCAGGTCCCTTGACCCTAACTTTTTTAATGGCATTATTGTAGCACTTTTCAAATGTCTTCAAGTAACAGTAACTCCTGCTCCGTGGTCCTGCTGGAGCTTGGCATAGCCGCCTTTGACGGCGCCGGCAACGCCGTGGCGTCAAGGAAATTCGACAGCGCGCTGCGCTCGTACCGACTGCTAAAGAGCGGGGGCACGCCCGACGAGATCAAGTCCTTTGTGGACAAATTGCGCTCATTTGATACGATATCCGTAAACGACGCAAGCGTGGCCATAGTGCTGCGCCAGGCCGGCCTTCCCAACACCCAGATGATGCAGGAAGCCCAGCAGCAAGAGATACAGGGGAGCAAGCCCGACTATATCGTAAAAGCCGGCTTTGCGGCAAGCCCGCAGGACGCCATGCAGGCGCTGCGCGACTTTGCGATAGAGCTTTCGTCTTCCCGCGTAAAGGAGGCGTCGGAGAAGCTCGACCTGCACATAGTCCAGTCGATAAACGCGCTGGATGAGCTGGACAAGATAATCAATACAATCGGCACGAGGATGCGCGAGTGGTACGGGCTGCACTATCCAGAACTCGACAACCTGGTGCAGAGCCAGGTCGCGCACGCAGAGATTATCAGCAGGGCCGGCTCGCGTGACAAAATTACAAAAGAAATCCTAGAGAGCGCCGGGATGCAGGACAAAAAGGTAGAGATAATCATTGACGGCGCAAGGCGCAGCAGGGGTGGCGACATGACGCCGGAGAACCTCGCAATAGTGAAAAAGCTGGCAGACCAGGTCATATTGCAGTCGGACCTGAGGCGCATACTCTCTGACCACATCGAGGCGGCGATGGAAGTGGTCGCCCCGAACGTCAAGGAACTGCTGACGGCCGCGGTGGGCGCAAGGCTCATCGCCAAGGCCGGAAGCCTCGCAAGGCTTGCAGTGCTTCCCGCAAGCACGATTCAGGTGCTCGGAGCAGAAAAGGCGCTTTTCAGGGCGCTAAAGACGGGCGCAAGGCCGCCCAAGCACGGCATATTATTCCAGCATCCGCTCATACACTCTGCTCCAAAGTGGCAGCGGGGCAAAATAGCCCGCGCAATAGCGTCCAAGGTCGCAATAGCCGCAAGGATTGACTATTACCGGCACGCCGGCAAGGACACCCAGATAACGGAAAAACTGAACACGCGCCTTGAAGAGATCCGCGAAAAGTACAAGGAGCCGGTGCCTGAGAAAGAGCGCGACAAGAAATACAGGGAGCACGAGCGCCGCGAGGGCCGGGGCGGTGGTGGTAGCGGCGGCCGCGACAGGCGCGGAGGAGGCGGAAGGTTCGGCGGCGGTGGAGGAAGGCGCTATGGTGGCGGTGGAGGAGGATATGGCCGCGACAGGCGCGGCGGCGGAGGGAGATTCGGTGGCGGCAGCGACCGCGATAGGCGTGACAGCAGTGCTAGTGCAAGTGGCGGCTCCAGCAGCGCCGGTGGTGGAGTCTATGGCCGGGACAGACGTGAGGGTGGCAGCGGCGACATTGGCGGCTCTAGCAGCGGCTATAGCGGCTCGCAGGGCAAGTCGGGAAAGGACAGAAAACGCTTTGGAAAACGACGATATTAAGTGGATTTTTTCCGGCGGCGAAAAGCACGCGGCCACGGTTAACCTCGTCCCCGGCGACAGCGTCTACGGCGAAAAGCTGGTGAAGCAGGGGGGCGAGGAATACCGGCTGTGGGACCCTTTCCGGAGCAAGCTTGCCGGCGCGCTGAAAAAAGGGCTAAAGAACCTGCCGATAAAAAACGGCACCAAGGTTCTGTACCTCGGCGCTTCAACTGGAACGACAGTGAGCCATGTCTCTGACATCGTCGGCAACTCGGGGATAGTGTTTGCAGTAGAGCCGGCGACGCGCGTCGCAAGGGAGCTGATAGAGAACGTGGCGTCAAAGCGCAAGAACGTCGTGCCGGTCCTTGAAGATGCAAGGAAGCCAAACTCGTATTTTTCCGTGTTCGGCAAGGTCGACGTGGTCTACTGCGACATCGCCCAGCCGGACCAGACCGACATTGCGATAGCAAACTGCAACGCGTACCTGAAGCCGGGAGGAATCATGCTCCTTCTGGTAAAGACGCAGAGCATCGACGTCACACGCGACCCGAATGCGGTGATAGCGCAGGAGGCAAAAAAACTGGAAAAGGCGGGATTCAAGATAGATCAGATCCTAAAGCTAGAGCCTTTTGACAAGGACCACGGCATGATCTACTGCTTTTCAAGTCCTAGAAAAGCGTCCTCTGCTCCATCCCTTCGAGCATGATTCGCAAGGGCTTCCACGATTTCCTTGCAAACGCCGGCGGCACCTTTTTCGCCTCCACCCAGTTGCGGATGAAAAGCATCGTCTTTTCGTCGGAAGGGTAGCCGGAGCCGATGTCGCGGTAGCGCTTCCTAATCTTCTGTATTTCAGAATCGCGTGTTACCTTGGCCAATACCGACGCGGCGGACACCACGACGTTTATCCTGTCCGCGTGGTGCATCGAGTGTATCTTTGCCGGCGGCGCGCTCTTCAGGTGGCCGGCGATGTGCTCCCTGTAGCGCTCGGGGTTTGTGTCGCAGCAGTCGACGTACACCTCGTCGACCTTCATCTTGCCGATGACGTGCGCCATCGCCCTTGCCTCCAGCCTGTTCAGGCCGCGCTGAAGCACGTGGCTGTCAACCTCCGTCGACTTTATCGTGTGCACATGGTAGTGGTCGGCTATGCTCACTATTTCGTCGTGGAGCCTTTCGCGGGCCTGCCGCGTCAGCTGCTTCGAGTCCTTGACGCCCATCTCCTTTAATTTCGCAACTTTGGATTCGCGGACAGAGACGCCGGCGACGACGAGCGGCCCTATTATCGAGCCGCGCCCCGCCTCGTCCACGCCGCCAATCATCAGCATAAGCTGTCTATGTGATTTGGGAGGTAGCTATTATCCCTTTTGCGCT
>NZ_CAMLDP010000088.1 GCF_946478925.1 uncultured Nitrososphaera sp. | reverse complement strand
ATGCCATCTCAAGCTCGACAACAAACGATTTAAAATGATCCATGGAACGGCAAAGCCGCTACTATGCCGCCGTTTTCACAAGGTTGATGAGAGGGGCCCAGTCCATGCGCTGGAACTCCAGCGGGTCCTTGGCGGGGTACGTGACCCAGCCCTTGACTATCGAGAATTTCACAGTTTTCGTGGTGTCGCCGAGGTTGAGCTTTACCTTGAGGAGCGTGCCCCACCTCTTTTCTTCCGAGGTGACGTCCATTATCTGCCGGAACGGCACCTCGAAATTGTCCGGGCTCTTGTCGAGGTCCTTCTCAAGGTCCTTTGTGCTATACCCTTCCGCCGGCCGGAAAACGTTCTCGCCTTCCTTGAAGCGGTTCAGCTGCCGGTGGGAATGCGCGTCGTGCGCCCGGTACGTCATCTCTGTCTTGGATATGAACGCAAGGCGCCGGTCGGTTATCACCAACATCCCCTCCCTGCCGCGCTTTAGCAGGCCCTCGTCTTCTTTCCAGATCCAGAAGAGGTGCGCCTTTATCTGCTCGTCCCACTCGACCAAATAGCTTACAGCAGCAAAGAAACAACGAGTTATTTAAAATGTTAATTGAAAAGGTTCTAAAAAAGAAAGAAAAGAGAAGAGAAAGAAGGACTTAACCTTCTTCCCAGCCCTTCACGAAGAGGCCGTGCTTCTTCAGTGGGACTGGCTGTCCTGGGGTGTAATCCATCGGCCTCATCCAGAAGATTGCCTTTGTCGGGCAAACGCCGATGCACGCTCCATCGGAGATGCATCTCTCTGGATAGAAGACAAATGCCTTACCCCTCTTCCATCCTTCCACCGGCTTGACTCTGAGCACATCTGGACCGAGAGCGGTGCAGATTTCTACGCAGAGCGCGCAGCCGATGCAGTGCTGTTCAGAAACATCAGGAAGTATTGCGACTGGCATCTAGTTCACTGAACGTTGTCAGTGCTTGAAACTATTTAAACTCTGTGCCGTCTGTATAACAGCGATATATGATTCGCGGTGAAAAGAGAGGCTGATCAATGCAGGCGTTGCGGGGCACCGAGGGATATGTAGCGGAGTAAACCGCCACCAATGGTCGTGGCTCTGTTCATTTGGCACAACGCAGGGGGCCTGCATCTTTTCAGCCAGTCTAGCTGGGCAGATAGACTAGGCATACATCGACATTTGTATAATATATAGAGTTCTCATGTACGCTTGGTATTCTTCCGGTCCCGGCCATACACTATTAAGCCAATTTCTGCCATCCTGCAAACATCATGATGCTCCTCCACATCGCCTTTGACGACACCGACTCTAGGGCGGGCCGGTGCACGACCCACCTTGCGTTCCGGGTCGCAGAGGAGCTGAAAAAGACGATGGAGGCAGAACTTGTCGATTATCCGTTGCTAATACGGCTCAACCCCAACATCCCCTGGAAGACTCGTGGCAACGGGGCAGTCTGCCTGCGGGCAAGAGTAAATGACGTAGGCAGGGTCGTCGATTACGTCAGGCAGGCGGTGGAGGAAGGCTCTGCAATCGGCAGCGGGGCAAACCCGGGCGTGGCGTTTATGGAAGGCGAGGTTTTGCCGGAAAAATTGAAGCAGTTCAGCGCATTTGCCATGTGCGACGTGTCCAGCCGGCAGCAGGCCGAAAAGGTGGCAAGAGAATGCGGGATAAGGTTCTGGACGTTTGGCAACGGGCAGGGGCTCGTGGGCTCGCTTGGGGCGATGGGCTGCGCCCTCGACGGCGACCACACGTTTGAGCTCATTGCGTACCGCACGCCGGAAAACTGCGGCACGCCACGGGTCGTGGACAATGACAGTATAATCAGGTTCAGCAAGGAAACATTCCCGTACACGTTCAACAACTATGACCAGAACCACGAAAGGGTGCTTATTGCGCCGCACGGGCCCGACCCTGTGTTCTTTGGCGTCCGGGGCGAAAGCCCGGAGGTGGTGCAGTCGGCCATGTCCAGGATTGCGCCGTCAGAAGAGCTGGAGGGCCACATGGTGTTCCGCTCAAACCAGGGCACCAACATGCACCTGCAGAACGAGCTTGATTTGCGCGCGGCCAAGGCGTACACGGCAGGGTACGTCAGGTGCAGGGTAAAGGGCAGGCCGAACGCGATAGAGGGAGGGCACGTGATGTTTTCAGTCGAGCAGGCCGGCGCCGAGATGCCGGCGGCAATATACGAGCCGACCGGCCTTGCAAACATTGCAGTCGCGCTCGCGCCGGGCGACCTCATCGAGATAGGAGTAGGTGTGCGCAAGGGCACGACTCTCCATCCCAAGATACTTAACGTCGAATACTTGCTGGTAAAAGAGCTGGCGCCCGTCTACGACGTTGCAAACCCGCTGTGCAAAATGTGCGGAAAGCGCATGAAGTCTGAGGGCAAAAACAAGGGCTACCAGTGCGAAAAATGCAAGTTCCGCGACCAAAAGGCGCAGAAAATAATGGTGCAAAAAGAGCGGGCGATAAAGCCTGGGCTGTACGTGCCTACGCCCAAGGCGCACCGGCATCTGACCAAGCCGCTGCACAGGTACGGCATGGAAAAAAAATCAGGATTACAACAGCAACATACAATGCATACAAAGTAGCGGGGGGTGGATTTTCCGGAAAAAGATGTTTTTCCTGTTGAACCACCGATCTGCGGGTTATGAGCCCGCCGGGATGACCTGGCTTCCCCACCCCGCTGACAGCATTTCTACGGCGGGGGCATATATCTCTGCCTAAAGTCAGCGCAGGGAGCGATTGGAAATGCGCCTTCGCACAAACGCGATGACCGCGATTATTGCCGCAGTCACTATTACCGCGTACGCGATTTTTATCGCGGCGTCGTACGCGTTGCTGCAAGCCGGCTGCTCGCACAGCTGCTGCAAAAGAAGCAGCATGTCAAGCATCATATGGCCATCATCATATGGCAATTGCGTGCACCTAAAGGTTGCTAGCTAGGGTTCCCCCTCTTCCCCTTGCCGCTCTTGTTCTTGTTCTTCTTCCTGTTGCTGGCGCGCTCTTGCCTTTTCCCGCATCTCTGCAAGGCGCGACGCAAGCCACGCCTTCCAGTACGCGTCAAAATCAAGCGACGACTCGGCGGCCAAGGCAAAGATGCTTCGCAGGACAAACAATATAGGTTTATTTCTCCGCCTTGCGCGCTACGAACTGTCACATGAACGTCAAGTCTGCCGGCGACGTCGACTTTGCCAAGCGCGGGGGCGTGCTCCCTGTGATAGTGCAGGACCGCAGGACAAAGGACGTGCTGACGCTCGTCTACGCCAACAGGGAGGCGCTTGAAAACACGATAAAGACAGGGAACGCCTGGTTCTGGAGCACGTCGAGGAACAAGCTCTGGATGAAGGGCGAAGAGTCAGGAAACGTCCAGCCGGTGCACGAGATCCTGATTGACTGCGATTCGGACGCGCTCTTGTACATCGTGGACTCGGACAAGCCGATGTGCCACACCGGCGAGCGCACTTGCTTCCATAACATGCTGGAAAAGCCTTGATTTTTTCATGTTTCCTGCATCTGGTGCGGCAAAAGCCTAAAAAATTGCAGGAAATTTTCTGTTAAGCATTACAATATCAATGCACTAGAAAGTTAAGCAATACTTAAAATGTGCTTAGAGATGTTCTAATAACAAGCATTCAGAGAAAGGGCGTAAATCATGGGAAGTATCAAGTCATTAAGGTGCAGAGAATGCGGCAGGGAATACGAGCCGCAATTCCGGTACGTTTGCGAAGATTGTTTCGGCCCTCTGGACGTGACGTACAAAGACGTGTCGATAAACAGGCACACGTTTGACCTCAGGGAAAAGACCTACTGGCGATATTTCGAGCTCCTTCCCGTCGCGGACAAGGCAAACGTGGTCAGCCTCAACGCGGGGCTGACTCCGCTGCAGCACGCGGACAAGCTGGGCGGGCGCCTAGGATTGAAGAGCCTTTACATCAAGAACGACTCGGTCAACCCGACGTTCTCGTTCAAGGACAGGCCCGCCGGAGTCGCGGTTTCAAGGGCCAAAGAGACGAAACTAAAGGCAGTAGGGTGCGCGTCGACTGGCAACCTTGCGTCTGCGACAGCAGCGCACGCTGCAAAGGCAGACCTGCCGTGCTACATTTTCGCTCCTTCTGATATTGAACATGTCAAGATAGCGCAAGCGCTTTCGTACGGCGCCGAGTTTGTCGCAGTAGAGGGCACGTACGACGACGCAAACAGGGTCGCCTCGATAATCGGCGACTCCAAGGGCTACGGCATCGTCAACATCAACATGAGGCCCTACTACGTGGAAGGCTCAAAGACGCTCGCGTACGAAGTGGCGGAGCAGCTTGGCTGGGAGGTGCCTGACAGGCTGATAGTGCCTGTAGGCTCGGGCGCGATGCTCAACGCGATTTGCAAGGGTTTTGAAGAGCTGCACGCCCTTGGACTGATTGGAAGCGTCAAGAACCTGAAAATAGTGGCGGCGCAGCCGCACGGGTGCGCGCCGGTGGTAGACGCGTTCAAGCGCAACTCTGACGAAGTGATACCAGTAGAAAGGCCGGAGACGATAGCCAAGAGCCTCGCAATCGGAGACCCGGGTGACGGCATCTATGTGCTGAAGCGATTGAAGCAGTACGGCGGCCTTGCGGAGGAAGTCGGCGACGACGAGATAAGGGACGGGATAATGATGCTTGCGCAGTCTGAGGGCATATTCACAGAACCGGCCGGCGGCGTTTCAGTGGGCGTGCTGAAAAAGCTGGTGGAAGAAGGCAGCATAGAGAAGGACGAAAAGGTGGTCTGCTATGTCACCGGCAACGGGCTCAAGGCCACAGAAGCAATTATAGGGGTGCTGCCGAAACTTGTCGCTGTCAAGCCGGACGCAGCCGCTGTCTCGGCGATGATCGGGTGATATTATAAGATGGCAAAAGTGGAATTTACAGTACCGTCGGTATTGAACAAGGGCCAGGGAGAGAAAAAGCTCCCCATAGAGGCTCTGGATCTGCAAGACGCGTTCAACAAGGTGTCGGAGCAGATGGGCGACGACTTTAAGCGCCGCGTATTTGACCATAACGGCAAGCCCCGCTCGCTCATCAACATCTACGTGAACGGCAAGAACATGCGATTTTCTGGCGGCATGACGACCGCGCTCAAGGACGGCGACAACGTCTACATACTGCCGGCAGTGGCAGGAGGCGCCGAGCTGACAAGCGAGGAGCTGCAGCGCTATTCGAGGCAGGTGATGCTTGAGGAGATAGGCTTTGAGGGGATGGAAAAGCTCCGCGCGGCCAAGGTGTGCGTCGTCGGTGCCGGAGGGATAGGAAACCCGGTGGTGACGCAGCTGGTGGCGATGGGAGTCGGCAAGCTGCGCATCGTCGACAGGGACGTCATTGAGATAACAAACCTGCACAGACAGCACCTCTACACGGAGGACGACATCGGCAGGGTAAAGGTCGAAGCCGCCGCTGACCGCTTGCGCAAGATGAATCCTACCGTCGAGATCGAGCCTGTGCCAACGTCAGTTACGAAATACACGGCGGAGAGCATCGTCAAGGGCTTTGACCTGATAATAGACGCGCTGGACAGCGTCGACGCGCGCTATGCGCTCAACGACGCGTGCATCAAGCACAATATTCCGCTCATCTACGCGGGCGCTATCGGGATGCTCGGCTCTGTGACTACAATAATCCCGAACAAGACTGCGTGCCTGCGGTGCCTGTTCCCGGCGCTCAACGAAGACGAGATGCCGGCATGCAGCACAGAAGGCGTACATCCGTCGATACTGTACCTGGTGGGCGGAATCCAGGTGTCGGAGGCGGTCAAGATAATAACGGGCCAGCAGCCGACGCTTGTGAACAAGCTGCTGTACGTCGACCTCAACGAGCTGTCGTTTGAAAAGGTCCAGATAGCAAGGCAGGACGAGTGCCCGGCCTGCGGGACGGCGCGGACTATAAACGGCCAGCAGGTGACGGCAAAGGAGCTGATAATCGAGGAGTTGTGCGGCAGGGACCGGGGCAAGAGGACATGGACCATCACGCCGGCAAACCCCGTGCCGGTCAACCTTGGCGGCATCAGCAAGACAGCCGAGACGCTCGGCTACCAGGTCAGGACGCGAGGGACGCTCGGCATCACGGCGACAAACGCGGGCAAGATGTCTGTAAGCTTTTTGTCGAGCGGCGCGGCGACCATAGTTGGCGCAAAGGATGAAGAGGAAGCGGTAGCTGTTTACAACAATTTCATAAAAAACGGCTAAAGCTACTAAAATAAGCGCCATCCTTGCATATTTTTTTGGTATGCATTCAATAGTTAAATAGTTCTGGCAATTCCGGAAACATCCTCTGTAAGAGGATCAAATATGGCGAATCGTGGATTGGATCTTTGGGCTAGAATTCTTGCCGCTAGCGTGGTTGTGTTACTGGTTGGGGCGCCTGCATTGACAGCGGCCGCTAGCGCAGATAATAATAATAATTTTTCAGCGCATTTGCAAGGCAAGGGTGAGTCTTCGCCCGTTTATTTGGCAGATAAGAACGACAAGAGTGGCGGTGACGGGGGAGGCGATCACGGCAAAAGTGGAGATAATAAACACAGTGGTAGCAGCAGCGGTAGTGGTAGCAGCAGCG
>NZ_CAMLDP010000087.1 GCF_946478925.1 uncultured Nitrososphaera sp. | reverse complement strand
CAATTCATCAATGACGCTGTAGGTCGGCGAGAGCCTCGTGTCAGACACGCCGCCGCGAAACGCAAGGCCGAGGACTGCCACCTTGCATTGTGCCGGCGCAACGCCGTCGAGGAGGCCAAGCGCCTGCGAGACGCAGTACGCTGGCATCGAGTCGTTGACGTTTCTTCCAAGCCGGGTGATGTTGCACTCGGCTTTTGCAATATCAGCCGTGTGCAGTATGAACTGCGGGTAGACTGGTATGCAGGCTCCGCCGACTCCGACTCCGGGCTTGTGGATGTGGCAGAACGGCTGCGAGTTTGCCCCGTCCCTTGCCTCCCAGAAATCGACTCCCACCTTTTCGCAAAAGCGTGCCATCTCGTTTGCAAGCGCGATGTTGACGTCCCTGTACACGCCTTCAAGCAGCTTCTCGGCCTCGGCTGTGCGCATGTTTGCCATCGTCATAACGCCGCGCTTGAACACGAGTGAGAACAGTTTCGATCCGGCCTCGACGCTTTTTGGGCCGGCGCCGGACACAATAGCAGGATAGCGCTCCTCGATGTCCTCGATTGCCCTGCCCTCGTAGATGCGCTCGGGGCTGTAGACCATTGAAAAGTCACTTTCTGCTTTCAACCCGCTTTCCTTTTCCAGTATCGGGACGACTACATCTTCAGAGGTGCCCGGAGGAACGCTCGGGTTCAGCACGACAAGGTCGCCCTTTTTGAGCCCCTTCCCTACGGAAGAGGCGACTTGCTTGACGGCGCCAAGGTCGGCAGAAAGCGACTGGCCGACGGTCAGAACCGGCACGCAGATCATCTTGACCTGCGAGTCCTGCGACGCCTTTACTGCATCATCATAAACGAAAAAGCGCTTTTGCTTGAGCCCCTTTGCAAATGCCTCGTTCACACCCGGCTCGGGCACGTGCGTCCTGCCCTTTCTGGCACTTTCAAGGACAGAAGGCGACTTGTCAACTCCTATAACATGCGCGCCGAACCTGAGCCATACGGACGCTATCGGCGAGCCGACGTGGCCTAGGCCATAGACTGCAATTTTCACCTTGCCTGATTTTATCTTACCTGCAAGACCTGAAATCGCGCTGTTGTTGCCAGTCTTTTTTTTCATTTCGCAGACAGATGTCAGCCTGTCGCCCGTATAAGCTTTAATGCTTCCGCCGGCCCTTGGCATGGTGTTGGTGCCCAAGGCAGTCAGGGACTATGTTGCAGAGCTGCCCCATCCTGCGGGCCTAGTGGGCTGCAGGGCCGCCGGTGAAATGTCTCACGATTGCTGCGAGTACGATATCGCCGTGTTTGGGCAGGGTGAAAACCGACTTGAGAAGGTCGGCGACCACATCGTGGAACTGGTGCACATTAGCCTGCCAAGGGACCACCTTGTCGCCTTGAGAGGCATGACAATAATCAGAGATTCAAAAGAATTTTCCACCTCATCAACCCTCAAGGGCATAACAGAAGACAGATTCAGAAAAGCCCTTTTTGCGTCCGGCAGAAAGGCTCTAGTAAGCTCACTTTTCTGCCAACAGAGGTTCAAGCTTGCCAGAAAGGAGCAGCAGGTAGCAGGGGCGATGTGGCTCAAAATGGCGTCGTACCACCTTGTAGCCGGCACCCTTGCGGTTTTCGGCGCGCGGCCAATGCCCTTGCACGAGCTTGCGCAGACAAGGCAGGCCGACCTGCCCGCCGATGTGGCAGACGGCGTCCAGGCCGCGCTAGAGTGTATCGGAATAGAGCGGGCCACGAGACCAGCCATAGCAAGGTCGACTGAGGCAATGCTGGAGCTGAAATCCAGAGACTATGATAGAGAGCTTGTGCGCACCAAGGTAGAGCACCTGCTGGAAAAGAGTATGCTCGCCGACTGCTACTACTACGCAGGCAGGGTCGCAGCGGAAAACCTGGCTGCAAGAAACGACGTGTTTTTCAGGCGCTACGCCAAGCTTGTCCAGATTGCCATGGACCTATCTGGCGATGAGCAGCAGCTGGAGAGGCTACAGAAAAGCCTGTCCTTGGCCGCAAAAAGGGGCCTAAAGACTACGGGTGCTACTTTCTTTTAACAGTAAGGACTGGCGGCGCCTCGACCATCTTGGCGGCCTTGGCGCGCAGCTTTGCCTTGTACTTTAGGTTCCTCGGCTTTGTACGGAGCCTGTACCCGCAGCACGGGCACCAAAGGCCATCCCACTTGATGAATATCTCGCAGATCTGGCACCTCTTTTGCCCGCTGGCGTACCTGCCCGAGCCTACCGGCTTTTGAGCCTTGTGACGGATGCATATACCCTTGCAAGTCATGTGTTGATTACCCCCAACCTTTACAAAATTTCTATTTCTGCGTTAGTAACAATCGGTTATGATTTGTAAGTATCGATAGAGAATGAAAACAAGAAAAAAGGCCGGAAATGGCCTACGGCCTAGCGGATGTCTATTTTCTTGACGCTGAATGCCTCATGCATCGTGACGTATTCATCAAGCTTCATCTTGATGTCGTCCGGCTCGGTGTCATCCATGCCGGTCATGCCAGCCTTGAATGAGATCTTGTTGCCAGAGACGTTTACGTCCGAAACTGCCATATCGGCGTACACGTTTGCGAGCTCGTTTGCCCAGTCCTTGGCTTCGGCTGCATCTACACCTGTCGTTTCAATGGTTACGCTGTACATTTTGGTCAATCTAAACCACCAAGGACGGAATTTGCTCCGGCATTAATAAAGTTGGCGTATATGAACCAATGGCAGCCGTTGGAGCATTTAAACAGTGACAGAACTTCAAATATAAGCTACTACTACTATTTTTGCTCAAAGCCCCAGTACTTGACGAGCTCTTTCTCGAACGAGTTGAATTGATCGTCGTTCAATCCCTCGCCACAATTCTTGTGCGTCGGGATGACCTTGAGCCCCGAAAGCTTGAACTCTACCTCATAGAACGTGACCTTGGCGCATTTGCACATTTTGTTGCTGCATGTGGGTTGAAGTGATCCACTTATTTATTTATCGCCGCAAAGCGGCTGACCGGAGACGGAAAATAAACATTTATCAGGTTGCAAATTTTACTTCCTTTGTAATGGAGTCCAGGTATTTCGCCTTCTCGGCGATAGCTGCTGTACTGGTTTTCGGAGTCCTGGCCAGTGTTATGAGCGTCAAGAGCGCTTACGCGGCCGACGACCTCTGGTACGTAGGCGAAGGCGCCAAACAGGACATGTATGTAAAATACAGGGTACAAGAGTATGACACCAACAATGACGCACCGTTTGACATCACAATCTATTTCAAGCAAAAGGACGATCGCGGTGCGTGGGTAGCGCCGACGTTTGTTGAATACCAAGGCAACGTCTACAACGGGACATTGAGGCTTGGCGATAACCTTGCGTCCCTCGGCGGCGGGTCACAAGTACCTGATGACCTGAGACCGTTCATAGGAGGTTACCAGCGCTCGCTCCAATGGCTCGAAGCATTCTCGCCAGTATCCCAGCCTCTCTCGCTCAAAGCAGGTTCATGGGGCAAGATCGCCGCAATAGGCGGAGAAGAGCTCAGGCCGCAAGGGCAGCAGCAGGTCACTGTGCCGGCAGGCACCTTTGACACTACCGTGGTAGGATGGCACAAGGGAGTAGACAACAAGATATGGATAGAAAACGAGTTCCCGTACCCAGTCAAGGCAGAGACATTTGTCGAGGTAGCATCAGGTCAGGCACCCATCCAGTTCAAGTTCGAATTGCTTGCCACAGGTATGGGCCAGCCGCCAGTTCCAAAGTCAGTCGAAGAGATTCCAAAGCCTCCGCTTCAGCAGACTACACAAAGAGGAACCTTTGACGTGACTCTGAGCTGGAACCCGGCTGAAATCCAGCCAAACGGCACCACGACATTTACCGTCGGCTTTGCAGACAACAATGGGCAAAAGCTTCAGAATGTCAGCTACGACTTTACCGTGACAGAAAAGAACGGAACGATCATCTATGACAAAAAGAACGCCTTTAGCGGCCAAACTTCGACAGGAACCCAGACGGTCAAGATGAGCAATGCGGGTCCGGTTAACATCAGCGTGGTCATCCACTCAGTAAGCGGAGTCACCACAGGCGCGTTCACGGAAGAAGCTGACTTTGGCGTAGTCGTCGTGCCCGAGTTCCCGGTAAGTGCCATGATAATCGCTGCAATAGCAGTAGCGGCCATCATAGCCGTGACGAGGTTCAAGGGCATCAACTTGGGAAGCATGTTTGGCGGAAGAAACGCTCTCTAGCCAAACATTTCTCCCCCTCTTTTTCCTTTTTTCTCTACATACGAAATCCGCGCAGGCCGCCCTATGCCATACTTGCGAACAGCAAAATTTAAAAAGGCATACCCTATTTCTATAGCAGAATGACTCTACCAAAGGGATATGGAAGTGGTGGTGGACGTAAGGGCGGTAGCGGTGGAGGCGGTGGCGGCGAGAGCCGTGACGACATCGAACGCATGATCGGCCGCAGAGTCGAAAACATGAAGGCAGTTTACATTCTGGGCTTTGCGCTGTGCTGGGCTGCAACTGCGGGCGGTGTTTACGTAGGCGTCACAGTCTACCCATGGGCATATCCGTTGCCTAGCGGACTATATGCGCTGTCCGTTCTGACCGTAATCGAGTCCCTCGGATTCTTCTTCATCATGAAGATCACGGGCGAGAAGACGGTAAGGGCTTAACAAAAGCCTTTTTTCTCTTTTTCTTTTTCATTATCCACGTACAGCAAGCTTTACCCAGGTCATGCTTTCTACAAATTGAGGCGTAGGTGCGGATTTCGCACCAGATTTTTGGTAATGCAAAATCTTAAATACAAGCATTCTGTCATGGTTTCCAATGGTCTGGCTTAGACGTACAACGCACTACCTGTTCATAGTGGTGGTTGCTGTCAACAGCACGCTGCTAACTATCAACGCAGGAGACTACATATTCTACACAGACTGGCAGTGGACATCATT
Source organism: uncultured Nitrososphaera sp. (assembly GCF_946478925.1). Next base: position 1,772 of record NZ_CAMLDP010000087.1, on the reverse strand, counting down.
CGTGGTGTTCTCCGTATCACAGTCGACGATGCTCGCTGTGGGTGCGGTATACTACATGTTGTTCACTGGCGTTCCGGGCACGGCCACATACTACGCCACAATCATGACCATCTACACATGGGTCGCAAAGGGTGCATGGTTTGCACTTGGCTACCCATACGACTTCATCGTGGTGCCAGTGTGGATCCCATCGGCAATGCTGTTGGACCTCACGTACTGGGCTACAAGACGCAACAAGCACGCTGTCATCATCATTGGCGGCACGCTAGTCGGCCTATCAATGCCACTATTCAACATGATGAACTTGTTGCTCATAAGAGACCCACTTGAGATAGCCTTCAAGTATCCGAGACCGACGCTGCCAGCATACATGACTCCGATAGAACCTCAGGTAGGTAAGTTCTACAACTCGCCTGTCGCTCTAGGATCTGGAGCTGGTGCAGTGCTAACGGTGCCCATGACTGCGTTGGGTGCGAAACTAAACACGTGGACATACAGATGGATGGCCGCGTGGAGCAAGTGGGACTAAACCTCCCCCTTTTTCCTTTTCTTTTTCATTTTATCGCAAAATAGCGGACGCTATGCCGCCGCTTGAAACTCGCAGCCATCGACAACTTTATCTTCGACATTCGCCTGACATAACAGCATGGCTGACGCAATGAGCACGTACGCCATCACCATAGGCATCTTTGTGTTCCTCGTCGGGGTGCTGTTTGCCACAAGGGCAAGAAGGGGGCATGGCCCAGAGGTGCACGAAGGGCACTCTGAATCCGGCTAGCAAGAGAAAAAAAGCTTGTACCAGCGGCAGCAAAGCGTGTCGCCACTTGGCATTTTGACCGCGCGCTACCCATTTCTCTGCATCGCGTCATGCGGCATCGGATTCCCATGTTTTCCTGTTGTTGCCATGCCCGGCGCCAAACAGCTGTCCCATAGGCACGTACGCAATGCCTGTTATGCCTGCCAAGATGTACGCTGCCCCGTTTATTATCAGGGTGATAGCCATGAGAGAGTACAGGACCGTTAATCCAAACATTGGAAGCGTGATCACCGCCACGGAAAGAGCAACAGTCAGCACGCCCACTCCGACATACAGGGCCCTTGCCCAGGATGGCATACGTCTATCGGTCACGCCTTTTGCAATTCCTGAAGCGCCCAGAACAAGCAACCCCAGGGAAAGCAGTACGACCGAACTCAACAATCCAAAGGCTGGAAAAGCAAGTACCGCTATCGACAACCCGACTGCGATGACTCCTGCAATCAGGCGAAAAGCACGCTGGCCTCCTGAAAGCCCTCTTCCCCCTGCCCCGACTAGGATTCCTTCAATTCCTGCAAACATCAGCGCTATGGAAAGAAGAAGATCACAAGTACGGCTGCAAACGCAGGCGCCGCCAGTACGAGCCCTGCAAGCACCAAGGTGATTACGCCCAGGGCGATTTCTATGGCACGGACAGAATTTGGCATTTTGACGCTGTCTTGGCTCCGGCGCATGTTTTGCCTCTAGAGCAGCTCGTGAGATTTTCTATTAAGTATTGTGCACATAACTACTCATATTTCTATTCAAAATAGTATTAGAACGCAAGATTTTGTAAATGCATTAGATTGTTATGTTTTATAATCAAATATTTTGTATGCGAGCGAATCAATCGATCAACGGTCAAGATAGAAAATATCTTGCATATTCGATGGTTATCCAGTTACCTTTAACAACAAGAAAGATGATGGGGTCGGCCGGATTCGAACCAGCGACCTCCAGCGCCCAAGGCTGGCATCCT
>NZ_CAMLDP010000086.1 GCF_946478925.1 uncultured Nitrososphaera sp. | reverse complement strand
ACCCTGCTCTGGCGGGGTGATCTGCGCTGCTGCACTGCTTGCTATCAATGCTGGCACCGCGACCGCGCTTAAAATTGCGAGGCCGACTATGGTGGCCAGTGCTGCGTATTTTTTTTCGCCGAACATGTATGTTCAAGCAGATTTTACGCACGCAGTCAAGTTAAGGGACTCTGCGGATAGATGTTTCCAGCACCTCTGGCGCACGGTATCCTGACTGGATACCGTGTTTCGCAGAGGAAATCGCCGTCACGAGCCGATTGTCGACTGGAGGGTGTGGAAAAGTGGCTTCATGCGTTCCGGGGATCCGCGTATCTCCATCTTGGAGTTTGTTATTATGGAGATGGTCGCCTTGCGAAAGACCGTGCCCTTTTCGCTGTACTTGAACCCGTGTATGGCTTGCAGCCTTTCACTCACCACGTCGTCGGACTTGAAAACGGCGCCCCTCCTCGCATAGAGTATGAACCTCTTGTCGGTGATGATTATCCGGTATTTCTTCTCGCCGTACTCTACCTCGTCATCGCTGGCGAGCCGGACGTTTTCAGTCGGCAACAAATAATCGTTCAAAACCATGCGGCGTACCGGGCGTCTTGCATCCATATTAGGCAATGTCATTGAAGTTTGTCAAAATTGATAACAAGCGTCGATTTCAGCCGTCGAGGCGCCGCCTTATCTGGCTCATGATTATCTCGGCGCTTGGGCCAAACAGGTCAAAAAGCGCAGATTCCAAGTCCTCAAGCCGCGGATTGTGTTCAAGATCGATTCCGTACCTCTCCTTCATATGGAACCTGAGCGCATCGTACGTGTTTTCGCCAAGTATGCTCATGGACTCCTTCAGGATGGCTGTCATTGCTTCGGGGTCTGGGGTCGTCATACGCTATCAAAGCTCTAGCCTTGCCTTCTGCAGAAAGGGCAAGATTTTGTCATCAATCACCGCGTCGTGGTCCGCCTTTGCGTCAAGCGAAATCATTAGAATCGCGTTTGGTCTGCCCACGGTCGGCGGCCGGAGAGGGACGGTTATCCGCTTTACCTTCTTGTACAGGGACAGGTTATAGGCGCACTCGCCAAGCTTGTCCTCAAGCGTGGTGCGCGTGCCGTTTCTGAGAACGGCTTGGAGCATGGACTTGGCAGTTTCTTCCGGGGAAAGCAGCGGCACAAGACCTTTCCTGTACACAAAATGCATGGACGTGCCCGTAGAGTCGGCCACTCCTGCAAACCTTATGGAATCATCGAGGGAAAGCACATCTGCACAAAATTGCTTTGCTTCTGCCAATGGCAGAAGGTATTTGCACTTGTTGATAAGATTATCCCTAAAAGTTGCAATTCTGACGGTCATGTTATGTAAAAATAGTCCTTGCCAAAAATGAGACAGCAACCGACATCTGGCGCAGGTACAGAAATTATATATCCTGACGATATAGAATTGTCAAATAACATCTGTACTCTAGCTTGAATTTTCAAGATAAACTCGTTCTCTATTATTTTTGCTCAAGACTTTAAAACCCCGGCCCCGAGACACTACTGATGTCAAGTCTAACAAACAAAACCGCATTCCTTCTTGGTCTGCTGGCTGTAGGATTCGCAGTTGCATCATCGGCAATAGCATTGCCTGCTGCATTTGCGTCCGGCTACGACGACGATGACGACCACAAATACTACAAGTACGACCACGACGACAACAGCTGCGACGATGAAGAAGACGACAGCGATGACGACGACAACGGTGACCACTACTGGTCAAGCAGCTATGACAGCAACTGGTCAGACTACAAGAACACATCCTACAACGACGACGATGATGAAGATGACGACTGCGATGACGACAGCGATGACGACGACAACGGCCACGACGACTACTACTGGAGCAAGGACTACTAAAACAACCGCAACTATCGCAGATAGTCATACAACAATATGAGAAAGCAGGGCCATGACGGCCTCTTTCTCCTTTTTTTCTCCTGCGTTTGGTTTCCGTCTTGAGGAGAAGCTGCTGCAGACACGGGCATGAAATTTCATAGATTGCCCCGCTATAGAATTGTCAAGGAATGCGTAGGTTAATACCTTAACCTGCCAAGATGATATTGTTATGAACAGATTTTGCTCAAGCCTTTAAAATCGTGTGGGTGCGACTGGTTTATTGTCAAATGCAACAGGAAACAGTAAGAAGGCGTTCATCTTTGGCCTGTTGGCTTGAGGTTTGCAGTAGCATCGTCGGCAATAGCACTGCCGGCTGCATCTGCGAGCTCTAGCTACGATGATGATGACGACTCCCATGAAAAAGATTCCGACAAACACCACGAATACACTGACGGGGACGTGCGCCAGTGGCTCGAAGATCACAAAGACGAATGTTCGGACAACCACATCTACCACTGGATAGCCAAGCACTATTACAAGTGGGAAGACACCGAGAAGGGTGACTGGATAGTCGAGCATTTCCAATGGGTGGTGGATCACGTGGACTGTTCCGGCGATGATGGCCACGACTACAAGTACTATGGCGACGACGACAAAAAGTACCACGAAGATTCGGACTACAAGTACTACGCCGGCGACAATGGTGATGACGACAACAGCAACGGCGACGAAAACAACAATCTGACGATTTCTCTTAGCCTCCCGGTAGTTCGACTTGCATTGAACTGATAGTGCAAAAGAGATACCCATTCAGACAACAACAGCAGAGTACGGCAAAGGATATGCGACAGCGCACACCTTTCCTATCTTTTTTGGTATTTCAGACAATCCCAGTCTCTATAATACAGGCCGCGCCTCTATTTCCGTTCATTTTCTTTTAATTTTCAGAACGACCATGTCATTGCCGATGTTGATTTCAGGTTTTATCAGTGCAACTTCCTCGGCCACACGGCTGAACAGGCTGCTCAGGTAGTACGACCACTTGTATCCCATGCCGTGCTGGATTATGTAGATGTGAAAGCTGTCTTCTACCAAGTGGCGATAGCCAAAATCCGACGTCCTGACCCATCTTTCCATGAGCTCCAAGACCGATCTTTGCGTATGGTTTCTCACCATCAGCAAGAACACGTCCTTCATTTCTTCTGCAGAGATCTTGGCCAGCTCGTCTATCTCTTTCTCTGTCAGGTTGTCAAATATCCTTTTCACTAGGACACGGCGGACGGTTATGAATCCTGCCTTGCTTGCGTGCGCGTGCCATTCGACATGCGAAGCCACTATCTGGTTTGCCAAGGCGTTGATGGTTATATTCTTGTGGTCGGCTTCTTCCTTTAGCTCCTCCAGTATCGCCTTTGGGAACCTGAAAGTGATGCTCGCGCTACCAGAGTCCGCCATAAGTACTAACCGTGGAGGATTGACTTAAAGACTTGGAGCGCGGCGCAAGATTTGAAAGGTTGTTTTATCCGGATTTGGCGACGCCGAGGCCTTGCGGGTCCTGAAACCTAGAAGATGTGACGGCTGCAAGCTATTAGCATCTTGTTAGTACATGTTTGGGTGCAATGTACACACAGCGCTTATAGCTGACTGAAAATCCCATTTACTCTCGATGCTGTCTGATTCTCAACAAGACTCAGAATTCGCCCCTGTAAAGGAAAAAGGCCATGATACGTACGATTGTAACGGCAAAAAGGGGAAAGAAAGGTACAGGATCTGCGTGGTATGCCGCAACGCCATCAGCCGGAGATCCTTGAGCTTTGAACCGCGCCTCATCAACGACAAGGACTTTTACAGAGAATGCTGGGGCAGAAGAATAACAGGTTTAATCTATCTGAAAGACGCTCTTCTTCTGCTACTAGTTCAGGCAGCAGTGAAGGTGGGTTAGTTATATATGCAAAAAATAGCCTCGCAAAAGAATAAAGAAAAAGAAAGGGATCTCTTTTTTGCCCTCTGCGAATCCTGCTACTGGACCGCTTCCGTGCTTGGAATGTCAAAACCATGCCTCAATGCTTGCCCTTTATGCTGCAAAGACAATGTGGCATTAATCCCGCTCTGCTGCGACGAATCGTACCGGTATGCCCTGTCAGAGGCGCAGGGCTTGGAGCTTTATTTTTCAACCCGCCAGAGGAGTGCCACAGCTTGAAAAGGCTGGTGGTGCCGTGCGGCTGCGTGCTGACTTGGAATGAAAGAGCGCAAGAAGTCATCCTCTGCGAAATGCATGGCTTGCAATATGAAAAATGGCGCGGAAGCACCGAGAATTTCATCAAGATTATCGCCACGCCCCGGTTCAGGCTGGTTTCGCGTATCGACAGCGCGATGCAGTGCTAGCAAAGCGCGTGGCTGCTATACATCATGACACAAGCCCAACAAACATGACAGGCGATCTCGCAGACAAGCTGGAAGACAGTTCAATATCTCGGCAGGAGATAATCTTGGAACTTGAAAGGCAGGGCATCGACACATCCTCACTTTGTGAACTGTCTCTGGATCAGCTAGAAGAGCTGCTAAAGGCCGTCGAGCGCCTCTCCTCCAACGTATCTTGCAAAAAGAGGCAAAGCGCCGGCGGCCATAGCGGTAAAAACTCAGTCATTTCCTCTCTGGACAAAAAGATCCTGCTTGCACTGCTGTCTTGCGAGGGCAGGATCTCCTCCATCGCGCTGTCGAAAGAGACCGGCGCGCCCCTTAGCACGGTGCAGAGGAGGCGCAAAAGACTTGAAACCGACTTGATCAAAGTGTCCTACCTTCTCAAGATGGAAACGCTTGGATGGCACGCCGCGATGGTCTTTATCAGCACGCAAGGCGGGACCTCAAACGAGGTCGGACAAGAGCTCTTGTCCTGGAAGAAATCCGTCATTTGCGTCAGCAGGGCCGCGGGAGAAGAAGCAACAGACATCGTGGCACAAGTAGTCTTTCATGGAAATGAGGATCTTTTGGATATAATCGGGCGCGTCAGGGCAACGAAAGGCGTCAGGAGGCTGTTCTGGATAGAGCTGGTCTCCGCACTCGGCAAGAACAGCCGGTACTTTGAATTCGTCATCGACCGGCTATAGCAGACAAAAACGTTAAAGTAAGTCCACCCTATGCGTTCCTTTTGTACAAAAAGTATTTTTTTAGATCAAGATTAATAGTCATCCGTACATTTACTTTTTACATGCGTGAGGTAGACAAGACGTTCCGCTTTCCCAAAGGCACCAAGACAAGCGTCTCTGAAATAACAGACGGCATCTACAGGATATCCGGGTTTGTAGAAGATTATGGAATCACGTTCAACCAGTTCCTGATAGACGACGAGAGGCCCACCCTGATACACACGGGCCCCGTCGGCATGTATGAAGCGGTTGCAGAGAGGGTGAAGGAGGTCGTCCCGCTTGAAAAGCTGGCGCACGTCGCGTTTCTGCATTTTGAAAGCGACGAATGGGGCGGGATGGAATTTCTGAAATCACCTGACGTGAAATTGTTGTGCAGCGACTTGAGCTCGAAATTGAACCTTACCGGCTGGGATGGAGTGCCAATACATCACATCGCGTTCTGGGACAACGATGTCCTGAAGACGGGGAGAAGGAGCCTGCGGTTCATCATGACGCCGCATGTCCACCACTGGGACAGCATGATGATTTTTGAAGACACTACCAAGTCGCTCTTTCCCTCCGACCTCTTTATCCAGCCGGGCGACAACAAACCCATCATATCTGACGATCTCTCGGAGGGCATGATAGCGCTATACAGGGGAACGGGCATCTTTGCAAGCGAGGCTCCCGTCCGAAATACTGTCAAGCGTCTGTTAAAGATGGAACCTCGGATGACTTTTCCGATGCACGGCTCTTGCATCGACCGTGGTTTGTTTACGCGGTACGCAGACGCGCTGATGCAAAATGAATTTGCGTATTCTGACACGCTGCTGGGGCAAAAGCTGCAAGTCGGCTGATATAGCGCTATCCGCGCCTGCACAGGATGTTCGTGCCTGCTCTTTCGGTTGCTATTCTCTCCAGTTCGGAAAACGACACCTGCCTCTGCATTGATGGTATCTCTACCGAATAGCCAAGCGACTGCATAAAGTCGTAGACGTCGCGGGGCGCGGCTCCGTACTCGATTATGCTTGGCGGGTGGAACTCCATCAGGACGGTAGTGCCTCTTTCCAGCAGTTTCTCCATGCCCTTCAATGCGCCCAGCTCGGCGCCTTCTATGTCCATCTTGACAAAGTCTGCCTGCTGGACGAGGTCGTCGATTCTGACCGTTTGGACTTCGACCGTGCCTTCGTTGCACCAGTGCGACTGGTAAAGCCTGTGCATCCCCCTGTTCATGCCGCACAGGTGCAGAGTCGCCTTGTCACTTGCCTCCGCCACCGCCGAGTTGTAGAGCATGACGTTTTGTATGTTATTCAGCGCCATGTTCTTTTGCAGGATGTCAAAGTTTCTGGGCTCTGGCTCAAACGCGTGCACCTGACCTGCCTGCTTGGCCATTATGAGGGTGAAATAGCCGATGTTTGCCCCAATATCCAAGCATGTTTGGCCGCGCTTTACGAGCCTTTTGATGAGGCGAGTTTGTTCTGGCTCGTAGATGCCGCGTTGCGTCAGCTGCATAGAATCCCTGTCGTCAACGTACATCCAGCTTCCCTGGATGTCGTACTTGTCGCCGTCTCTAGCCGGGGGCTTGAATTTAGGTCCCTTTATCGACCTCAACACTCTTCCTGCCAGCGGCCTAAATTTTACAATGCCCCTTTCTCGGCTGGATGTTATTTAAGGACCGCTCTATCTTGTTCTAGTAGCTTTGTCCTGCTTTAACCGGTACATGACAGGGCCATTGGCCGTACCGCCTGAGAAACCT
>NZ_CAMLDP010000085.1 GCF_946478925.1 uncultured Nitrososphaera sp. | reverse complement strand
GCCACCAGCATCTATGCGCTTGACCTAGAGTCGTGGTACGCAAACACCAAAGGCCGCACAAGATTTCTTTCGTTTTTGGCGCAGGAGTTTGCACCGCGGCACTGCATCATCATGTCCGGCGACGTCCACTTTGGGTTTACCACAAGGGCTGCTATTGCATTTTCGCCGCAAAAAGGCCCAAAAGATGTGGCGACTATCAGCGTGACACAATTGACCAGTAGCGCATTAAAGACGACGAGTCTGGTCAAAATCGCGTTTATCAGCGACATACTGGGGCGGATTCGCCAGTTGTTCCCCTTCAAGCGAATAGTCCGCACGGGCCGCACAGTAATAGGCAACGACAGCAACGACAATAATGACGCCAGAGCTCAGCGCGTCGATTGGATCGAGGCGCGGGCAATAGTAAGGACTGCAGGCTCCCCGCTGTCGCCCCTGATAATTTCAGACAACAACATTGGCCTCGTCACCATTGAAAAGGACCTGAGCGTGGATCACAAGTTGATAGTCAGGAAAGGAGTCAAAGGCAGAAAAGTTTACGAAGCAGTGGCAGGAATTGACAAAAGCCCCTTGGAAGAAAGCCTGCGGGCAAGGATACTTGAGCGATTCAGGTAGCCATCAGCCAAGACAATGCGACAATGAAAGGTTTTCGTCAAAAAAATAGAGAGACGGCCTACAGGCCGATGCGTCCCCAAAGCGCTGCAAGAACAGAGACTGAGCCAAGAGCCGCTGCCATTGCAAGCATCGACACCGGGAACTCTGGCACCACGCTTGTGCCCGTCACCGTCACCTCGTGCTGGCTGTGGTGGTAGTTGAGCTCAAACGTCGTCTCTGTACTCGTGTTTGACGTTACGATGACGTTGTTTGAGTCAGGAGTAACCACCTGTCCGTCCACCATCACCATCATGTTTCCGCTCAGCATTGCTTTTGGTACGGTCACCTGCGTCACGCCCGTGGTGCCTGTCTGGCCCTCCACGGTGAACTTGACTGCCTTTTGCTCCTGGCTGAACTGGAAGTTGCTGACGTTGGAGCTGCTTGCAATGCCGACGTTGAACTGCTCGCCTGTGGTAGCCTTGGCCTCAAACTGAGACTCGCTTGCAACCACAAAGCTGCCTGACGACTCTAGTTTTGCCACAATGTCCGCGCTCAGAAGCCCAAGGACGCTTGCGTTCACTTGGACCTTGGAGCCGGCGGTATAGTTTCCTGCCTTGGCGCTTGCCGGGAGCTGGATTGTAGTGCTGTACTGGCCGCTACTGCTGTCCACCGTGGCCTCCTGCTGTGCGACCACGCTTCCGCTTGCGTCCGTCGTGCTCACTAGCACCGTGTCTGACTTGGCCTGCTGCCTTGCCTCTTCAGAGACGGTTCCTGTCACCCTGACGGTTTCGCCGGGCCTGTACAGGTGGTGTTCCGTCTGGACTGTGACAGAGCTGCCAGAGCTTGCTGACGCTTGCTGCTGGTACGATGTCCTATACGACACCTGCGACTGTACGGAGCCGCTGGCGCCGGACTGGGCGTACGCCGGCGCCGCTGCAAAAATTGCGGCCAGTGACAAGCCCAATACCAACAGTGTTGCTGCCATTGCTTTCTTGCCGTGCATTTGAAAAAAGGCGTGTAACAATTGCATATAACACAGATAGATAGCAGATTATAGTGGCACATTCAGGTACAAGTCTCTACCCCAGAAATGGAAAAGCGCGTTTTGGTTATACGGACGTAGAATCGGTTTCAAGATTCGCAGAGGGAGTTTAAATCTTGGGACTGCGCTAGAATAACTGTGCGCAAGGTCATTGTTCTCGTTAACACCAGCCTTGGAAGCGACGGCCGAGTCGCAGAAGAGCTGCGCAAGATAGACGGCGTGAAGGAGGTTTACAAGGTACGTGGGGTTTACGACATTCTGGTCAAGATAGAGGCCCCCGATCCGGATAGGGTCAAGGAGATAATCTCTTCAAAACTGCGCAAGATAGACGACATCCGGTCGACGATAACGATGGTAGTCACGAACGACGGCATCAGCGCGCTCGCCTAGAGGTAGCCGAGCGAAAGGAGCAGGTCGCTGTCCTCTATCCATTTTGCTCCAATGTCTGTGCGATAAAACATGTTTGGTATCATGATGTTTGCAACCCTGCCGTACGCCTGCCTGCGCGCCTCTTCCGTAGTTATGCCAGACCCCGTTACTACGAGCGCATATCCTGAACGCCCTGCGATGCGCCAGTCGCTTCCGTCCTTCTTTATCTCTCCGAGGTGCACGCCGGCCATGTCCGGACTTTTGAACAGCACAGTCGCGTCCTCGGAGAACTTGCGGAACGTCTTGTCGTCCGTGAATGGAAACGGCGGCACGGCTATCACCACACCGATCTGGAATCCCTTCTTTGCTTCCAACGCGACTTGTTCCCCGTTTGCAATTGAATAAAGGAATTTGCCCCACTCACCCGTCACGCCTTCCATGTGTATTGATATGGTCGGGTAGCCAAAGCGCGACGTGAACTCTAGCGGGTAGATGGCAGTCCCGTTTGCAATGCAGTTTATGTCGATGTAGCCGACATAGCCGGACGCGGCCAGCTGCTGCTTCATCTTTTCAAGGGTCAGCGCAAATACCTTGCTCTGGCACGTCCAGAAAACCAGTGTGCCCATCTCGCCCGTACTGGGTCCGATGTCGCCGGGAAACAGCCTCTTGTGCTCAAAGTTCACGTTCACCGGCTTGACGAAATCCTTGCCGTTGAAAAACGCGCCGACTGCGACCTCCACTCCGGAGGCAAACTGCTGAATCTGAAATATCCGTATCTTGCTCGACCAGTGTTTCTTGTAGTGCGCAAGGACGTTTATCACGTCGTTTCCGTCGGCTTCCTGCCCCACGAACAAAAGCTCTTTTTCGTTCTGCGCCTTGCCGCTTGGCTTTATCACGTACCGCGACGGGTTGGCCTGCACGAATTTTATTGCCTCCTCAAAGTCTGAAAACGTCCGGCCCTGGAGTATCGAGACGCCGGCACGGGCAAGTTCGTTCTGGCCAAACTCCCTGTCGCTCTCTAGCCTGTCGGTGTAGGCGCTTCCGCCCACAACCTTCTTGCCCTCCGCGCGCAATTTGTCTGCGGCCCTGCCAAAGCCAATGTCGTCAAACACAATGATGTCTGCCCAGGAAACATGGTCCTCCCATTTGTCGGCTTTTTCCACAAAGCCGTCGCCCACGTCCTTTTCAGTCTCGCTCTGGACGCAGAATTTCACCTCGTGTCCTTCCTGCACTATTCTGTATGCAAGGTCGAGGCTCAGGGCCTCTGGCGACACGAAAAGAAACTTCACGGTGATGAAAAGAAGATGTTGTTCATTTGTTAAAGGCTTTCTGGTGGTTATATGCTTCTAGATGGCAGTCTTTTTCTTTTGTCCACCAAAGGACATCGGATGCGGTATCACGGATATCCTGTCGATCAGCCGGAACCTAGAACGGATGAGGCTCTGAATCTGGACGGACAGCGATTCGAAATCTGCCAGCTTTTTGTCCCCATCCACTTCAATGTGCACTTCTGCATGCGCCATCATGCCAGTCGGCCGCAGAAACACCGACCTGACCCTCACAGGCTCTGCCTGAAACTTGGCCTCGATAAGCTGCTTGACGTTGTCAGACGTCCCAGGGTTCTGCCATGCGTCGACTAGGGTGAGTGACGACTGCCTCAGCGAGAAATACGCGACAGAGAATATGTATCCTGCTATTATCATACCGCCTATTGCGTCCATTTGCAGGAACCCAAATTGCGAGGCGACCAGCACGCTGAAAAAACCGATTATCGACGCCGAGCCGTCCTTTATAGAGTTCTTGGCGTCCGTCTTTAGCGAGAGCAGGTCGTACTTCCGCGCTATCTTTCTCATCTGGAGCGCCCTATGTAGAGATATTGCGCCGGCGGCTGCCAGGACTATCATTGTCAGCACAGGCTGCTCTATTGGGCGCGGGTCCACCAGCGACTCGTACGAATGGAACAGTATGAATGCGCCTATTGCGATCATTCCTATTGCGGCGATTAGCGCGGCAAAACTTTCAACCTTGTAATAGCCAAAGGGGAACTTTTTGTTAGCAGGCCGTGTTGCCAGGTACAGCCCGACAAAGACGATGAGTGAGATCATTGCGTCGGAAAGCGAGTCGATGCCGTCTGCCGTTGCGACGATGCTACCGCTTATCCGCCCCATCGCAAGCTCTACTATGCCTATTGCGACCAGCGTTATGACGGAAATCTTGGCTATCCTCTGGCCCGCCTTCAGGCCCTCTGACATTCTGCTACTACTAATGCTGCTTCTTGCAGTCTCGGCTGCTGTTGGACTGCCACGCACGACATCCACAGCGAAAGGATCGTCCAATAACCTGACAACATAATTATCGATATCATCGTATTTAAGAGTTGGAGGAGGCTGTAACATTTGCAAGCACGCTTGCAGATCTATGGCCTTGCTCTAAAAAAGCCAGCAAGATCTTTTGTATCCAAGATTGGATGCATGATAGCAATGTTTAAAATCGGTATAGGCTGCCACATACTGTAATTTGGTGTTTGTAGCCAAGACAAAGTCTCCCGAGGAGTGGAAGGCCGTCGCGTCCGCAATATCGACGCTGGTTGACGAGGCCACGTTTGAAGCGACAGCTGAAGGCATCTCTTTTCGCGGGATGGACCCATCCCACATCGCGCTCATCGACATCTTTTGGCCTGCCGCGGCATTTGAAAAGTACGAGTGCGACAGCGCAGTAAAGTTTGGGATCCGCGTCGACGAGTTCTCAAAGCTAGTCAAAAGGGCGGACAAGAAGGACACTGTCGAGATACTGCTGGGCGACGACAGCATGCTGCACGTGAGGATGCAGAACGGCTACAAGCGCGAGTACAAGACCCGGCTCATCGAGAGCTCTGCGAGTTCAACTCCATTGCCAAAGCTCAACTTTAACTCAAAGGCGGTGCTCTCGGCAGTGGCCTTTGACAAGGTTCTCTCTGACGTGCAGGTAGTGTCGGAGTTTATCTCGCTTGAGAGCAAGTCTGGCAGGATAAACTTTGCAGGCAAGGGCGACTCGGGCGAGGCAAGCGTGACTCTGGAAGCAGGGAACGAGGGGCTTGAGGAGCTTGCAGTCAAGGAGGACAGCAAGGCGACGTACAGCCTCGACTACCTCAGCAAGATAACAAAGGCGGTCATTGCCATGGGAGGCTCTGTCGCTGCAGAATATTCGACAAAGATGCCCCTCAGGCTGGAATTCAAGATAGCAAACGTCGGCCGCATACATTTCTATCTGGCGCCCCGCGTGCAGGACTGAGACATTTTTGATAATCGTGATGAAGTTTGGCGGGACGGCGGTCGACTCGCCAGACAAGGTCCGGCACGTGGCGCAGCTGATAAAATCATCTCACAAGCCGGGCAACGACATCGTTTGCGTCGTTTCTGCGGTCAGGGGCATGACCGACGGCCTGCTGTCGATTGCGGACAGCGTCAGGCGGGGCGACCGCACTTCAATCGAGGATTTCGTGAAAAAATCGTCAAAGATCCACGCCGACATTGCAAACGGCGCCATATCCGACAAGAAACTGAGGGAAGACGCGCTTGCGGATGTGAAAAAGACAATAGGCGAGCTGGAGGACGTGCTTGGAGGCATCGTCCTTCTAGGCGAAGTGACGCCCAAGTCGCTTGACTACCTGATGTCGTTTGGCGAGCGCCTATCGGCCCCGATAGTCGCGTACGCGCTCAGAGACATTGGCGTCGACTCGGAATACCTCACTGGCAAGGAGGCAGGCATCGTGACAGATTCTAACTTTGGCGAGGCGCGCCCTCTCATGGACACCACAAAACTGCGCGTCAACCACAGGCTCGGTCCGATAACGAGGCGCGGGGCGGTGCCGGTCATAACAGGCTTTATCGGCGCAGACCAGCACGGCAACACGACCACTATAGGGCGCGGGGGCTCTGACTATACGGCGACCATAGTCGCGGCAAGCGTCGGCGCAGATGAGGTGTGGTTGTGGAGCGATGTCGACGGCCTGATGACTGCCGACCCCAAGATAGTAAAGGGCGCGCAGGTGCTAAAAGAGGTCTCGTTCGCAGAGGCAATGGAGATGGCGCTCTTTGGTGCCAAGTACATGCACCCTAGGGCGCTAGAGCCCGTGATGGACACCAAGATACCGATACGCATACGCAATACGTTCAACGTAAAGCACTCCGGCACGGTAATCACTCAGAACCCAAGCCGCGACTCGCAAAAGATAGTGAAATCGGTGAGCGCAATACGTCACACCGCGCTCATCGACGTGAGCGGAGGCGGCATGGTGGGCGCGCCCGGCACAGCGGCCAAGATTTTCGACACGCTTGCAAAAAACAGAGTGAACATCATGATGATTTCACAGAGCCCGTCGGAGTCGAGCATCTCGATGGTCTTGCGCAAGAGCGACCTTGACAAAGCGACTACCACGCTGGAGCTGAACCTGCTTGGCAAGGTGATAAAACAGGTGAACGTGAGCGACGACGTTGCCGTAATCGCGGTGGTGGGCTCGGGTATGCGCGGGATAAAGGGCGTGGCGGCGAAGGTTTTTGGCGCAGTGGCCAAGCGCAGCATCAACGTCATCATGATAGCACAGGGCTCGTCAGAGCTTAACCTCGCTTTCGTGGTGAACGACGGCGACTGCGAGCGCGCGGTAAACGCCCTGCACGATGAGTTTGGTCTCGGAAAGGCTCGCAAATAATAATAGCAGTAGCCGACTATGTCCAGAGCGGTCTTGCGGCGGCGATTCTCGCAAGCGAGAAAACTAGCAAGCATTCAATATCGCAGAGCCGTTTGAGATGGTGATGGAACTGCACGAGCTCTTTGACCTCAAGGGAGACGTCTGGTTTCGCAAGGGAGACTACTTTTATACCCTTGAGCAGGTGCAAAAGATAGTAAGGGAGGTGCTGCGCACCGAGCCAGAGCGTGCGCAGAGGATCCTCGACGATTTTTCGCCATCCGGCAAGCCTG
>NZ_CAMLDP010000084.1 GCF_946478925.1 uncultured Nitrososphaera sp. | reverse complement strand
AGGTCTCCGCTGACAAGGTCTATCACAGCAGCGTGCGTAACAGTGGAAAGCCGAAAATCAGTCGCATACGCTAACGAACAGCAGTAAAAGGGGATCCGTCGCGACGCATTAGTTGTTCCGTCGATTGCATCCATTATTACGACGCCGGTCTTTTTTCCTTCAATCCTTCCACACTCTTCGCCAATAATCGTAGAATCAATACCTTGTCTTCTCAAGACCTCGATGGCTGTTTTTTCCGCCAAGATGTCGATTCGCCGCGAAATGTCACCTCCTGCCCCTCTTCCTACCTGCCTGTTGCCCTGCACAGTCCCGGCGATGCCTCGCGTGTGGGCATGAACCTCCCGGCAGGCATCCTTTAGGGCGCCTATTATCGTCATCACCACGGCACTTGCCGCACCTTGATAATTATACGTTCATTTTCGCGTACGAGCCTACAAAGGCTAGGTACTTACTGTTATCACAGCTGTTGATAGCCGCCAATCCATCATGAAATAATGGCGTTCAAGAAAGAAAAAAGGAGGATCTCGTCGATACATGCTAACTTGCGAAGATTTTCTTTCAAAGTGAAGGGACGTCGTATTCTGCCTTGGACAAACAGCTGTCACAATATCTCCGCATTACAATCACATCTTTTTCTTGAAAGAATGCCTTTGTTGTAGCAATTTCTGAACAGGTATGGCAATAGAAAGGGTTGGGTTTACTTTTCCTTTGTTCTACGGGACTTGTCACAAAATGCTTGAACATTCATAAAATACTGAAAAAGTAAATATTTAAGTTAATATGCGGACACTAATCGAAAAAATCAGATAGAACTTACATTCCTGATCATAATACATATAGAAATTATAAGCTGCTCAATACGGTTTTTCTTCGTGCTTTTATTCTTTTATTTCCCTTCTTTCGCAAATGTCAACACAACATACCGCAACAACAGGACAGCGGCAGGAGAGACAATCCAAAGTGACTTGCGTTACTGAGAAACATTCCGGGCGGCAATACCCTTGGTTCCGTAGAAGCTGACCGCTTTCGCAAGATATGGCATTAGCCCATCCATGCGATCTGCAATCCAGCACCGAATTAACCGCAGCATGTATTTGGTTACACTGACATGCCGAAATCGGCCGCGAGATTCTCTTAATCCCTGCGCCTTTCTCTTTTCAAGAGCGCACGCTTTCGCTTCACGCCCCAGCGATAGCCCGACAGCGCGCCGTCGTTTCTTATGACACGGTGGCACGGGATTGCCACCGCAAGAGAATTTTTAGCGCACGCCTGGGCCACAGCTCTGACCGCTTTTGGAGAGCCGATGCGGTTTGCGATGTCGGCATAGCTTGCAGTCGAGCCGGCCGGGATTTCGCATAATGCTTGCCAGACGCGCTGCTGGAACGCAGTCCCGCGGATGTCCAGCGGCAGGTCAAGCCCGAGCGCCGGCGCCTCGATAAAGCCGACCACCTTTGCGATGACCTGCTCGAATTTTGCGTCGCCGCCGATGAGATTTGCGCGGGGAAACATGTCCTGCAGGTCGCGCGCCAGTTCGTCTGGATCGTCGCCCAGAAGGATTGCGCAGACGCCCCGTTCGGTCTGCGCGACGAGGATAGACCCGAGTGAGCATTCGCCCACTGCAAAGCGTATATCTGTTCTTGCGCCGCCGGCGCGGTAGCTTGAAGGCGTCATGCCCAGCACCTTATTAGAAGTTTCGTAGAACCGCCCGTTAGATCTGTATCCTGCGCCGTAGATGGCCTCTGCCACCGTGCCGGTGCGACCAAGTTCATCCCGGACGCGCTTTGCGCGGTGTGCCATCGCGTACTCTCTCGGCGTGAGGCCGGTTACTGCCTTGAACACGCGGTGAAAATGGTGCGTGCTCATTTTTGCATTCTTTGCCAGCTCTTTGAGGCTGGGCGCGCTCTCTGACTCTTCGATGAGCCGGCAGGCTAGAGCGACTTTGGCCGCATGTTGTTCTGCCCGCGTAGGCTGGTCGGGCTTGCAGCGTCTGCAGGGGCGCAGGCCGGCCTTCTCGGCGTCCTGACGCGTCGCATGAAAGCGGACGTTCTCCGGCTTTGCCAGGCGGGAGGGGCATGAAGGACGGCAGTACACGCCAGTGGTCTTGACAGAGTAGTAAAACGCGCCGTCTGCTCCATGGTCGCGGGTGACGACTGACGCCCAGCGAGGGTCGCCTTGTGTCGTGGCTGCAAATTGCGCGTTTTTCAGGGTCATGTTTTACAATTATCTACAAAACAGATTTAAGATTATTGACGGCTTTTTGCTTTCAAATCCATGCGCTGATGCACGTCTCCACTCCTTCTGACGAATAATTATATCGATGAAACGGGTAGGTGTACCATGACTGCGCAGACGCTCCATTCGCACAGCTACGACTCTACCCTCATGGAGAGGCTGCTGTTCCGTGTCGCAAAAAAATGGGTCGCCGGCTACTCTGCCAACGATGCAATAGGCGCGGCCCAAGATGCCAACAGGCGGGGCATGTCGGCGATACTCAACTTTCTCGGCGAGGACGCTGGCGACAAAACACAAGTCGAGCTTGCAGTCAGAGAATACCTCTCGCTGATGGACCTGATGAAAACAAAGAACATCAGGGGCTGCGTGTCTGCCAAACCGACACAGCTTGGGCTTGCAGTCGACTATGACACGTGCCTGCGAAACTTTTTCCTGCTTGCGAAAAAGGCGAGCGAGCTGGGCCAGTTTCTGTGGATTGATATGGAGTCGGCGAAATTCACAGAGGACACGATAACCATCTACCTGGAGGTATTGAAGGACCATCCCATGACGGGCGTGGCGATACAGGCGTACCTACGCAGGAGCGGCGCGGACATCCTGCACATAATAGAGCACGGGGGCAAGGTCAGGCTGGTCAAGGGCGCGTACCACGAGCCGGAGGAGCACGCCTTTGCCACTATAGAAGAGGTCGACCGCAACTACTCGCACCTGCTAAAGATGCTTGCAGAAGGCGGTAGATTTTTCGCAGTCGCCACCCACGACGACAGACTTGTGAATGAAGCTATCAATCTTCATGCAGACAATTGCGAATTCCAGATGCTCATGGGAATCCGCGACGAGCTAAAGTCGCGGCTGATCGCAAGGGGCCTGCCGGTCTCGGAATACATCCCGTACGGAAGCCAGTGGCTTCCCTATTCTGTACGGAGGCTAAGGGAGCGTAAGCGCAACCTGCTCCTTCTTGCAAGGTCGCTTGTACAAAGCTAGCTAATCTGCTATGGTCTGGCTCTGCTCGCGCATGAATTGAGTGAGGTAGTGCGGGCCTCCTGTGTTCTTGCCTGTTGTGCCGGAATCCTTCCAGCCGCCAAAAGGCTGGCATCCCACCATCGCGCCCGTAGTCGCGCTTGCCTGCCTGTTCACATACACGACTCCGGCCTCGATGAGGTCGAGGAACTTTTTGACCTCGCCCTGGTTGCCAGTAAAGATGCCGGCGGTAAGGCCATAGTCCACGTCGTTTGCCATGCGTAGCGCGTCGTCGAATTTCTCATAGTCGGTGACGCACAATATCGGCACAAACATCTCCTCCTGAAAGAGCCGGTGCTTTTTCGGCAGGCCCGTGACTATGGTCGGCGTTACGTAGTAACCGTGCTTTAGCTCGCCGTCCTTCCGTACGTGGCCTCCCGCAAGAACCTTGCCGTCTCTGCCGGCTAACCGGGCGTACTGCTGGTACTTTTTGTAGGCGCCCTCGTTTACGACCGGCCCCATGAATGTGTTCTGCTCCAGCGGGTTTCCAACCGGCAGGCCCTCTGTCTTTTCCACCAGCCGGCGCAAAAATTCGTCTTTGACCTTCTTGTGCACAAAGACGCGCGAGCACGCGCTGCATTTCTGGCCAGAATAGCCAAACGCTGCCTTTAGCACGCCGTCCACCGCCTTGCCAAGATCCGCCGTTTCCGTGATGATGGCAGGATTCTTGCCCCCTAGCTCTGCTATCAGCGGCCTAGGCTTTTTGCTGCTGAACTGCCTGCCCATCGAATAGCCCACATCGCGAGAGCCAGTGAACACTATCCCAGAGACATCCTTGCTCTTGACAATCTCGGCGCCCACAGTGCCGCCAGGGCCGAATATCATGTTGAGGGCGCCGTCCGGCAGGCCCGCCTCTTGGAAAATCTGAATTATCTGGAATGCGGTTATCGGCGCGTCGCTTGACGGCTTGACCACCACGGTATTGCCCGTGACAAGCGCCGCGGTAGTCATGCCGGTCAGTATCGCTGCCGGAAAGTTGAACGGAGCTATAACACCCCACACGCCATAGGGCTTCATGACGCTCTTGCTCTTTTCGTTTGGCTGGGCGCTTTTCATAGGCGCCTCAAAGCCGTTGTTACGCTCCACCTCCTCGGCGTAGTAGCGCACAAAGTCTATCGCCTCATCCACATCGCCTATGGCCTCGTAGCGGTTCTTGCCGTTCTCGTACGAGACCCATGCGGCAAGCTCGAACTTGCGCTCGCTCATAAGGTCTGCCGCCTTTCGGAATATCTTTACCCGCTCTTGCCAATGGCTTTTGCCCCAACCTTCTTCTTCAAACGCCTTTTTGGCAGATGCAATTGCCTGCCTTGCATGGGCCGCAGTCCCCACCGGCATGTGCCCGAGCACTACCCTCGTGTCTATTGGCGAGGCGTGGGGCGCGGTCTTGGCTGTCAGTACCTGCTTGCCCCCTATCACCATCGAGTATTTCTTGCCAAACTCTGACCTTGCGGCTTCAAGCGCCCGCTCGTATCTGTCGTGGAACTGGCCTTCCGCCTTTTCGGCCAGAAACCGGCGCAGGGTATGCTCGTTTTCAAACATTCCTGCCGGAAATACCGCAGGCGACCTTAAAAACGATGACTTGGGTTGGTTAACTATGTTCATCATGGCCTAAATACCGATTTGCGGAAACAGAGACACATACATGAAAAAGCAAAAGGAGCGCCCCAAGCCTAGGTTTACGAGAAACAGGGTTATGGTATATGGCGCGATTGCAGCAATAATTTCGATTGTAGGGTTTTTTGGCTATCGCGCCCTCGTGCCGGCTAATAGCACCGCGCCGGTGCTGGCATTTCCCCAGAACGACTATATCAAGGCCACCCACAGCCAGAGCGGCTTCTATTACCTCAGCCAGACATCGGGCGCCGTCAAGGGCATAAGGAACACGGGCAACAGCGGCACGCAGATTAACCCCAATTATGTATATTCAAAGGGCGACCTAGTTTCGTTCCACTTTATCAACGAGGACTATGACACGCACTCGAAGCACAACTTTAACATCGACGCGTTCAACGTCCACACCCAGGATCTTGGCTATTTTGGATCCGAGACGGTGAGCTTTGTGGCAGACAAAGTGGGCAACTTTGACTATTATTGCACAATCCACCCTGAAATGAAGGGCACCATAACAGTGGAAGGAGGATAAGTTAATGAGTCAGCATGACGGGATGTGGTTTGCTTGAGCAGCGACGACGACCTGAGCGCGCCGAGAAAGAGCATCCTGAACCTGCTGGACGACTTTATCGAGCAGATACAACGCATAAGAAAGGTAATGCTTGGAGTCTCTGTCTCTGCTATTGTCCTTGCGCCGCTGGCAATAGCGCTTTCCGCATACCTCTTCCTCCACCCTTCGTTCTTTGCAGTACTTGAGATAGAGAACGACTTTGGGTTGGTGCTGAGTGTGTTTCTTGGCGCGGTAAATGCAATTTCGCTCATTTGGCTTGCGACAGGAATACGCCAGTACTACTCCATTAGCGCATGGAAAAAACACTATGCAGAGTACCAGAAGGAAAAGGAAGAAATGGACAAAAAGATAGCGTCCAAGTTCGGCCTAGAGCAGGATTAGCATCGACATCATCGACATAGTATTAGTATCAGCTGAGCCGGAGCCTTTATCGTCCTTTCTCCGGGGGAACATGCGCTCGTACGGCTCCAGTATGTCCCTGCAAAACTGCAGGCCCTTTTGCGTGGGCCGGTAGATGGTCACGGTGCGCTTGCCTGCGGTGGACTCTTGCCTCTCGATGAGGTCGTTTGCCTCAAGCTCCTCTAGTATTGGCTTGTGTTTTTTCAGGTTCAACCCGCAAAAGCTGACAAGCGCCGTCTGATTAAGCTCGCCGTATTCTATCAGTTTCAGTATGATGTCCTTGACAATGTATATCCTGTCACGGTACGAGCTAGGCGAGCCGGACATTGAGCGCTATCACGGGTGGCTGCAATATAAGCCCATAGAAAAGATTACTAATTGCTTTTGCCAAGTGTACGTGTGAGCGCCACCAGCAACAAGTCGAGGATGCTCCTGCTCCTCATGATAGCCATATCGCTCGTGTTTTTCATGGCAAGCTTTGTGGCGGCCGCAATCTCAAACGAGCAGCAGCCTGCCCCTTCTTCAACGGCAGCGATGACGCCAACTCCTGAGCAGGCCGCCGCGCTCAAAGGCTGCATGGCGGTGCGCACGGGCGAGAACATGCTTACCGACTGCTCACCCTGATAACGATGATGATGACGAGCACGAGCGGCAAATGGTTTCCCTTTTTATCAGGCCCTTCTTTTGCGAGCAGTTGTTGCACGCTTTTCTGCTGCACACGCTGCACGTGCCGCTGTGGCTCGTGCAGGCGAGCCGGCCGCATATTTCGCATCTAATGCTGTGGCGTGCGCAAAAGGTGGAGTTGCAGATGTAGCATAGCGCGCGGTGGTCCATACACGCTGGCTCCAAGCACGCCTTGCAGTAGGCAAGATGGAGGTTGCACATCAGGCTTCCGCAGCTGCACGCCGAGCCGGACTCTAGTGGAATGGAGCAGGCAGAGCAGCGGCCCCACGTGCCCCTGCCGGTGTACGAGCTCCACCGCACGTCACCTGCGTGCTCTTTTTTGTCGTTTACAATCATCCTTGCGCGGTACACTGTTTCGACGAGCCAGCCGGCGACCGCAAAGCCAGACTTGCTCTTGACCTGCGCAAGCGCGTCGTGAAATTTTTCGTTCTCCTCTTGCTCCATCTCGGCGAGCTTATCCTCAAGGGCCTGCCTGTCCGTGTGCAGCTGTTCTATCTTGCGCCTCGTGGTGACTGCCTTTTGCTTTTTCGTCTCTATCCGGTTCTCTACGGCTATTAACCTCGATTTTTTGGCCTTTTCCTTCTTTAGCTGCCTGTGCAACCTTTCCTGTTCCTTTACCGAGTCAAGCTCGGCATTTAGCGCCTCCTGCAGCCG
>NZ_CAMLDP010000083.1 GCF_946478925.1 uncultured Nitrososphaera sp. | reverse complement strand
GACATCACCGCCCGCTACAAGTTCGACAATGCCGGCGACTATGTGGTGACCGTGCAGACCCGCATCCCCGGCGACGGAAAATACTCGTCGCAGCCGCTTGCGGCAACCTTTGACGTCTCGGCGTTTCCGCCCGGCATCCCGCTTGACGAGCTCTTGCTGTACTACGTGACGCCGGCGACGGCCGTGATAGCAGGTATCGCCGTGTATCTACATTCTAGAGGTAAGATCTGATTAATTCGGCCGGTGTACTAGAACCCTAATTAAAGGAGTATCCTGTTTCTGTATTCATGGAAAGGAAAAGCACCACAGCGCTCCTGCTTGCCGCCATGATGGTAGGCGGACTGGCCTACGCGTCGGCAGGGCAGAGGGCGTTTGCACACAACTTCTCAGGCGACGAAAGCGCCGCATTTCTTGCGAACGTTGACGCGATAAAGGTTCAGCTCATGCTGGTGGGTGGAAACTATGCAGGCAACCCTGACTCTGCCAAGATGCACGCCGACCATGCGTCCGAGCACTTGGGCGCGGCTGACATCAAGGAAATAACTGAAAAGAACCAGAGGCTTGGAACCGACCTCCCGGCGGCTCTTGAAAAACTAAAGACCTCTGTCGCAGGCAAAAGCCCGAGGTCTGACATTGTCCAGCAAATAAAGGACATCAACGGGATGCTCGGCGAGACCGTCACCGTCAGGATTGACAACAGCCAGCTGTCCAACTCGACCGTGAGCGCGCTAGTGTTTGCAAACCTGGTGAACGAAATCCTAGAGTCCTACCAAGGCGCCTACGGCATGTCAGACGAGGACAACAACTCTGGCAGCATGAACATGACTGACAGCAGCATGAACCACACAAGCAGCACGGCAATGGCGTCTGACAAAATAGTCAACATGGCGTCGTACCAGTCGGCCAATTGGCTCGCACTAAAAGCTTCAAGCATGTACTACAAGCTCAACTTGGTTGCACCAAGCGGCTCTGACGCCTCGATGACCAAACTCAGAGCAGGGCTGGACGAGCTAAAGAGCGCCATCGGCAGCCAGGCGTCGCTTGACGACGTGACTGTCATCGTGCACACCAAAGTCCACCAGAACCTCATGGATGCGTTTGGCCTGAAACTGGCAGAAGAATCGGATGGCCATGACCACGGGTCAGGAGAGATGTCTGGAATGTCAGGCAACATGACAGGCGGTAACATGACTGGTGGCAGCATGGAAGGGAACATGACGCAGTAGAGTAGTAACCACCACCGCCCTCTCCTTTCTTTCTCTCTATTTTTTCTTTACAAATCTTTATTTTGCCTTTCTGTGTCTGTCTGTCCGTGAAGCGCCACCTTGCGTCCCTCGTGCTGGCGTCGCTGGTGTTTCTTGGTTCCGCATTGAGCGCGTACGGGCATGGCGTCGGCACCGACAAGTCGCTTCCCGCGACGATTGACGGCAGGCAGGTGGCGGTGGAAGCGTCGCTTTCTCCAAACGACATTGATGCTGCAGGAAAGGTGCAGCCGACTCTTTTGATAAGGACGCTTGACAACAGCAACAACGCTACCATCGCCGGCATTGACTACCGCGTGATGGTGTCCAAAGACGGCAAAACGCTTCTCGACCAGGAATTCCACTCGACTGACGGAATAGTGCTTGCCAAGCTGACTCCTGACGCAAGCGCCAAGGCGGCGCAGGTAAACGGCCAAGCAAACCCCGGCAGAGTAACGGTCAGCAAGGACGCGCCCGTAGAAATAAAGAGCGGGATAATGTCAGACGGCGGGCTGTACAAGGTTTCAGTCACGCTGCAAAGCTCTAGCACCGGCCTGCAGGTGGGACAACAACAGGGCCAGACGTTTGACCTGTACGTCAGCGTCTCTGGCACCCAGGACTTTAAGGTCCAGACCGCTGAAGGGAGCCAAAAGGTGTCCGTCAAGACCTACTATGCCGACGTTTCCAACCTTGACTATGACAAGGCCGCAAATTCCATTTCCTTTTCGATGCCGTTTGATTGGAGTTCATCTTATGTGTCGCAGGTGCCTGTCGTGCACTTGGAGCTAGAGTTCCCAAAGGCTATGAAGGAGCTGCAGGTAAACGGCTACCAGGGCTTTGCCAACGGAAAGGTGCTCCCCCACGACGCGGTGCTCATCGACGACTATTCTTCCGAGGACCTGCGCCTGGTGCATTTTGTGCTCAACAACGACAGGCTGACAAGCATCCCTGCCTCAGGAAGTGGCAGTAGTAACGGCACGATAGACTTTGTGCTGAAAACATCGGAAAAACCCAAGTTCCCGCTCGACCTGCTCTCTACGACGCAAAAATACCTCTGGCAGATGTCGTGGGGCCCGGAGATAATAGAATCGGGCGCACCGACAACGTTTGTCATGAACATACAGAACAACCAGGCGACAAGCGGCACCAGCACCCTTGCCGAAAACTCGTCTTTTGACTTTGTCGTGACCAAGGACGGAAAGGAGGTCTATCGCCAGCACATGACATCCGGGATAGGCACGTTCTCCAACCAGTACACGTTCCCCGCGGCAGGAAGCTACAGCGTAGCCGCGCAAAAGATAAACGGAGAAGAGGAGTCTGCCAAGATTGACGTGGTGGTGCTGCAGGGCAACAACACCAATCCTGCGCCCGCTCAACAGCAACCGCCGGCAAAGCCGTCCGGCTGCCTCATCGCAACTGCCGCGTTCGGTTCTGAACTGACGCCCCAGGTGCAGTTCCTCCGTGGTTTCAGAGACGACTATGTGCTAAAATCAGTGTCCGGCTCGGCGTTCATGGATGTGTTCAACACGGTCTATTACTCGTTCAGCCCGCAGGTCGCTGACTATGAGCGTGAGCAGCCGTGGCTGCAGGCGACGGTAAAAACCGCCGTGTACCCGCTTTTTGGCATACTTATGGCGTCAGAGCAGGCGTTCTCTAGCGCCGGCGGAGGCGAGGGTGGGACCATTCTTGCCGGCGCAGTCGCAAGCACGCTCATCGGCGCCGTCTATGTCTCGCCGCTTGCCGTTGGCGCGTCGGTAGCGGCCAGGAAAAAGGTTGACCCGCGAGTCGTTGCGATTGCAGCAATGGCTGCCGCCGGCGCATTTGTTGCGACCCTTGTCGCCCTTGCAGCCGGCTCTGCTCAGGCGCTGTCGATAACTACTCCGGCGTTTGTGGTGGCCCTGACGGCCGCGGCGGCGCTTGCAGTAGTCAGGCTGGTGCAGAAGGCAAAAAAGACGCCGCTTAGGTGACGATGCTTGCAAGGCGGTTCTTTTTCCTTGCAATCTTGATCTCGCGGGCGATTCTCCTGCCCATGCTCATAGGCTCGTCGTACAAAAGCGACGAATAGGGCGAGCCGTCCACGTACAGGTTCGTGCCTGCGACTATCCTTGCAGAAAACTCGAACGTCGTGAACTTGCCCTCGCTGTCGTACACGCCCTCCAAGCAGAACGGCCCGGGCATCCCCGGCTTTACCAGCCGCTCGGCGGCCCTGCAAAAGGCCTCGCCCATCTTGTACACCTCGTCAAGGAGCGACTCCCTCAGCACGAGCGGGATGTTTCCAACGACCGTGTACGAAGGCTCGCCTCCTGCCCCCAGCTGCTGCCTCGCCGGTATCCTGCCGATGCCGTCGATGTCGGACTCGTAGCGCCTGTCGACCCCTAGAAATTCCAGCGTCTTTGTGACAGGCGAATAGAAATACTGCAGGTACGCCGGTACACCCCTTATGAACTCCTGTATGTAGAGGTCCTGCTCACCCCTTATCATGCCACGCTGTACAAGACTCTTTGCGCCTTCTTCAAAGCTCTCTCGGTTCCACGCAAGGTAGTAGCCCCTGCCGCCTGCCGCGCCGTGCAGTTTTACGATGCACAGGCCGTCGATTTCGTCCTTGGATTTTACGGGCTTTGGCGTGCGCAGACCCGCCTCCTCCATCAGTCTCTGTTTCATATCCCTGTCTGCCTCCCAGCGCAGGATCCACTTGTTGCCAAACACCGGCGTCTCTATCTTTTCAATATCGTCGCTTGGCATCTGCGATATGAGCGTGCCATGCGGGATTATGATGGCATTCTTTTTCTTCAGAGCAGCCCTGCACCTTTCGCCGGCCACCTCTGAAAATTTGTCCACTATTATCATGTCGTCGATAAAACCAAACCTCTCGTACAGCCCGACGCGCTTTTTCTCGCACACAAGGAGCGTGCGCAAGCCTTCGTCCTTTGCGCCCTTTAGCACCTGGAGCGCGCAGTGCGAGCCAAGAGTCGCCACGGTGACAGAAGCAGCAGATTTTCCTGTGGTTTTTGCCAAGACGGTGTTGGTTGCAGGATAGGAGGTTAAAATCCTTCTCGCTAAAAAATGGCAGAAAGTAGGAGGTCAGGCGCGCCGCCTGCTCTCCATCACGAGTATGGCCGCGGCAAGGCCGATGAACGCCAGCTGCGCTATCTCTGTGATTGCGCCCATCGCGTTTATCGGGCCTCCTCTTCCTGTGATGGGGTTTCCTGGCATCCTCGTGATGAAATACATCGCCACCAGGACTGCAGTCCCGGCAATGCCGACTGCGTACCACGGCCTGCCCCATCTCTTTATCATCGGGACGACCCAGAAGAGCTGCGCTATCCCTGCCACGATAAAGAACATGCCGGTATTGGCGTTAAAGCCAAGCGTGCCAGGCCCCAGGTACAGGTGCAGTATGCCTCCTATAGCAGTCGCGCCGGCAGCCGCATAGTGCAGCCACCTCGACTTGGCCGCCACAGCCGACAGGCTGCGGTTATTGTTAGTAGGCAAAGTCGAGACGGTGCTCCGAACCATCTGTCACATCAAATCCTCTGACTACTCTGTTCGACCCGTCGGGGTATGCCGCTATTATGATATAGTTGCCCGGTGGCAGGTCCATAAAGTACTGGCCGTTTACTGACACGAACGCGTTTGCGTTGTAGCCAGTATTTTGCTCTGCGGCTATCACGCTTGCGCCTATTGCCGGCAGGCCCTCCGGACCTCCGACATAGCCGTGCAGTACGCCGGGGACCCCCGGAATCTGGACCCTGCCGCTGCTACCGCTGACGTTGGCGTTTGGCAGTATGCCTCCGCTGATGACGATGCCGGCGACTACGACCGCGCCAATGATTCCAGCGGCCGTGTATACCGCTATCCTTAGGTTGCCCTTCTTTTTGTTGCCCTGTACGTACCCGGGCCCTTCCCCTGGCGGACTTCCGCGCCCGCCTGCCGCTCCCCGCGTGTTTTCGCGCTCTCTGTGCTCATGCGACGCGCCGTACGCGCCGATGCCGCCGGTGTACTCGCCCGTGACTTCGAGGACGTCGTCAGAGTCCGAGATCTCTTTGAGGATTTCAAGCGAGAGTTTCTGGTTTGTTACGTAGTGGGTGCCGTTGTCGTATATTGCAGGGCTCATGCCGGTCTTTTCGATGATATACTTCCTGACCATCTCCGTGTCGAGGCCGGGCTTGGTGAACACCTCCAGCATGAATATTGGTTCCGGGTTGGATGGGTTTTCCATTTGGCGCAGGAGGAGCTCGTCTATCAGCTCCGGATCGACCTTTGGCAGGAATTCCTTGTATCTTCTTTGCAGTTCGGCAAACTGCCCTCTTATTTCAAATGCTCCTGTTGTCATATGCCTGTAATATGGAGACGGTGCGGTGATATCTCCTCCTCAACAGACGCGCGCAAGATTTGCGCGGCCTGCTAAAGCTTTAGCAAAGCTGCTGAAAGTCTTAATTATCGCGTATGCACCCTACTGTCCTTGTGGACGGTTCTGACGAGCCTGCGGTGGCCGCCAGCCTGTTCCTGGAGTTAGCAAGTGAGACGCGCTGCGCCATAATCGCGTCGGTGGCAAACCGGCCTGCAAAGCTTAGCACCCTTGCCAGGGAGCTTGGGGTCACAGTGCAGGATGTGCACCGCAACTCCAACAGGCTCTTGGAGGCAGGGATTCTGGAGAGGAGAAACGGCGAGTTTTGCCTGAGCGAGTTTGGCCGGGCGGTGACGATGCAACTGCCATATTTTCGGTTCATGAAAAAGCACAGCCGGTTCTTCCAGGAGCATACGCTTGCCTTTCTGCCTGAAAAATTCGTGCAGCGGATGGGCGCTCTTGAAAAGTGCAGGGCAGTCGAGACCGTGACAGTCGTTATGCAGGAGCTGAAAAAGCTAGAGATGTCTGCCAAAAGACGGCTGGAGATTATGGTCTCGCAGGCGTGGCCGGAGGAGGGCCAGATACTCATCGGCAGGGCAAGGAGCGGGGTGGAGCTGCGGACCATAATCGGGCGAAATACTGTGTTCCCGCAGAACGTGATGGATGAAGTCATACCTGCGATGGCAGAACTCACCACTGCAAACGCCATCAAGCAGCGGATGGTGGACAAGGTGAACACAGCCCTCTACATCGCAGATGGGCAGGCCGCAATCATGTTCCCGAACCAAAAGGGCGAGGTAGACATGGGCACGATGCTGGTGGGCGACAGCCCAGAGTTTGTCGAGTGGTGCGCAGACCTGTTTAACCACATATGGGAGCAGGCTTGGCCGGCAGACGTCAAGAAGGCCAAGATCGTCTAAACTTCGTATTTATTGCCCTGACTGCCTACTGCAATCCGCATGGAAGGAGAAAAGGTGGCGCACACGGCCGAGCACGCGTTTATCGGCGCGCTGCAAAAGATCCTCGGCAAGACGCTGCAGGTGAGAAAGGTAGAGCACAAAAAAGACGGCAGCAACACCGCCTTTATCGCGATCTCGCAGCTGGACGTAGACACTGTGGTCAGGGCGGAGTCCTTGGTGAACACGCTCATCGAGGAAGGAAGGCAGGTCACGACGCGCACCTACCCATCGCTTGAAGAAGCAAGGAGCGCCAACCCGACTCTCCGGGCAAACGAGGAGCGCATTTCCGGCGAGGTGCGTGTGGTAGAGATTGCCGGCCACGACGTCACGGCGTGCGTCATGGAACACGCCGGCAACCTGCAAGAGTGCGGGTTCTTTCTGGTCACGAGGCTGTCAAAGAGCGGCAGCGAATACGAAGTGGACTTTGCAGTCGGCAGGCAGGCAAAAGAGACGGCGGTCCTGCTCTCTGCAAAACTGATGAATGTGTGCGGCGAGCTTGGCGCAAACCTGAACACCGTGGAAAGCACCGCAAGAAAAGTCAGGGCGGAAGGCGAGTCTGCATTCAAAAAGCTAAAGGCGTTGAGCAGGGAAAAACTACAGTCGATAGCGCCAGCTGCAAGCGGCAACATCAAGGTC
>NZ_CAMLDP010000082.1 GCF_946478925.1 uncultured Nitrososphaera sp. | reverse complement strand
TGAAGGCGACACGAGCAACGATACTACTACGAGCAACAACAGCAGTAGCAGCAGTAATAGCGGAAGCGACGACTCTGGCGACGGCGCTACAGACAGCCACGAGGGTGAAGGAACAACCGACAATGCCGAAGATAATAGCACTTCGCAGGTGACGCCTGTTGCGCAGAAAGCGCAGCAAAACGACGAGCAACCACAGAGTCCTCCGGAAAATCAAACCTACCCTGAAGACACCTACCCAGACTCGTATTTTTACGGCAACCCGTTGAAAAAGATGGAATTGCAGAGGTACTTGATCCTAGACCAAGAAGGCAATGCTGTCTCTAGTGCCAAGCCCGGCGACAGCATCAAGATAGCGGCGAGCTACAAGAACCTACAGCAGAAAGAACAGAGGTACGCGCTGATAACGCAGATCATAGACCAGAACGGCATCACAGTGGATGTAAGCTGGTCCATAGACACGATCGAGGGCGGAGGGTACGCCGACTGGTCCAAGTTGTGGAAGCCGGACAGCCCGGCTGAATATACGATAAAGACCATCGTCTGGAGCGGGGTCGGCGAAAATCCGATGCCGCTTTCAGATATTAACGTGATGGCAGTCGTGGTGCAGTAAGCTTACTGGCCTGTTCGTTCTGTAAAATAATAAAATGCAGTCTTGCCGGGCACGAAATAGGTCTGATTCTGTATTATTCCTGCGGTCTCGGAGTCAGGGTCAAACCATCTCGTTTCCCACCTCTTTTGCAGACCGGTAGACACTCCATGCACGAAATAGATAGAGTCCTGCATCATTCCTGCGGTCTTTGTTGGCGGGTTGTCAGATATTATGACCGGGGTGTAAGGTAATGGCCAGCAGGTATCCATGCTTACTTTTGTCCCGTTTTTCAAAATGGCACTGAAATGTTTGATTTCATTGAAAGGATAAAGCTCGTTAAAGGGTTTTAGATCCGCGGGCGGGCACTGGTCTGCGTCCGCGGTGTCGTTCCCTAGATATGTAAATGAAATACCGTGAAACGCGTACTGCTGGTTGGGCACGAACGGGATTTCTGCTTCATCATAGGTGTGGTTTCCTTGGGTAAATGTCTGACTCGCCTGCAACCTTGGCGGGCCGGCAGTAGGGTGTGGCGGCCTGTTGAGCATGGTTCCGAAATACAGGCTCATAACAAGAGCGAATAGCCCTATTCCCGCGGCCATAGCCATGCTTGCGCGGCTTTTCAATATATGATTTCTCCTGTATTTTTACGAAAATTAAACTTCAGGAACTTTGTTAACTTACATTTAATTATTGCAATACTATAGAAGGCGCTGCTTTACCTCGAAGAATTTCTCAACTCAACTTATTAGAAGTTGCCGGAAGATTATTTTATGCAGTGCAGTTAGGATGCCGCCAGCGGATATAGCAACGATACCCACAATTAACAAAACATTTACTATTTCTGGATCTATGTTTCGATATGTCGGAGGCGATTTGCATTCGATGCAAGCCTTGAAAAATGCGTCAGACTCTTCCTTTGATAAAGGAATGTGTAATTGAGATAATCCAACGCCTAACAATATTGCTGCAATTTTCGAAATGAAAAGCAGTTTCGGAAGACGGTTCACCGCGTGACTAGATGCAGTATTGTGATATTTATTCCAGAGTTTGCGGGCAACAAAAATTGAGTCATGCCATAAACTCTGTCAGGCTCGACTGCACCTTCTTTTCCTCCTGGAATATCAGCTTCAACTCTGTCGATATGGACTCCACCCTGCTCTTCAGGTACTCGTTTATCTTGTACTCCTGACAAAAGCCGGTCGCAATGCCGAGGTACTTTTCGACGGCGCCCCTCGTCACTGTCTGCGTCAGCTTGTTGCCACATTCCGTGCACTTGCCCACAAGCGGCATCCTGCGGAACTTTTCGCCGCAGTTTGTGCACCGGAACGTCTGCGAGGAGTACGAGCGCATGTTGCCCATTATGTCCGGCAGTATGTGCGTCGTCAGCACCATCGCGGCGACCTCGTCGGCGTCCACCGCGCTGATGAGCTTTGCTGTGTCAAACTGCATCTTTAGCTTCTCGTCCATCGTGTTCAGCGTGGAATAGGCGCTCCTCTGCTCCTTCGTGGTCAGCCCGGCGGTGGGGTGCGTAAAGCCGTAGCCGAAAAACTGCGTCTCCTCTCCAATTCTGCCCTTCACTATCTCTATCATGCTTGCCACGTCCGCCGCCTTGGCCTGCTTCCACGTCGCCTCGTAGAATTCCAGCGGGTACGATGAGGCGATGTCGACGTTGTGGGCCTGGCGCTGCACCTCGTGCGGCAACACAACGGGCTGTATCAAAAGTGGCGCGTCCATGAGCCCGCCTATCTTGTCCGGCAGAAAATCAAACGAAAAGTTCAGAAATGCATCCATGAGGAGCATTATAGAGTCGGCGTCGCCGTCGCAGTCGCGGCGTTTGGCCGAGTGCCATATCGGCGAGCCGAGACACACCTGCGAGTCGGTAAACCCGATAATCCGGCCCATGATGCCCACCGACGTGTGCGGCGCAAGGCCCACCACTAAATGTCCGACAAGGTCGCTGACGGCGTCGACGTTGTAGAACGGCTCTTGTTCGTACAGCTTTTCCAGCTCTTCATCGATGAATTTCGCCGCGTTCACGAGGTGCCTGGCCGAGTCGCGGGGAATGATGACGTCCTGCATCATCAATTCCACCAGCTGGTCAGATGAAATGAGCTCGCGGCCTAGGTAATCGCGGTTATAGCCAAGCTCCTTCAGCTTGTCGACGCTTACTCCTATCCACGCCGGGACAAAGTGGGTCAACGGCTCGTTGGTTGCGTCAAAGCGGATTGTGCCGTCCTTGAAGGCATGGAGCTCGTGTTTTTGGCGCAAGATGCCCTTTTCCAGTGGCTCGGCGGCCCTGTCGCGGCTCATCATGGATTTCACTCCCTTGAGCGGCTGCTGCGCCCTGACGCCCAGCTTTTTCTCGGCCATCTGGAGCGCCGCCTTTAGCGGGAAATTCATCGAGGCGTACGTCCTGGCGTCTCTGTTGCAGCGCGGGCATTTTTCGCCCTCTTCCACGTCGCCCTTGCAGATGGGGCACTGGCTGCGTAGCATCGTCGACGCGCCGCAGGTGCGGCAGTGGGTTCCAAGCGACGGCAGGCGGCAAGTTTCGCAGTAGCGGTTTGCTATCTGCGTAAAGAGCGACTCTTCCTCGCCACATGCCTTGATGATGTCCCGCGTCGCGCCGCCCTTGGTGCCTATCGGGAACAGCACGTGCACAGGGGGCTTCATCTTGCGCTCGGCGGCCTTTTCCGGCCTGCCCACCCTGACTGCTATCGACGACGCGAACTTTTGCATCACGGCGACGCCGGACGATTTTGTGACATAATCAATAGGGTCCTTGGCGTCGTCAATGACAGGCCCGGACAGCAGGATAGAAAGCGACTTTGCCTGTTCCGGATCGTCAAGCACTATTCTATTATTTGAAACAACAGAGTGGCTTGTACCCAGCTTTTCAAGGACCGCCTTGAGCGCGGGGTCGTTTGGCAGCTCTTGCAGCCTCTCCTTCAGGTAGAGCAGTTCCGGTAATGCAAGAACATCAAAGTAGAACGAGTGGTGCGGGTGCAGAGGTATGCCGAGTTTTTTGCTTATCTCAAACGCTTCGTCGACTGTCGGTGTTATCGTCAGCGGATGCTCGACTAGCTGTATCAGCCTGTCGCGCTCGATGCCAATTGAAACGTCGGAGGCGAGTTTTGCGCGCAGCTGGAGCGCCCATATCTCCTCCACATAGCTGGCGGGAGGAAGCTGCGCGTTGTTTTCCAAAAAGTCGCCATAGCTTATCAGCATGTCGCCCATGTACAAGATCTTTTGCACCTTTGTCCGGATCTTTTCGGCTTGCTCCACCGAGCGTACGGCAAGCACGCGGCCGTCGTCCATCCTTACCACCGGCGGCTCGACCGTATCTACGAGCGCTATCGTCGACGCCTTGCCGGGTATGTCCATCTTGATCTGCGTGCCGGCGACGATTGCATAGTTCAGAAGCACAGGCACCGCGGGGTGTATCCCCACTGTCGCAAAGCCGGTGTTGGGCGACCGGCCGTAGCGCAGGCGGAACCCCCCCACCTTTTTCACCATGGAAAGCACCGGCCTGCCGGTGATGACCTCCGACATCCTGTGGTGCGCCGCGTCGTCGTCGCCCGTCTGGATTGCGCCTTTCAGCTCCTTGAGCCACTGCCAGCCGTCCAGCTTGAGCGTCTCGACAAGTTTTAAGAGCTTGCGGCTCCTGCCGATGAGCCCGTCGTTCATCACCCTGAGCGCGCCACCACGCACCCTGTCGGTGGCTATCCTCCTCATGCCCTTGTGGCCGACCACGTCCACGGGGTCGGTGTCGACGCCGTCGAGCTCCACCGGAAGGCTTGCTATGCACTTTATGACGTCCTCGTCGAGCACCTTGAACTGAAAGCCCATGACCTCCCTTTCGTATATCCTCAACTCCTCTACGAACCGGCCGGTTTCGTCGTCAAACGAGTTTGCCTTGTACGTGTCAAGGCCGGCCACCTTGCGCGCGTGGTCGGCGATGAGCATCGTCAGTGCGGCTTCCGTGCCGCCTGCGGAGCGAATCGGTCCGGCAAAAGACACCGACAGGTACTGCGACCCGTCGGCGTTGTTCTTTATCGTGACATCGGATATCCCTTGCAGCGGGGCGACAGTCACGCCCTCTGTCACCACCGCGAGCGAGACTCTGACCGCGTTGTCAAGCCGCGTGCGCAGGTCGCCAGTGCCATACTCCCCCTTGGCGATCTCCTCCGCTATCTTTAGCGCCGCCTTTTCCTTCGTGGTCTGGCCGAGGAGCGCGCGCAGCCGCTCGGCGATCTCGATGTTGTGCATCTTGGCGACTCTGTCCGACAGGTCAAACGCTATCTTGGGTTCCACGACGTCGGCGACGTCGATTCCCTTTCTGCGCGCCTTTAGCGCGTGCTCGTAGTATTTCTGCACGCTTGCCAGAATGTCGTGCTGGTAGCGCCGGTAATAAGCCGGCATCCTGATGTCCCTGAGCCGGGCCTCGCCTTCGGAGATCATAATCTCAATGCGCCTGACGCATAGCCTTTACCATGGAAGATAACTTTTGCTGCCAGTCACCGTCCTTCTCTATCATTGTGCCCACCACGATGATGTCGGCGCCTGCCTTGGCTATCTGACCCGCCGTTTCCGGGCTCTTTATACCGCCCCCGACAATGAGAATCCCCTCGTAGTACTTTCTCACCGCGGCCACCATCTCGGGCGTGACGTTCTGCGACGCGCCCGAGCCAGCTTCGAGGTAGACGAACCTCATGCCCATGTACTGCGCCGCCAAAGAGTACATGACTGCGAGATTTGGCTTGTGGAACGGTATGCCCCTTGCCCTGCCGACGAACCAGGCCGCCGTCCCCTCCCCTACTATCACGTACGCAGTAGGCAAGGGCTCGATGCCGTGCTTTTTGACCGCAAGGGCGCCAAGCGCCTGTGCCCCGGTGATAAAGTACGGGTCTTCAGAGTTTAACAGCGAGCTAAAAAGTATCGCGTCGGCCTTGGGTGACACGCCCGTGACATTTCCGGGGAACAATATCACGGGTATCTTGATTGCGCCCTTGATGTCACTTACCACCTTGGCTAGCTCCATCTGGTCAATTGCCGAAGATCCGCCGACCAGTATCGCAGAAGCGCCGGCCTCCTCTACCTTCCTTGCAATAGATGCCGCATCTGTCGAATTATTTTCAGAGTCAATTAATGGAAAACAGAGCGTCCCGTGCTTCTTTATCTCTTCCCTGAGATAATTCTCTATCTTTCCTACTGTCACCGTTGTTCCAGCCACGCCTCCATTTGAAAGGGGCCAGCCATTTTAAAGTTTGACATGGTTGCAAAGTTTAATAGCATATACGCTATACAAATCTGTATAGCAGACATGGCAGAGCGTGATTCCAAATCTAGCAAACTTTTAATGGAAATTATAGCAAATTCTTTATTTACGCCCAGGCAAGTTTCCATAATTTCTAAAAGGCTGCAGGGTGGGGGGAGGCCGCCAAACATGACTTCGGGTGCGTACTACAGGCAGGTAAAGCAGTGCCGGGACAAGGCAATAGCCGTCCTTTACAGCGCAATACTTCTGCAATCGTCGGGGGCCTTGCAGCCGGAGGCGTTGAGCGCGATGGCCCGCCTTGCGGACCAGCTGAGCGTGATATTTGCTTCAGAAGGCAGTGACATTTTCGATCAGGCACGCTTGGAAGACGTGATGTCCGTGATGGATGCGCTGGTAAAAAGAGTGTGCAAGTTGTAAAACAAGTTTGGTCCGTAACATTAAATCACGGTTTCTGCACGCAAATGTCGTGACATGATCCTGGATCTTCCCCTTAACATCACTGTCGACCTTGGAGTCGTGATATTGGGCGTGCTCTTTTATGCAGGCGGCCTTGTGACCGTGATGGCTCTGCGCAGGTTTAGGGAAAGCGCAAAGCGTGACAACAGCAATAACAACAATTATCACGCCGACGATGCGGTGGTGGAGGCTGTCGTCCTCGAATACACCCGCCGGCTGAGAGACTATGACCGTGTGATAGCCGAGATGCGCACGAAACTTGACATAGTTGAGGTAAAGACGCAGGCGCTCGTACAGCCTCCTTCTCACATCATCGTACAGCAGCCAACAGTATCACAGCAGCAAGCGCCTCACGCGCAACCCGTGAGTGAGCCTGTAACAGTCACGCAGCATCCGCCGGACATCACTACGGCACAAGTCGAGAGCAGTCAGAACGGCACGGTCGACTATATCCTCAAATTATTGGCGGACAGGCCCCGCACCTCAAGGGAGGTCCAGCACGCAATAGGTAGGACGAGAGAGCACACCGCCCGCCTCATGAAAAAGCTGCACGAGAGTGGCCTGGTCAGCAGGGATGTCAACAGCAAGCCGTTTCGCTACAATATCACTGAAGCCGGTCGTACGAGATTGGCGAAGGACGAGAAGCCTGCGGTTCAGGCGCCCGAGATCCGGCAGTAACAGCAGTAGTAGCAGGCTTGGCTGTCCTGTAGACCCACTCTTTTCCCTGGCGGTTCCTCACGAGCCGGCCTCGCTCGGCGTACCGCGAGAGGTAGGTAGAGACGATGCTGAGTTTTATGGGCTCGTTGTATGTGTCCTCATACAGCTCTAGAATGTCAGACGAGGTAAAACTGCCGTACGGGAACTTGCCCTCTACAAGCGCCCATATCCTGTCGCCCACCGAGGCGGGCGGTGCCCTGAACTCGTTCTCAGGATTACGGTTGTTGGCGCCCTCGCTATTCTCGATGTTGAGAAGGTCCATGAACTCTACTATCTTCAATATCTTGTCCTTCGAGATGTTGCCTTCCAGAGAGAGGTTGTACTTGCTCCCTTCGGCGTCCTCCAGCTCGATTCGGAACTTTTTCCTTCCCGGCAAAGGTTGTAGCTCA
>NZ_CAMLDP010000081.1 GCF_946478925.1 uncultured Nitrososphaera sp. | reverse complement strand
CCATCCACACCTTCCAGTTTATCTGGTGCGTGCCGGCAAGCGACGCGATTATGATCGGCTCTAGGTCATAGACGTCGTTCAATGCCGCCTCAATCCTTCCCTTTGCCATCCTTGCGCTTGACGTGAGCATTATCCGGTATGCGTCAGAGCGCGACTCGACTACGTAGCCCAGCTGCGACGAAAGTATAGTCGACAGGAGCGATGCAAGGGTGTTGTTCACCTTTGACCCCTGAGCCGAGTGCATCACGAGCACGTTTCTTGAGGTGAAACTTTCCACCACGATGTTTTTTGCGTCCGGGATTATGCCAAGCTGCTTGGTATCATCTATGAGGCCGGTCGACAACTTGACAGTTCCTTTTGCCGCCCTGTTGCGGATGCTTCCGACCTCCTCTGCAGTCCTTGCGTCCACCGGTATCATCTCACCGACCCAGTACGGTATGTTTATCGCCGCGCCGTGCAAGGGCTCGACGTTGACTGTCATCCTGCCCTCGTCCACTGCAAGCACGCGCCATTGCGAGCCTTTTAGCACGAACACGTTCCCGCGCTCGCCATAGTCCCCGACAAACTGCTGGTCAAGCGTCCCTATCCTGCGCTTGCTAATCGTGTCTATTACCTCGAATTTCAGGACGTGGGGTATCATCGAGAGGTTTTCAAAGTAGTACTTGTACGCCTTGACCTTGCGCGTGTACACGCGGTTCTCCCTGTCGTACTTTATCACGTTGTGGCCTGCAAGGATGTCGAGGCAGCTCTCCAGGTCAAAGAGGCTGACGTTTCTAAACGGGTGCGCCCGTGTAACAAGCTCGTATGCGTCTTCCACCCTGACCGGATCGCGGGTCTGCATCGCAAGGCCGACGAGGTGGTGCGCCATAGCGTCGAGCGCCCCTTCGTGCATCTTTTGCTCCTCTATCGAGCCCTGCCTCATGCGGTTGATTATCGCAAGCGCCTCTATCTCGTCGTCGGCGTTGTTCGTGACAATCAGCCCCTTGGCAAACGTGCGCTGCTTGTGCCTGCTGCGCCCTATCCTCTGCATCAGTTTTGACACCTGCCTTGGCGAGCCGTAGTGGATGACGAGGTCGACAGAGCCAATGTCAAGGCCAAGTTCCAAAGAGCTCGTACAGACTACAATCCCTGCCTCGCCTGCGCGCAGCGTGTTTTCGGTCTCTTCGCGCATCTCTTTTGACAGCGAGCCGTGGTGTATGTCCACCTTGACGTCCGACTGGTTTTTCAACATCGTGCCCAGGTACTCGGCCTCGTCGCGGGTGTTCGTGAACAAAAGGACCGAGCCTTCCACCTTGCTCTCCTTGACGTACTGGACAACGAAATGAGCGACGTTATTGAGCGAGCCCTTTACATATTTCACTTCAATGTCGTAGCCCCTTGCAGAGCCGTCTATCAGCACTGCGTGTCTCCTGCCGGCGCCCGACACAAACTGCGCGGCCTCCTTCAGGTTGCCCACCGTTGCGGAAAGCCCTATCCTTGAGACCTGCCTCTGCGAGACTGCCTGCAGCCGCTCTAATGATATGGACAAGTGAGACCCGCGTTCGGAAGGTACGAGCTCGTGCACCTCGTCGACTATGACGTATTCAAGCCCGCGCAGGGCGGCAAGCATCTTGTCGCTTGTCAGGACGACTGCAAGCGACTCGGGCGTGGTTATCAGGACGTCGGGCGGGTTGTCCACTATTTTCTTTTTTGCCGCAGCCGTGGTGTCGCCATGCCGTATCTCGACCCGCAGGCCGTCAGACTCTGCATATTTCACTATCCTGCGCAGAACGTCGTTGTTGAGGGCGCGCAAGGGGGTGATGTAAATGGCCCTTATAGTACCCGGCTCGCCCTTTGCGTGCGACAGCATTGAAAACACGGGCATCACCGCCGCCTCGGTCTTGCCAGAGCCGGTGGGTGCGACTAGCAGGCAGTTTATCTTTCTAGAGATTACGGGGAGCGCCTTTTTCTGTATGGCGGTTAGCTCTGAGAAGCCTTCTCTGGAAAACTTGTCGTGGATTGCCTGGTCAAGAACTACTGCCGCTACGCTTGTCGTCGGCATCCGCAGCTGCGCGCTGCTGTTGCTTGGACTTGCCGCTTGATTTTTCATAAACCATGACTGCGAATAGACCGACTACAAATAGCCCTATGGCGACGCCGACGTAGGGTTCGAAATTTGCAATCGCTTCGCCCACCATCACTACCAAATCTGACATGCGTCAATAAATACATTCGTTTTTGTGTGAAAAAAGGAAAAGAAGGCCCGTCCGGGAACCGGACAGGGCTTTTCTTTTTTTTCTATGCGAGTGCCTTTTCTGCTTGGTCGAGCTTGTCGAGTATGGTAGCGATATGGGTGTTTATCTGGTCGGCTGGCACCTTTTCGCCTATCATGTTCCTCAACTGAATCCTCATCAGCTGCTCGATGTTCGCCATGAGGTCCTTCTGGCCTGCGCTGACGAGCGGGCCCTCGACGTGCTCAAAGTTGTCCAGGTACGCCTCTACTGCAAGGCTTTCTGCTGCGGAATAGTTGCTCGCCGCATATTGTTCCTTGAGCTGGCCAAGGAGCGTCCTTATCTTGGCGATGTAGTCTGCAGAGGTAAGCTCTTTCGCTGGCGTCTGGATACCTGCGCCTTTCTGGATCTCCTGGATGGCTCCCTGCGCAATGGTGTTTATCGCCGCCGGCTCTTGTCCTGCCTTCATGCTGGCCTTCAGGTTGGCAAGGGCCTCAGCTGTCTCCTGCGCCTCTTGCGCCGGCAGCTGAGCCTGGAATGTCCTGAAAAGCACGTTTGCCCTGGCCGTAAACGCCTCGGCGTCCTGGTACTCTACCATCTGCGCGATCTTGCCGTCCTGAATGGCCTCGGAATACTCGTCCTGCATTGTGGACAGGAGCGAGTTTGCGACTGCCGCCCTGAACTTGTAGTCTTTCCATGTATCTGCAGTGACTACATCTGAAATCGCCTGGTTGAGAAGCCTTGACACCTTGGCCACCTGCACCATCGCCTGTCCTGCTGACATGTTCTTGATGTTTGCCGCCAGGTCTTTCAATGCAGACTCTAGGTTGCTGTCAAGAGCCTGGTCGTGCTCGGATATCTCTGCCTTTAGCAGCGCATAATGCTCTGCTATGGGGTGGCCTGCGTGCGCCTGCGCAAGATCATAGTTGTTGTTCTGGACGTTCTTTATCGCCTGCGACATGTGGCCCCTTATCATCTCGACGTTGCTTGCAAAGGCGACTGCTTCGGAATCTTCGACAGTGCCGCCAAGATTGAACCCCTCGGTTATCTCGTGGTTGATGCCGCCTATGACGGTCTCTATCTGCTCGGCGTCCGCTTTGGCGTCGGTAAGCGAATGCAGCTGGGTGAACAATTCCGCGGCTTCCTCCGCCTCGTGCGCCGGCATACTGGATTTAAAGTTGCCAAAGATGACCTCCGCCCTGTGCATGAAGGCGTTTGCATCCTGGTACTCTACCATCTGCGCGACGGTGCCGTTTGCCACGCCCTCCTTGTATTCCTCGACAGACGTGTTAAGCAGGGTCATTGCGACCTGCGCCCACAGAGTGGTGCTGTTGTTGTTGCTGTCGTTTCCGATCACCTTGGTGACTGCGCTGTCCAGGCTGGTGTTGATGCCTGCAACCTTGGCCTGCACGTCAGCCGCAGTCATGTTCTGTATCTGTCCATACAGCGCGTTCAGGTCTCCTTCGAGCTTGGTGTTGAGCGCCGCATCGTCTGCCTGTATGTCCGCCCTGATGAGCGTGTAGACTTCTGCCACCGGGTGGCCGGCGTGGGCCACTGCCAGCGTGTTGTTGCCTGCGTTCTTGTTCTCTACGGCCTTTTCAAGATGGCCGCGGATGTATTCTATGTTAGTAACGAAATCCACCGGCTTGTCCGTGTGGGCAAATGCCTTGGTCGTGATAGCCGGTCCTGCGACGGTGGCTATCGAACCTGCGAGCATTGCCAGAAGAGCCAGTGGCACAACCTTTCCTACCTTTGCATATGCCATGCCGGCCAAGCTTTTCTGGAGCGCTTATAAACCAAATTGCGATTTTCGCAAACGAGAACAATCTTCTAAAATAAAGTGCAGCCGAGATTGCCGTCACTGTTCAGGCTTGGCGTGCGACAAAAAATGAAAAATAATGCGGCAGGCTAGAAAGCCGTTGCCTGCTGCTTCATTGCGTTTACCAGAGCCGACATGTGGACGTCGTTCTTTTCAAACTGGAGCAGTATCTGGTCGCGGGACAGGTTGAACTCCATCGACTTTATCCTGCTCCTGTAATAGACAACCTTCTTGCCCTTGCCGTCCAGCTCTATCTTTTCGATAAAGAGTATGCCTACGTCCTGCAACTTTTTTATCTTTTTGTACGTCGAGCTGAGCGGGAGGTTGTTTTCGACGGACACCTGCGCGGCCGTCTTGGGCGTGTCTATCGTCGACATTATCAACCTGTACGAGACGCCGTCCATGAGCTCCTGCATGAGGGGCATTGCGGTGGCATGATTGTCAAACGTGAGTGCATTCATCGTCAATTAGGCAAGCCTAATTAGGCAAGCCTAAGTATTTAAACAGTCTTGGGTGGTTCTGGTAAGTTATCGGGTCATGGAAAAGGCTGTTAACTGTCGGGTCATACAAGATTCTGAATAAATTTAACAACCGCTAGCTGATACGAACCTTTGCCGCAGTTCTTCTTGCATGGCTTCTATCCACGTATCAAAGATCCGTACAAGATTCTTGTCATCTTGCCATTGTGCTTCGATGGCTACTCTTCGCCTTGCTTCTACCACAAATGTATCAGATAACCACACCTTGTTTATCTCAATCAGGTAAGGAAGTTTGTCAAAGAGCTCTCTTACGTTTTTGCGAAGCATTTCCTCCTGCTCTTGGCGGGACAAAGCAAGAAACGACTTGTCTTGCATTCTACAGGACTGTTGGTTGATCAACCTTCATTCTATTTGATCCTTTCAGTCGCTTGTCGAGCATTCTGAATTACCGTTATCCATTTATTTCCACCTTCAATCTTGATATTTGCAGCTTCGGCAGGTGTCTTGCCGTCTAATCCTTCATGTGGCCTAAAGTAGTTATGATAAATCTGATAGCCGGGAACGACAACTGTATCTTCCTTTTTCAAGCCGCGCATGACCTTCTCACGGTCGCGGATTTCCCCATTGAACCTCTCCGTCTTGTTATTTTTCATGTCGCCTTTTAGGCGAATGTGCTTATGTTTAGGCGATTTTACTTGATAGAACAGAGTCTTAAATAGAGAGCAAACCCTCATTCAGAGTGTAAATGATAAAGCAAAAGAACATCTACGCTTGCACGAATTGCGGAGTCATTTTCACCCTGAGCGCAGTAACTCAAAAAACAAACATCTGCCCCGTATGCAAGTCCCCCCGCATGGACAAGATAGAGGGGTTCGATTACAACTAATCGTTTTTTCATCCATCAGTTCCATTCTGCCAGAGCAATGATCCGTTATATGCAATGAATGCGGATATTTTGCGACATGGCTTTCAAGTGCGGCAAGTGTGGCATGGAATTTGACGACAAGGAACGCCTAGAACGCCACAAGCAGGTGCACGGAAGAAAACCAAAGGTGCGCTATGCCGGCGAAATCAACTTTGATCAGGTAGGAGTCTAACCTTCGATTTCCTGCCGTCGGACTATCAAAAGGGCAACACCAAAAGACCCTGAAAGCAAGCCTGCTATGAGCAGGTTGGGATAGTGTATTGCAAATGCTGGCGAGAGATGTGTCGTGCTGCTGCAGCCCCTCCCGCACCTTGGCTTGAACATTTCGCCGCTGTTTCCAGTCAGGAACTGCGAATAGGCGCCCACGCTGACGCTCAGCAAGAGGCCGGCGACAGTCACCGCGCCCACGCCTAGCATGATAAATGGTTTCATTCTATTCCTCCCTGCCGGTCGGCACCAGTCAAGATAACACAAAACGCGGATAAAAAATCTACTAAAGGAAGAAGAAGATGATGTGATGCACCGTGACAGCAGCCCTCCAAGGCGAGGCGCAGACTCTGGGAACAGAGGAGCCGCGTGCAGGCCCGGAGGAATCACGGTGCAAAAAATCCTGCTTTGGCATTCAATATAATCCAACTGTCAGCTTTTTGTCGGGCAGGAAAAGCCGCCCTTGCCATTCATCATCTGCGAAAACTCGTCGCCTGACATATCTTTGCTCTGCGACACCGGCACGAGGCCAAGCAGCCGAGATTCTGACGTCATCTTTACCTTCATGCTGCTAGAGTCATCTGTAGTCTTGCCGTTCAGGCTGTCTGCAAACGACTGGAACACTGCGGCAAGGGCCGCCCTGCCATTGACCTGTAGCGCGCCGTCCACGGTGGAGGCCGCGTTTGCCGGGACAGAGTTGTTTTCAAACTTTATCGTGGCCAAGTCGCTATCCTTGTAAGACGCCACGAACTGCAGCCTATCAAAACTGGCCGGGAAAGGCGTCGGGTTGCACACGTCCATCGCAACATCCGTGGACGACTTTGAAAAATCGTACCCCTGTGCCCCGCGCGATCTGTACTGGAGGCTTGCATTGGCGTAGCTGCTTGCGGCAAGCAGAGAAACAAAGATTATCGCCACCGCGGCTATGCCTGCCGCCACCACGTACGTCCTCCTCATAGCGGATTCAGAAAGCGCATCATAGTTAAGACTTCAGTAAACTCTTTCTGTACGCGTCTCTATCTGTACTCGCCGCCGCAGTCGCCGATGAGCTCAAACAGGTCGCGCGACCTGGCAGTGACCGCCTCTATCTTTTGCTTGTCTTCGTTGTCCAGCTTTAACTCAAAGACGCGGGCGTTGTCCTGCCTGTGCTCTGCTATCCCGAGCCGGGCACCTATTATGACTCCTGCGACTGCCGGCCTGTCAAGGATATAGCGCGCGGCCACGTTTGCGATGCTCACGTTATGTTTGCCTGATATTTCTTTTAGCGTCGCAAGCAGTTCTTGGAACAGCTTCCAGCCTCCCCAAGCGTCTATCATCTTTTTGTACTTGCGCAAGCTCAGTGTGTCAAGCTGCGCGTTTGCCGGCTCGCCTTTGCCAAGGTATTTCTCTGACAAGAGTCCTCCGCACACCGTCCCGTACGCGAAAATCACCGAGCCGTTCTTGCTGCAAA
This sequence comes from uncultured Nitrososphaera sp., assembly GCF_946478925.1. The sequence goes on along the minus strand of NZ_CAMLDP010000081.1, from coordinate 641 downwards.
ATTCTTGCATCTTTATCTTTGGCCGCTGGTCGATTATGGAGTACTGCACTTGGTTCGATGCTATTTTTATCCCCGCGTCGGCCATGTCCTGCATGTGGTCAGTGTCAAAGTTGGTAAGGCCGACGTTGCGCACCTTGCCTGCGTCCCGGAGCTCCGACAGGTGCACCAGCGCGTCGAGCCACGCGGGGTTGTTATAGTCCCACCAGTGAAACTGCACGAGATCTATTGATTCGACGCCCATCCTGCGGCGCGAGCGCTCTATTGCTTGTTCTACTACCGACTTTGTCATGCGCGCCGGCTCGGGCACGAACTTGGTGAACGCCTGCATCTTTGCCAGCTCGTTTTCGCCCCTTCCTTCTGCAAGCCTATTCCTGAAATCTCTAATGAAATCCTCTGCCGGCCCGTAAATGTCTGCAAGGTCCCAGCTGGTAAAGCCGGAATCGTGGTACGCCATCATTTCAGAAATTGCCTTTTCGTGTTCTATCCTGCCGTGGCCTCCTGCAACCTGCCACATGCCGTTCAGTATCCTGCACACCCTTAGATCGCCAAGAGCCGCGGTTTCCACACTTTGTTATCACCCTGCGCGCAATTTATGTATATTATCGGCGATTGATTCTCGACAATAGAAGAATTTTATGTGC
>NZ_CAMLDP010000080.1 GCF_946478925.1 uncultured Nitrososphaera sp. | reverse complement strand
AACCGCGACCCTTCGATGCTCCCGACGTCCAAGGTCTCCCAGCCGAGCGAAAACGCGATGTCGCGCACCAGCTCTTTGGCGCCGTCGTCGTTTCCGCACACAAACATCGTCGGCCTGCCGCCGGCAAAGTCAGGGTGCAGCATGAGCGGGTTTCCGACCGTGTTGAACGCCTTGACGACTCTGGCATCGGGAAGCAGGCGCTGGATGGTCTCGCCGGCCGAGTCGGTGTGGCCGATTGCAAGCTTTGGCGGAGTCGAGGAAAAGTCGAGCGGGTTTGTAACGTCCATCACGACCTTGCCTGCAAAATTGGCCGGGCCGGCCATTTCAATCGCGCTCTGCGTCCCGGTCCACAGCGTCGCTATGGCAACCATGTCTTCGCCAAACTCAGCGGCCTCGGAAAAGCTGCCTGCAGAAGCTTTGTCGCCGTGTTTTTCGACCCACGCAGCCACCTTTTGCGGGTCGCGCGTGCCTATCTTTACAGTGTGCCCAAGCTCGATAAAGCCGTCGCCAAGCCTCTGCCCCACCTCGCCGGAGCCGATGATTCCAATTTTCATAAGAGTCCCTAGCCAAGATGTGCATTTAAGCGCTAAGAGAGGCCCTCGTTCCTCTTTGAGAGCATTTTTCTCACGTACTCGTTTATCTTCTCCCTCATCGCCGGGTCGCCGTCGACCTTCTCTTTCAGCTTTGGGTCCGTGTAGTCTATTGAGATATATTCAACTCTGTTTTCCTGCGCGTAATAGCGGTACCTCACTATCGCCTTTGCTTTCCTGCCTGCCTCAACCTGGAATTCCAGCGAGATCTGGCCATAAACAAAGGACGCGGGCATTGAGGTGAGCCATGAACAACAGTTAAAATAAACTGTTCCCTTACCAAGGGGGCGTATAAAATATGGAGCAAGCAGACGAAAGCCTGCCGGAGCTTGTGGAGCTGAACTACTTTTCGTTCTCGCTGATGAAGAACAACCGCGAGTTCTCGCTCCACGTCGAGTCGTCAGATTTTGGCCTCTCCATCGACTTTGCCATGAAGTACGGCGAGTTCTACGACATCGTGAACCTCATGCAGGCGGTGCTCTATGACGACGGGTACAAGGGCGGGCCCAAAGATTTGGATTACTTGGAGTTTGAGAAGGACAACGAGAACGGCGAGTACTGTCTTGTCATCGGCAAGTACGTCTCCAGCTTTGCTCTGTACTACAAGGATGACATGGAGGCCAAGAAATTCCTCTCAGAGTTCCAGCGCGTCGCAGGCGCGTTTGACAAGTAAGCTTTATCCTCCGCTTCACTGCAGCAGGTGTCGTTGCCGCCAAAGCGCACCATTTCGCCCGAGGAAGGGCTTGAGGGCCACACGTCGGAGGTGAGGGCAATAGCAAATCGGCTGCGCACTATAATCAAGAAAACTGTCGAGGGCGCCTCGGAGACAGGCTATCCCGGCTGGCACGCAATAGGCCACAGGCACCCTGCCGTCGGCTATTTCTGCGGCATCTTTCCGGCAAAAGACAAAGTGAAACTGTACTTTGAGCACGGCTTCCACCTGCCGGACCCGGATGGGCTTTTGCTCGGCGGGCCCAAGATGCAGGTCAGGTACTTGGAATTTGTAAGCGAAAAGGAGATCAATGCAGGCGCGCTGAGCAGGTTCCTGGTAGACGCGATCGTCATGAAAGGCCTGTGACTAAAGGGTTTATTACGAGCCATTCTTTTCAAAAGAATAAGAAATGCCCAACCACTTTTACGACCGCGACATCGTCTCGATAAAGGACTTCTCCAAGGCCGACCTCGAGTACGTCTTTTCGGCGACTGATAAGATTAGGACGATGAAGCCGGGCGAGCGCGGGGAGCTTGGGAGGGGAAGGACGCTTGGCTACATATTCTACGAGCCGAGCACCAGAACAAGGATGAGTTTCGAGGCGGCGATGGCGTCGCTTGGGGGTAGTTTCATAGGCATTTCAGAGTTAAAGTCGTCGTCAGTGGAAAAGGGCGAGAGCCTAGCCGACACCATCAGGGTCATCGACCTTTACTCTGACGTCATTGTGCTTAGGCACCCGATGGACGGCTCTAGCAGGTTTGCTGCCGAGCTGTCGACAAACCCGATAATAAACGCGGGGAGCGGAAGCGAGGAACACCCGACGCAGGCGCTGCTCGATTTGTACACAATCATGAAGGAAAAGGGCGGAATCGACGGGCTATCGATTGCAATCGTGGGCGACTTGAAGTATGGCCGGACCGTGTATTCATTGCTGTACGGCCTTGCCAACTATCGCGTCGACGTGCATCTCGTGTCGCCGCCGTCGCTTGCAGTGAGAAAAGAGTCGATATACGACGTGCAGGGCAAGCTAAAGATAAAAGAGCACAACGAGCTTGACGACGTGCTTGCGCACGCCGACGTGCTGTACGTGACAAGGATCCAGCGCGAGCGCTTTCCCGACGTGCAGGAGTACGAGAAAGTCAAAGGCTCGTACACGATCGACAGCACGACTCTGGAAAAGGCAAAGCAGGATGTCGCGGTTATGCACCCGCTTCCAAGGCTCGACGAGATTTCGCATTCTATTGACCATACAAAGAACGCGGTCTACTTCAAGCAGGCGGCGTACGGAAAAGAGTTGCGCGCAGCGCTCTTGGCGCTGATGCTCAACGAAAACCCCCCGCTATAGTTGCAGCTGGCACCCTTTTTTGCCATCAGTGGGTTTTACCCGTAGGCCGAACGGTTCGGTTACAGAATTGCACATTTCTGCAAGAATCTCGACATATCTCTCTGGATCAATTCGCGTCTTTTCATCCAAGAATTCCGCAGGAGTAGTGTATCTGCCGTGATAATAGTCGGTAATCACGTATCTCAATATCTGTCCAGCCTTCAGGCTCTTGCCTTCTTTGTCAAGCTGGGAAATCGAATTATTTTCAATCGTGTTCCGCCTTTGGTACTGGCCGGCGTCTTTTGACAATTGCTTGGTAAACACCATGTCATCCGCAGGAACCTTGCCGTTTCTGATGGCGCCGGCATAGTCGTCAAAAACCCGCTGGACCTCCGTCATCAGCAATCGCACATCCGCGATGCTGTTGCCCCTTGCCATTATCTCCAGGATGTCGTGCTGGAACTTTACGAAAAGAGGAGGGGTGTCATGCCGTCTGGCCTCTATCCCCCTGATCTTCAGGCTTCCGTCCTGGAAAGCTCCGAAATACCGGTTGGCCGCCGGGAGCATGTCGCTTTCCTTGGACTGGAGAAATACTATCCACTTGTAGACGCCTTCAAAGGAAATTGAAAAGCCCGTCTCTTGCTCTATCGCTTTCTTCAATGCGGCGTAATCATCCATAGTCGCGTCTTGTTTCTGTAGCCATAGCGAATCGACTATGCCGTGCAGGACCCTAAAGCCCATCCTTTCAGCTGTCCTGCTAGCCTGGAGGAAAAGCTGCCTGTCAAAAGCGCAGACTGCAATATGAGCGTCTATCCTACCAAATTTTGCGTTATTGAATCCAAGGTAGCCAAAGGACGTGACGTTTATCCATTTCAGCACGGACTGTCTCTCGTCATAAGCTGCCTTTAGCGCGTCGTTTGCTGTGTTCTTTTTCAGTTCCTTGTACTGGGCTCGTTTCCTGATGACTATTTCAAGCGCCTCCGGGACAATCCCTCTTCTTTTTTGACAGATATTATAGCCGAGCTCTGGAACCCTTTCCTTGGAGTCGGGGCAGCAGGTGCATCTGACTGTCTCGGCAGAGATGTTTTTCCAGTACATTACGGAAGGATAGAGGGAAGCAAAGTCAAACTCGGCCACCTGCTCGTAGACACCCGCTCTCGGCTCAAAGACGAAACCTCCTCTGTCTGCAACCAGCAATTCCCCGTAGGTCTTGAAATGTTCCGCCAAGGCCGGTTTCCACGGCACAAGCAGTCCTCGTTTGTGTGCGTGGTAGAACTGCAGGCCGCTTAGGCACTTGCCTATCGAGGCCCTGGAAGCGGTGTGGAGGGGCATGTGGCATATCCTCGCTATCTCGTACAGGCCGTGAAGCCCTGTCTCATCCAGCGTGAACGAGTTGCGGGTGTCGATGTGGATTCTGCCCCTCAACTTGACGGCAGTGGGCTTGAACTGTATCCTGCCGTACGAAAAGTACGATGTCCCTTCTTTCCTTGGCTTTCTCAGCTGCGTGGCCTCTCTGCTCAGTGAAAGAGAAATGCCGTTTTCTGTCGCCCTGTGGATAAGGTACGGAAAGACAAAAGAGTCGCCGTCTTGTACAAGTATAAAGTCGGGGTCAATTCTTGCGACTTCCCTCTCCAGCTCTTGAAAGATCTCTATTTCGGATTCGGCCTCGATTATGATTTTTTCGCCGCCTTTTACATTGAGAGTGACCGACGCTATCCTGTCGCTGAACCTTGGAAGCTTGGCTTCTTTTCTTAGGCTGACGTCAAGGGTCAGGATTTTTAGTGCAGGCACCGCATAGGTGGTGTACCAGACATCATCCAATACATCCCACTTGAGGATAGGGCTGGAGGGGTCGACCTCGCAATACGCCAGCGGAAAAAGTTCGTGCTCGTAAAAGTATGACTGTGCCGGCAAAAGGTCGACGTTGTACAGTCTGAACTTGCCAAACGGGCCGAGAAGCTCTATCCTCTCTGCAAGCCGCGTCGCCACGTCTGCTCGGCTTAACTCCAGCCGCAGGACTTGCGACTTTTCCCTGTCCGTCACCCACTCGTACCTGGAGACTATTTCATGCGCCCTGACTGCGGACGGCAGGTCGATGTTCCGCAGGACTGACAAGAGGTCAGCCTTGTCATCAGTGGCAACGTATATCGAAGGTGTCCAGCTACTTTCAAGCCTGAGCGTCCTGCCGTTTTTTTCCTCCTTGAACCAAAAGACCATCTTGTCTTTTGACGGATACGCATCAAGCAGCCATCCTCTGACCGTCATGCGCTTTTCCTTGCTCTTACCTGCTCTATGAGCCAGTTTATCATCCGCTGCTGCTGGAATACCAGAGCCATCAGCAGGGCTTCTGTGGGAAATGGCTCTCCTTTGGCATTGATGGCAGTTGCATAGATGCGACAGTTGGCCAGCATTGTCGTGAACAGCTTTCTGTCCTCTGCCCGGAGGCTGTCAGCAAAGCCCTTCCAGGACTCGATTTCTCTGGGCAGTACGTCCTTATCTGGAAATAGGCTCACTGACCCTGACCTCCTCTGTGCCTAATTTTTCGCTGATCTTGACAAGTTGCTTGTAATGGTGGAAGATGATGGCCATGAAGATCGGTTGTATCCTTACCGGCTTTGCAGCGTAGGAACAGGCAGAGATGTAAAGCCGGGAAGTGGCAAACATCCTGTCAAACTCTTTCCTTTCTGCCTTGGAAAGGGCGCTCCTGAACGGCTTCCATTCTGCCTCTTCGTACATCTGTGCAAGCCGGAATGCGGGTATGGTGCGTCCCATTTTCTTTATTCCACCTTGACAAGCCTCAGGGCCTTTTCTGGCAGGATGATTTCTTTGGATCTGTACGAATTTGAGGAGACAAGTCTGATGTCGCTTTCTGCATCATCATAGTGGATTTCGATCCTGTTTTTGAGCTTGGCAAACATGTCTTTGTACCCTAGCATGTTGTCCGTCGTGATGACTATGAGCGCCCTGTCTGAAACCCTCTTTATTGCTGTCATAACTTCCCTAAACAAACGTCTTGCCTCCTTTTGGTCCACCTGCGGATCTTGGGTAAACAGGGTCAGGATGCCGGAAATGATGACAAGCTTGGAGCCAAACCGCTCTATGGCTTTTGGGAGCTCGTAAATGATGAGCCACGCCAGCTGGTGGATGGTAAAAGCCCTGCTGACCACTATTCCTTCGAGGACTTTTTTAATATCAAGGCCGTACTGTCTGGCAAAATTCACGCACTGGTAAATGTCGGAATTGTTCCCGCCGTCGATGAACAAAACAGACGATTCAAGGCCGCCCAGTCGCCTTGGAAGCAAGGCTCGTACGGACAGCCTGCTTGCAAGCAAAGTTGTTTCCTTTGGCCCTATGATGCAGAGGATATCGCCTATCCTTGACCCTAGAAAGAAAGCATCCAGTTGTTTCAGGCCGAAAGTGAGGACCGGGATTGATTGTGCTATCTGGAATTCTGGTAACAGCACCTCTTTTTGTTTGGACTGGCGGACCTCCAAGGTCTCAGACAGCAGGTTTCCGCAATGGGGACAAGCTTCGATAATCTTACTAGGATCGACGTTTGTCGTTGTGCATTTTAGCAATGAATTGCATTTTGAGCAGAAATATTGCAAGGTTTGGTTGCGATTGAGCATACAGCTGAACCTGCCGCTTTGCCTATAACCCAGCTAGCACCTTAGGGGGAGGGGGTATGTTGTAACATGTTAACACATGTAATGTCATTATGTGACATTTCATTTGAACACCTCTTCTTCAGAGAAAAAGCTGAACTAAATGTGACTATAGGCCGCAGAGAATTGGTATGAATTGCAAGAACGCGGTCTACTCCAAGCAGGCGGCGTATGGTAAGGAGCTGAGAGCGGCGCTCTTGACGCTGATGCTCAATGAGAGCCTGCCACTCTAGTTATTTGCGTTTGCCGCTTACCAGGCTGATGTACTCGTAGGCGCCCACTGCATTGTCAAAGGCGTACTGTACCTTCTGGAACTCTTTGCGGAATGATGCAACGTCCTTGTTAACCTTCTTTGTGTCCTCCTTGTCAACGACGACGCGCTTTATGAACTTGGCAATGTCCTTCATCTCGCCGGCCTTCATTCCGAGCCTAGTTACCTCCGGCACGCCTATCCTCACGCCTCCCGGATGCATATAGTGCCTGCCGGCCTTGATGTCGCCCGGCAATAATTGCCTGTTGAGTATGATGCCTGCCTTTTCCAGATCCTTTTCGATGGTGCCGCCGTCGCCAAACTTTGTCACATCAACTGCTATCTGGTGCGACATCGTGTAGCCGCGTTTCTCCCCCAGTACGCCAAAGCCGTACCCTGCAAGCGCCTCTGCAAGCGCCTTTGCATTCTTGATAACCTGCTTGGCGTACTGCTTGCCAAACTGCAGCGATTCTGCCAGCGCAATGGCCTTGCCTGCGACGTGGTGCAGGTGGTGGCTCGAAGTATTGCCCGGGAATATCCCTTTCTTTATTGCCTCTGCGTGCTTTTCATATGATACGATGATGCCGCCTTGCGGACCCCACAGCGTCTTGTGCGAGCTCATTGTCATCGAGTCGGCGCCTTCCTGCAGGGGGGCTTGGAACTCACCTCCGGCAATGAGTCCGGCCACGTGCGCGCCGTCATAGTTGATGTACATGCCGTGGTCGTGCATGAAACCGGCAAGCTCTTTTACCGGGTGCGGGAACAAAAACAATGAACCGCCGAACATGCCCATCCTCGGTGCCTTGCCGTCGCGGGCCATTTCCTCTATCTTTTTCTTTGTAGCGTCGACGTCAATAGTCATCTCTTCCTTTGAAAACGGATAGTGCTCGATGTTGAGGCCGTGCACGAGGCCGGCGGTCCCGGCGTGCTCCTTCTTGCCGTGAGAAATGTGGCCGCCAGAAGGTATGGAGGCAGCCATCATCCAGTCGCCCGGGCTTGAAAACGCGGCATAAATTGCAAGATTTGCGACAACTCCCGAAGTCGCGCGGCAGTCGGCAAACTCGGCTCTGAACACTTTTCTCGCCAGTTCGTTGCAGATAACCTCAACCTGGTCGATGTACACGCACCCTGCATAAACGCGCTCGCCGGGCCAGCCTTCAGCATAGCGGTTGCCAAAGTCGGATATTACAGCCTCCCTCACGGCGGGGCTTGGGATGTTCTCGCTTGCGATAAGCGGGATTGACCTGTTGAACCACTTGTGATGCTCGCGCATCAGGCTAAGGACTTCGCTGT
>NZ_CAMLDP010000079.1 GCF_946478925.1 uncultured Nitrososphaera sp. | reverse complement strand
ACCTCATTCATTGAAAACACGGGGATGCTTTGGCAGAATATATACACGGCAATAAAATAGGAATGAATATATCTTGACTTTGGCCCGCTAGTCCCGATAAGACACATGGCGCTTGTAGACACGCTCAAGGCAGGCAAGAACCCGCCGGAAGAATTGAACGTTGTAATCGAGATCCCAAAGGGCAGCAACATCAAGTACGAGATAGACGACGAGACCGGCGCGCTCTTTGTTGACCGCAAGCTGTTCACCGCGATGTTTTACCCGTGCAACTATGGCTTTGTGCCGCAGACAAAGGAAAAGGATGGCGACCCCGTCGACGTGCTGGTGCTGGGAAACGACCCCGTGGTGCCGTCGTCCGTCATCCGCGCAAACCCTGTGGGCGTCCTCATAACCGCCGACGAGGAAGGCGAGGATGCAAAGGTGGTGGCAGTCCCAGTCGCCAAGGTCGACCCGTCGTTTTCCGAGGTCAAGGACATCAACAACGTGCCCCAGCACATACAGGACCAGATAAAGCACTTTTTCGAGCACTACAAGGAGCTTGAAAAGGGCAAGTACGTCAAGGTCAAGGGCTGGGAGAACAAGGAATCTGCCAAGAAAAAGATAAGCGAAGCGATGGAACGCTACAACAAGAAAGACGAAAAGTAAATGATGTTCTGCGGCCGGCTTTTTCAGGGCCGGCCGCAGATTTCTGACCTATTCAGGGATATTTAGGGAGTACACACACATTCTGCTCTCTCTGTGTCCTTTGTGCTGCTCCTGTACACCTCCTCTCTATAGTTGCGGCGCCGCCGCCACTGCCGCGATAGTGGTAGCAGGTCCTGTTACAGAGATTCTGGAGGTGCCGACTTCAGACAGCGCGGTAATAGACCCACTCAACTGGTTCCATACAAAGGCCCTGACGACATAGTCGCCCGGCTCTTCTGGCGTCCAGGGTCTGCTTGCTATTTCTGTCTGTCCAGTGTCCACGGCTCCAGTCTGCCAGTCGATCTTGATAGTGACGCCGTCCTTTTCCACTTGGATGATGTAGACATAGTTCTGCGGGTTGTTCTGATAGTTCTTGAAGGTGGCATAGAGGTCTAGTTGCTGTTCAGTCGTGGCCGATGTGAGCACGACGTTATTGTTCAGCGGGTTGACAACACCAAAGTTGACGAACTTGATCTTGTCTAGCGGGTATTGTACAAAGTGCGAGTCTGGGTAGGTGCCGACTTGGCCGCCTATGATGACGCCACCGCCACCGCCTCCTCCACCACCTCCCCCGCCACCACCACCGCTGCTAACGACGGGGATGACATAGATCTCTGTTACAACAGGGCCGAGATTGCCGACGCTGTCTTTGGCGACGAACTTTAGCGTTGTAGTTGACGTTATCGATATCGCCGTGACATACTCGGTGCTGGATGTTGTAGGAGTCGAGCCGTCAGTGGTGTAGTAGATCTTGCTATTGGATTCGCCTGATGCAAGGGTAACAGACTGGGCTGTAGAATATGTTCCGCCGGTAGGTGAAGCTGACGCTGTTGGGGCCGTAGTGTCGATGATGTACGACAGGGTTGTGACGTTGCCAAGCTTGCCTTGTGAGTTGACTAGGACGACATTCAGGTCGGTGTTTTTGGATATTTGTATCGGCCCATTATAGCTAGTACTGTTTTTGATGGGTGCCGAGCCGTCAGTGGTGTAGAGGATTGTCGAGTTGGCTTGTAGCGAAGTCAGGCTGACGGTTTGCGGGGCGTTGTATGCTCCAGCTTTTGGCGATGGTAACACTAGTGAAGGGGCAGTTATGGTGACTTTTTGCAAGGCCCATGCGACGTTTTTAGAGCTGTCCATTACAGTCCAATTAACCATCGTGACTCCTATGGGGAATCCTGAGCCTTCTGCACCGCCAGGGGCGTTATTGTCTACATTCAGTTTTTCAATCGGGTCTTCGTCATCATGCACTGTAGGTTTCCCAAGGTCAGCTTGTGGGATAGGGGTCAGTATACCGGTGGCTTCCCTTGTAATAGGGTCTGGCGCAGTTATTGTGGGTTTGTGGTCTAGGGAGGCGCCAAGGGTTACCTTGACAAGGGAATAATCCCATTGGGAATTGCCCCAAAAGTCGTCAGCTCTGGCAGTAACGTTGTAGGCACCCGATTTGACGATGGGTAGGTCAAGAGACCAAGTAGTCCAATTTCCAGGAGCAAACGGAGTGGCTGCTTTATAGCCAGTACCATTGGTCCTTACTTCTACTGTTTTTATCCCGGTTTGACTGTCGGTAGCATTTCCCTTCACCGTTATAACTGTCCCAGTTAGAGGTCCACCCTTCTGACTGTTCTTCTGTGGATCGGTAATAGCAATTGTGGGCCTGACAGTATCGGCAGCTGCGCGGACCGTGACATACTGAAATGCAGGAGGCGATTTGTTGCCGGATTTATCAACCGCAGTCCAAGTTACTTTGGTGGTTCCTAGTGGAAATCCTTCTGGCGGTACATCCTTATTAACAGTGGGATTAGGATCTGAATTGTCTGATACTGAATAGACTCCAAGATCGTCTATCTTGGTAAGCGTGCTATTTGAAACTACATGCATATCTTGAGGAGGTATGAGAACAGGCGGAGTGACATCAAGGCCCACCGGTGCAGAGATGTCGAGAACCTCCGAGAAGGTCTTTGTCGTGTAACCATCTGCTTTGATGTCGGCCAGAAGTGTGTTCAGGTCGGCGATTTCCGCGTTGTCGATTTGATACGGCTTGACCGGAGCGTGGTTTACATCGTTGGGATCCTTCACTGCAAAGTCCTGCGGGTGGAGGGTCACGACGGCATATCCGTAGGAAGAAATCGTGCTGTTAATTTGGCTGCGGATCATACTTAGAGGATTCTTGGCGCCTTGCGGAGTTTCATAATTGTAAAAGCCGATTGTTTCTGGCATGTGGTAGATGCCTAGCGAGTCTGTGATGTTAGAGCCGGGTATTGCTCTGTAGACCTTGTTGTCAGGGCTGTCCGGTTCATCCGGGTTGTATATGCTTGGAAGTTCCTGGTCAAACTCGGGGCTGATGACCTTCATGTTGAGGGTCTTGAGCGCGTCGAGAGTAGCTTCATTGTAGATGTTGTATGGAGGGATGAAGGTAACTGCACTCTTGCCCCAGAGGCTGACCATCTTGGTGTTGGCATCTCGCAGCGTGCTTATCTGATCTGCTGGAGATAAGGTCGTATAGTCGACGTGGTTCCATGCATGGCTTGCGATCTCAAAGTTGCCGCTTTGCGCACCATCTCTTACCTTGTTCACCACTACCGGGTCGTTTCCGACAAAGTTCATTATGGCGCCAACGGTCAGCTTTTCATTCTTGGCGATAAACTGGTCCATGACTGCGGCCTGGACATTGGCGAGCCAGCTATCCTGAATGTCGTCAAGCCTAAAGACAACGCAGTTACATGCACCCTGGATAGGGGCAGCGTATGCACGCATATGGGTCGAGGCCACGACGTTAAGAACAAGCACAAAGACGGCTATCACTGCGATGATTCTAGCCGTAGTGCGAGTTCTGCCGTAGCCAAGCAGATGTTGAAAGGTCATATAACAATGCTCTAATAATTTTGTATATAGACAACAAGCCCATCATTACATCGGTTTTTGATTGTTTTACGAAGGAAAACGGCGTAAAGGGCGGATTTTCAGGCCAACCGGTCGCGGTTAACCGATTACGAGATCCAGAACAAGGCGAACTTACGCAAATCTAGGTGCGAAATTCAGAATATCAGAATAGAACCAGATTCGTAATTAATTTTCTGAGCTGCAGACTCAAAGGCGCGCCACTATTTTTTGTATCAATATAAAAAGAAGTAGAAAAAGGGGGAAGGTCTAGAGCGCCTTGAACTGGTCGCTCCACCTCATGTACGCCCTTATCATGTCCACGCTGACCGAGGGCCTGCGGATCTTTAGTATCTCGCGGAAATCTACCGTGCCGACTGGCCGCGGGTTTGCGTTTGTCTCCATCGCTTTTCCGCTCTCGAACAGCTCGTTGACCACGCGCAGCTGCACCGACTGGCAGATGTCCTTGATGTCGCTTGCGCTGTAGCCGTCAGTGATTTTCGCAAGCTCGTCTATCTTGAGCGCGCTTTCGGTGTTTAACGGTCTTGTGTACTGGTTGAACAGGTTCGTGCGCGAGGCGTTGTCCGGCAGTGTAACATAAATCCTCTTTTGGAACCTGCGCAGGAATCCCGCCTCAAGGCTCCACGGCTTGTTGGTCGCGCCGATGACATACAGTTGCGACTCTTTCGACTTGCCGTTGATGCCGTCCATCTCTGTCAGGAACTGGTTCTTTACTCTGACTTCGCCGCCGACCTCGCTGTTGCGCTGGCCCAAGAGAGAGTCGATTTCGTCTATGAACAAAAGCACGGGCACGCCCTCGCTTTCGTTCAGCTTGCGCGCCATCGTGAACAGTTTTGAAATGTTCTTTTCCGCCTCGCCCAGCCACTTGCTCATCATAGACGCCGCATCGACGTTGATGAAGTAGCCGTCGATTTCTGCCGCGGCTGCGGCCGCAAGCAGCGTCTTGCCGCATCCCGGCGGCCCGTACAGCAGTATTCCGCGTGGCCACCCAAGCGGGAACAGGTCTGGCCTCTTCATCGGGTAAACGATGGACTCTCGGATCGCGCGTTTTGCGTCGTCAAGTCCTATGACCTCGTCCCAGCTCACCTTGGGCTTGTCCTTCATGACGAGGTCGTCAAAGTCTGCCTTTAGCGTCTCTACGTTGCCGGACTTGCCGCCGCCAGAAGAAGACGCGGCACCGCCCTTGCCGTTACCGTTTGCCGGTTCTGTCCTGTTGTCCTCAATCGGGGTCGGCCTGTCGTCGTCAAGTCCGTGGGACATCTGGAGTGCCTTTATCCGGTTCTGGTACGCGTTTGCCCGTTCCATGTAGACCTTGTTCAACTTGTAATCCGGGTAGATCTGTACGAGCTTGACGAGTGCCTCAATTGCCCTCTGGTATGACTGGATAGCCATGCCTCTTGAGCCCTGGGAGTCAAGCCTGATCGCCTCGGCTGCATACTTGCTAGCGCTATTTTCAAGTTCTTGGGGTGCGAGACTCATAATTGCAGTTCCAGATGAAAATTGGTTAGCAATTTGAATTACCTAGGTGTAAATCTATCTTTGCTTGCAGTGTGAAAAGTTTACACCACAGTCCTCTATGCCAGCTGCTCGGCCTCGGCTTCCTGCTGCCTCGGAACTGCAGGCTGTTGCGCCTTGACAACTGCTGGAGCTTCTTTTAGCTCTACAGCTGAAGGAGGCTGCTGCTGTTGTTGTTGTAGCAATACAGCCGGCGCCTGCGCAATCGCGGCCGTCGCCTCTGCCAGGATGCGGTTCTGCATGTCTATCTGCGCCGGCTCGGGGTCTGGCGTGTACAGGCCGCCAGAAATCTTTGATATTGCGTCGTGCATCTCGGCAAGCGCCTTTTCGGCCAGTGGGACCAGGTGCTCCATGTCGCCCTTTACCGCGCTCACCGACTCGGCGGCGCCGTTGATTATCATGACAAACTCTTCCAAAAAGCGCGCGGCCTCCATCTTGCCGGACAGTTCATTGAGGATGAGTTCGCCGTTTTTTACAAGTTCAAGGACGCGGGCAAGCTCCTGGTACTCATCGCTGTTGTTTCCCTGCGACTTTAAGACAAAACTGGCCCTTGACTCTATCCTGCCCCGCAGCATGCCCATTGCGTAGGCGTTGCGCTCCAGGCTTGCGAGGGCGACTGCGGCCCTTTCCCTAAGGGTAGAGTCCTTGCGAAACAGCAAATTGTCTACAAATTTTGATAAAAGGCGACGAAAAGGCAAAGGGTCAAAAGATGTTGGGCGTTGTGTTCGCCCGGGGTGACCGGGGCCGCCCAGCTGACGACAGCCACGAAGTCAGCTAGGCAACCTTGGGTACCATCGGAAGGTCCGGGATTCCGGGCAGTTCCTCCTTCATCTTGTGTTCTACCGCGCTTGATGCCTCGTCTACGAGCCTTACCGCCTCCTCGTTTGCAGTCTCAAAGTTGATGGTGTAGCCTCCCACCTGGCCGGCGTCCACCAGTATCCCGCTCAAAAGTTCCGAGATTCTGCCAAGCTCCTCTTCCATCTCTGGCACAAAGGGCACGAGCGACGACCTCACGTTCTTTACGACGGCCATTGCAGGGCTCAGGACTATGACCAGGTCGCCAAAGTCCGACACGGACGCAAGCCGGCTGTGGATTTTTTCGAGCGCCACCTTGGCTATCGAAACGACGCGGCTTACCTGCCTTGCCTTTGCCAGCTCGGCCGAGAGCACGGTCGAGTACTGGGCGTTGCTCTCCTTTATCGAGGCCATGAGCTTGCGGAACGTCTCGTCGTCCCGCGTCTTCATGGATGACTGGAGGGCGTCAAGCTGGGCTATCTGGTTCTCCATCCTCTTCTGCACTGCCTCAAGCCGCGGCCTCAGGGGACCTCCCGGCTTGGGCGAAACAGTTGATGAATCGTCGGTAGAAGTAGTGACTACTGATTCTGACTTGACCCACTTTGACATCGTCATTTTGCAACGGCTTTGCTTCCGGGGCCGGCGATAAGACGCCTGATGTGCCGGAAAGTTTTGTCACCGCGGTGACGCGCTTGCGCGGTAACAGCTTGGCATTTTTTTGACTTTTGACGCAATATGTTTGACCCACCGTTTTACCTTGGCGCTGTACAAGTCTATGCCGGATGCAGCACCCTTATCATCATCATGATCATGATACTTCTCCAGCCTCAGGCGACCTGCCGGCCAGCCTCGAAGAGTTTGGCCTGTCAAAATATGAAGCGCGCGCCTACCTCACGATGATAGGCAAGGGCTCGCTTGCCGCAAGCGACCTTGCGTACTATGCCAACCTTCCAAGGACCAAGGTGTACCAGACCGTGAAAAAGCTGGAGAAAAAGAGGCTGGCAGTCGTGTCGAGGCAAAAGCCGCTCATATGCAGCGCGATACCGCCGGAGGAGGCGTTTGGTGAGATAGTGAATCTGCACGAGCGCAGGGTAAGAAACATGCGCAAGATAGTCGAGCGTTTACAAAAGTTGAGCGACGAGGGGCAGAGGCCCAAGGGCTCGGAAGAAAGGAGGTACTTTATCCTGGATCCCGATTCTGCGTTATCAAAGATTTCTAGCCTGGCAGCAAACGCAAGGTCGTCGATAACTGCGACTTTGGACCCGTGGGGCCTGCGCCTGCTTGCGCAGTGCCGGGGGCAGCTGATAAAGGCAGCGACAAACGGCGCGCGGATACGCTTTATGGTCGGCGCGCAGTGCCTGGGAAGCGAGAGCCTGTCGTCATTGCCGGACGGGATTGAACTGCGCATCTCTGATGTTTCGTCAAACTTGGTGATAATAGACATGACCCACATGGTCTCGGTCGACTCTAGCAACGGCAAGGCCGCGCTCTTTGCCTCCCTCGACGCGTACGGCGCGCTGCAGGCCAAGAACTTTGAGGAAAGCTGGGCAAGGGCAGGCGAGGCCAAGCACGCGCTGGAGGCCCAGCCGGCGCTTGCCGCAAAGGCGATAGAGCTTGCAAGGGTGGTGGAAAACGGCCTTGCCGCGCACATGCTTGAATACGCCTTGAACAACGAGGACCCCGCCGGCGAGCTGTTGGAAGTCATGGAACGAAAATACGGCCTAAAGGTGGGGACGATGAGCGCGCCGGAGATGCTCGACCTTGTCGATTCCGCGCTAAAGATAAGCTGCCTCGGCGGGCTAAGGCACGACAGGAGCAACAACATTGTCAGCCTCCAGTCCAAGGCGGAGGGCAAGCACGTCCTGCCCTGGGCAGTGGTGCTGGCATCCTACTTCAAGCGCGCAGGCAACGAGCCGCGGATAATGCAGAGCAAACAGAGCCCGCAGCTGGTGCACGTCAGGCTGGCAAGGCCGATATGATATAATAGCGCATAAATAGCAAAAGCGCCAACTGCTTTCTGTGCAAGCAAGGTTTGCAATAGCCGTCGGCGCCGCTATTGCTGCGGGGGCGATAGCTTTTGTGGTCCTGTACTTTACGCCGGCGCTCAGGATAGTCGAGGGCGCTCCCACCGTATCGGCAGTCGCAGGGGCCGGCCTGCCGGGGTACAACCACACGGTCGTGACGATTTCAGGCGTCCGCGTTCTTGCAGACATTGCAGACACGCAAGACAAGAAGGAAAAGGGTCTCGATGTCAGAAACAACATGACAGAGACAGAAGGCATGTTGTTCCC
>NZ_CAMLDP010000078.1 GCF_946478925.1 uncultured Nitrososphaera sp. | reverse complement strand
CAATTTATGTATATTATCGGCGATTGATTCTCGACAATAGAAGAATTTTATGTGCTGCGAACCTCTTTAATATGATGGGTGAGAGAATCCTTGCGACCGATAACGAGCGCCATAAACAAGCGGCTTGACAGGAAGGGCAAGTATCGCAACCCCGAGTACGATGACAGCGAGATCGAGGGCATGATGCGCTACTTTCAGGTGTCAAACTACTATGACCTGGTACGCCTGCTCAAGAACATGTGCAGGGACTAGCTTTTGAACAGCCTGACAAGCCTTGCCATATAGTTTACGAGCACGAAAAACACTGCCCATGCTGCCACGGACGCTACCATCGCAGAGATATACGCGTCATTGTTTGATTGCAGGAGCTGGAACTGCACCCCTACCTTGGTGAACGAAAACACCACTTCTGACACCGAAAACGTCGCAAGCAATTTTTTGACGTCTTGCCTCATCCTTTTGCCGTCACGTCTTCCAGTTTCAGGGTCGACGTACTTGCCCCTGTTGTCCCAGTAGTATAGACCTGCAAACGCCGGTATGTACACAGCGTACTCGGATGCGAGCGTGACAGCCGCATTGGCAAGGCTGTTGTTAGAGTCGTAGCCAGAGTACAGCTGGGCCACAAGCGCGCCCGTGAAAAACGCGCCCAAGCCAGCGATGATGATGTTTCGGTTAAAGTTGATTGCTTCTCTGTACCGCT
Source organism: uncultured Nitrososphaera sp. (assembly GCF_946478925.1). The sequence goes on along the minus strand of NZ_CAMLDP010000078.1, from coordinate 7,611 downwards.
TGAAAAAGCCCTGCCTTTCGCTCAATTCAGCGCGGGCTCTTTTCCCTTGAAATGCTTGTACACCGGCTCGATTATCCTGTTGACGTACGTGGCAGTCGCGTTTTTCAGGTCCATGGGGTGGATTTTTTTTGCTACAAAGTCGGCCTCTACTTCTTTGTACGAGCCGTACGTGGTGTTGCCGCCATATTTTGCCGGCCTTTCTATCGTAAACTCGGAAAACTCGTGGAACGCGATATAGCGCACAAGCTCCAGCACGGGGTTTCCCTCTGCCACGCCCACGGGGCAGAACGCCTTGGCTATCTTGTCCCTTATCGCCTTTTCGTCGTCGTGAATCAAAATCCCGCTTGCCGGCTTGCTCTTGCTCATCTTGCTCGACACCACGGCGTCCTCGGCCGCGTTCTCGTCGAGGCCCAGTTTCACCGGCTCTGCAAGGCCGGGGAGCAGGTGGTGGTGCACGCACACTGGCGGCTTCCAGCCCATTTTGGGAAATATCTCGCGCACAAGCATGTGGATCTTGCGCTGGTCCATGCCCGAGTGCACGATGTCAAGGTCTAGCGCCTTGATATCGACGGACTGCATTGGCGGGTACAGGAGCTGACCGAGGTCCATGTTGTCCGTTTCCTTCCTGCCCATTATCGTGAGTGATCGCATCGTCCTTGCAAGCGTCATGTGCTTTGAAAAGCGCACGAAATTCTCCCAGTAGCCCGGCGTCCTTGCATACAGGTCGCTGCCAGTGACTACGTTGACGCCGGGGCAAAAGAACCTGAACGCGTCGGCGTAATACTCTGACACCTTTCGTATCTTTTCCCAGTCGCCTCCCAGCTTGTCGTTTATGTACGTGTGCCAGTCGGCAAGAAAGACCGTGCAGTCTATCCCCGCCTTGATAAAGTCGTTTATCTTGAAACCCGTGAGTATCAGGCTTCCAAGGTGCAGTATGCCGGATATTTCCAGGCCGATATAGTGCCTTGGCCGGCTCTTTGTCTCAAGGAGCGCCCTTAGCTCGCCTTCGGTGATTACCTCCTCCGTCGGCTCTTTCATGACGAGCGCGACGCGCTCTTGAACGTCCATCTCTCGTAAAAGCGGGCCGTCGCAGTTCTATAAACCTTGTACCCCGATAACAGGAGAATGATCCTCTAGCCACTCTTTGTGTTGTCTGTAGTCAGAGTCCGCGGATTCCACCAGCTGCCAGAACCTCTTTGAATGGTTCATCTCTGCGATGTGGCACAGCTCGTGCACGATGACATAGTCGACAACTTCTGCCGGCGCCGCGGAAAGGAGCAGGTTAAAGTTCAGGTTCTTTTTCCTTGAACAGCTGGCCCAGCGCGATTTCTGGCGCTTTATGGAAAACTTGTTGTATGCAAGGCCGAGCCTTGCGCTCAGGGCCGGCAGGCGCTCTGCAATGACCTTGGCCGTCTGCTCCCTGTACCACTGCTCTATCTCGCGTTTGTACCTGCGCATGTCAGTCACGTGGAACGTGGCCGTACCCAGCGCGTCCGAGACTACTGCAGAGGCGATCCTGTCCTTGACTAGGCGCACACGGTATCTCTTGCCGAGATAATAGAGGACATCGGATTCGGTGTGGCCCGTTTTTTCGCGCAGCCTGCTGTAATAGCTTGCAGTCTTGATTATCCAGTTCCTCTTGGACTGCACAAACTCTTGCAGTCTGCCCTCGTCATAGCCTGCCGCCGGCACGACCGCTTCGACCCCGCGGATGCCAGCGACAAGGCGCAGGCGCCTTGCCCTGCTGCTCGTCCTGACGCTGATGCACAGGACGCTGCCGTCGTCGAGTGGAAGCGAAAGCAAGACGGCGGAAATCCGGCCTGCCAGCTTTAAAGGTTTATGCGCGATTATATTGCACCTTTTTCCAGCAACAGTTGATGCCCGTAGGTGCCAAGATAAGACAGGGTGACCTTGAGAAGGTCCTGTCGTCACTTGACCTCGACGAGGGAGTGAGGATCGAGTCTGCCGGGAAAAAGATGTTTGTCAACAAGAGCGCGTCGGGCGTTTTCGTGGTGCAGGTTGGAAACGAATTTTATTATCTTGATTCTACATCGCAGGTTGCAAAACTTGTGGACAGGGTTTTTGGGAAAAAATATGAAGCGTACGCCTACTGACGCTTGAAACGAACGATCATTAGCATTGCTATAGGGATTGCGACGGCCGCAATGGTTGCAGGACCAAATTCCGGTATGGCAGTGGTCCCGATTATGTCGATGTTATGCACTTTGTCCCCGTCATACTGGAATGAAACCGTGGTGGCGTCTCTGCCAGTCGCGTTTGAAAACGCGGTTTCAAACTCTATTGGCTGGCCTTCAGCAAGGACCGTGTACGGGCCGCCGAGGAATTCATGCGGAAGCGAGATTTGGAAAAAGCCCTCTTCTTTGTTTGCCGGACCGGTCATCTCTATGTGCAACTTCTTTTCATCTTGCTTAAAGGAAAAGTTGCATGTGTCTGCGTTTGCGACGGTCTCAAGATTGAATCCCTTGCCTCCGTCCACGGCCGCATAAAACGAATTGCCCTTTGTAGGTGTCTGTCCTGCATATGTCAGAAATACTCCTGCAATGTCGATCCGCTCGCCTCCTTTTTGGAATGGGATCTCTAGTGTGGCGTCGCAATTGATATGCGTCGTGTTGCCAAATTCCTCTATTCCATCAACAAAGATTACCGGCTCGGACTTGTCGAAAGAAATGCTATTCAGGAAGCTTCCTGGCAAATTGATAATCAGTTTGCCGTCAGAGTAGGCTTGAATTATCACGGTTATTGTCGAGTACGTTGAATTTGCCTGAATGGATTTGATGCTGCCACCTGTGATATTGTACGTAATTATGTACGGTTTGTTGCCTACATGAACCATATACTTATGTAGGCCGCCAGAAGAGGAACTCTGCGCGTACGCCGGCATTGCTGCAAAGATGAGCAATATTGCCGTGCCTGCAAGCAGCAGTTTCAACTGTACTGCGTTGTAGCAGACCTAGTTTCTAAATATTGTGGAACTTGCTAGATGACGCCGGCCGCGCGTAGTTTCTGCGGCAGGTACACTTCTGCAAGGTACTTGAAGCCGTGCTTGAAGAACGCGTCCAGCTCGCATTTTTCCTTGCGCTTCAAAAATAGGTCGAGCTCTTTCTGCCACTGCTTGTCCTGGAACCACGGCTTTTTCTTCATGTCGTTTGCTCTGTTCATGTCCTCGTCGGACGCGGCGAGCCTTGCTACCTCCGGTATGTTGTATTCGTAAATGTCAGAGAACATCATGCCGAGCACCTTGGCGTTTGGAGTCACCAGCCTGTCGCTGTCGTAGCTCAAAGATTCGCTTCCGATCTTGTAGCGTAGCGCGATGCCGAGGCCCCACGGGTCGGCGTCTGCGAAAACTACGACCGGCTTTTTCCATTCCTCGTTGAGCGTCTTGACCATCATCCTAGTCGCGCGGTCCGGCTCGCCCGAACCTGTAAGCAGTATCGCATTGTATTTCTGGATAAAGCCGGACTTGCGTATGTTGTTGAGCACCGTGTCTTTCTCGACTACCATCACAAAGTCGGCCTTGACCTTCACTATCTCCAAGTCGCGGATGTTGGTCGGGATTAGTTGAGAAGTAGCCCTGCTTCCTAGGTTGCAGTCGATGATGTCGCCTCCGACGCGCAGCGTGATGGGCCCGGAGATCATGCCCTTTGGCTTTGAAGTGACAGAGAACTCTTCACGCGGGGTGCCAGTCAAAAGTTCAAGCGCCTTTATCGCATCGTCGGACTCGTCCTGGCCCTTCCAGAACTTTTGCTTGTTCTTTTCGTCGCCGACCGTGCTCAGAGTCGCATAGTACATGCCCCTGATGGTGCTCTCCATCTCTTCGTCCAACAGCTTTCTGATTGCATTTGCCATGACTAGGTACTGTGCAAACGTCGGGATCTTTTTCGTGCTGTCGGGGCTTATCTTGACTGTCTTTTCACCTATTGTCAACATCCTCTTTTCGTCGGACCAGACAGTGTTGTCATAGCCGACCTTTGGCACGTCGAGCACCGGCATCGTCTTTTCAACCATGAGGTCGGTGCTGACGTCCTTCATTATCAGGCCGATCTTTTTCATGACTTCTTGGTGGCGCTTGTCTTTTGTGGGCATCTACTTACTTTTCCTCCTGTCGCCTTTTTTCGCCAGCACCGCGTCAAGCGTCGTCTGCTCTGTTCCTTCCTTTTTCTTGGGCTGCTTGCTGCGCTCGCCCTTTCTCCTCGCCGCGTTTATCGCTATCTGGCCCTTTGAGCGCTTTACCACCTCTCCATCAATCTCTGCCTCAACTGTTTCCTCGGCCTCCTCCTCGATGCGCTCGCCGGTTATCTCGTCCTCCTTTTCCTGCACCGGCGTCGACGTTATCTCGCCAGAGACGTGCTTTTCAGCAAGCTGCGTAAACGCCTGTTCCAGCTTTTCCGAGTCTATCTTTATCGATTCGGAAATGGCGCTCACGATGAGCGGTATGTAGAACTTGTAGAGCGAAAGCCTGCTTTGCGCCTCCTTCATGCGCAGCTCCTTGCGTATCTGGGCGCTGACCTTGCGATACAGATCTGATAAACACGCCTTCATGTAGCGTTTCAGTTCGCCTTCTGAGGCGATGCTCTCCTTGCCGGCGGTCTTGTATGGGATTTTGGTCGAGCAGATGTGGAAGAATATGTGCAAGGGCAAAAGCTCGACTGCCCTGTCCGACTTGGCGTCCGGGTTGGCAAACTGCTCCTTGACCTCCTTTTTGGAGATGCCCATCTTGTTTATCTCTACTTCAGACACAACCTCCCTTGCGACGTCCGAGCCCTCGTCGTACAAGAGCGGTATCTTGTTTGCAAACCTGTACAGCTTGAACGAGCCGATGTCGCCTCCGTACGCGATCCCGCATTCAACTATTGTCGGACGGTTGTTGATGACGCATGTCCTTGAAGAATACGCGGTAAGCGACGGCTTTAGCACCTTGACTGAAAGCTGCGGCTGCGACCCCTGCTGCGCGGCCTCGTCCTTGTTGGTGATTATCGTGTATTCCTGCGTCATGCCTGCGGTGAGTATCTCCTCGCCAATCGGGCTCAGGTGGTCGGTGTTTGGCATGTGGAATTTCGTCTGCTTGCAGATGTTGACTACCTTGATGAGCTCGTGCTCGTCGTACTTGTCCGCCGGCTTGTTGTCAAGTCCTGCCTCGGAGATTATCTGACGCGCTTTCTCGCTTGACAGTTTCTGAAACGAGTCGGAAAGGACTCCCTGCAGAGTCGTCTTTTGGTTCATGAAATTCATGATGGCCTTTTTCAAAGTTTTTAGGTCCATGTCGGTCGGGTGCGGCAGCACTTCCTTTGCCGGCTCGGGCATCCTGTCCGTCCTGCGGTCAAACGCTACCTTGCCGTCGTCCGTCTCAAACTCGATGTGGGCGTACGGGTTGACGACGGACGTCTGGCTGATGTAATCATAAATCCTGCTCTTTGTAATGGGGGAAAGCTTTGCCCTGAGCATCGCTTCCACGCGAAAGCCCGAATCTTTGCTCATTGCCGCGTCTTCCTTTACCTGCTTTTTTGCAAGCACAATCGGCCTGTTGGTGCTGATGTCTGTGCGCAGCTCGAAATAGTATTCTTCGCCTTCTTCCAGCGACTTGCTCCATACCTTTAACGGGTGGTCCGTGTCCTTTGTGGAAAAGGCCGCAATCATCTTTAACCCGACGCCAAAGAGCCCGCGCTGCTGCTTTTCCACATACTTGCCGGAGGTCAGAAACGAACAGACGGCGACAGGCACCTTGTCCGACGGGATGCCGATGCCGTTGTCCTGGCAGGTTATGGTCCACATCTCGTTTGCCGGGTCTATCATCTTTAACGACAGCGAAATCCTCGGCAGGATGTGGCTGCTCTCGCAAGAGTCAAGCGAGTTTTCTATGAGCTCGCGCACTGCCATGTAGAGGATGCGCTCGCCAGTAAACCCTGCAAGCGCCGAGTTGTCCACAAAGAACTCTGACTCGGCCTTTTTGTCGTATTTTACTCTGCCCCTATGTACGGCCCGTGTCTGGGATGCCGGGACGTCTGCAGGCTTGCTGGCAGCAGAAGCAACCTCGGCGGTAGCCTTTTGCGTCAAACGTTGAGATGTGGCTCCGTAACTCAATTTAACTTTTTACGGAATTTTTATTGACTTGGAGATAAATGTTAGTCAAACTGGGAACCGTACGGTGTGCCGTGGCTCTTTAGCTCCTGCACCTTGAATCCTGCGCATTCTACCAACAGCCTCTTTCTGCCCTTTTGTATGACGATATAATCAGAACCCGAGCCCACCACCGTCCCGTCCACAAGGTCTTTCAGCTGCAGCACGTGTTGTAGAGCGTTGATGCAAGTTATTATCTTAATGGCAGGCTTTTTTAACGCCGGGTGGGCAATGGCCGGCAGTGTTGCTGCCACCACCACTACCCCACGCCCTGCTGTTGCAAGTAATGGCCAACGGCGTTTTCATCACGCTTGTCGGGTCGGCTGCAGCCTGTCTTACCACCATCAGTTTCCTGCCGCAAATAGTCAAGGGCTACCAAACCAAAAAGATGCAAGATGTCTCGCCGTACCTGATGGCGCTATATGCATCCGGCACTACGCTCTGGCTTGCGTACGGGATATTCAAGGACGATTGGGTGATAATAATCGCAAACGCCCTTGGCACCGCGTTCAATCTGCTGCTTCTCTACATGAAGCACGTCTACCGGTGCCCGCCGCCACCGCCATCATCATAGTCGTCGTTGGCCGCCTGAGCAAGGTGGTACGGGTTCTGCCTTTCTGCCTGCGCTATCAGCGCGACCGTGTTTCTCACCAGCTGGTACGTGCTGTCGTGGCAGGGGCACGCGCACATCCTAGTGACCTGGGAGCCGTTGAGCTCTTCCTTAAAGTGTCCCTGGCACTTGCCGTGGTTGTTTTCAACGCAGTCGGCTGACTTGGCCATCCTGTAACAATCGTATGCGCAAATGCATTTAAAAATCCTGCCGTGCCAGCAGGGTTATGGCCAAGAAAAAGCAGCAACAGCAGGAGCTAAAGCTGGAAGGAAACGCCACCGTGTCTTTTAGTGGCAAGTCCATTTCAATAACTGGCGACAAGGAGCCAGTGTTGACGGTGACAAACGAGTACGGCAACTCTGCAGTCTACCGCATAGAGGCGCACTCGTTTGACGGCCTGTGGTCGCAGCTCTGGCAGTTCGTCAAGGACAGCCAGCATTAGCCCCGTGCATGTGTGTATATGTATCAATAAATATATTCAGGCAGGCAAAAGAACCCCCGGTCGCTGGTAGTATATAGCTGTGCTTGTGGACACCTTCAAGGCGAGCCTGGATCCGTCGCTGTTCAAGCTGTACCGCAGGTACCTCTACTCGCGCTACAAGGCCACGGACGAGCTGGCGCAAGGCGAGGTCGTCCATGAAATAGCAAAAGAGCGGCTGGCAAAACTTGCGAACAAGTTTGCCCAGAATGAGTCATATTTTGATCCCGGCGAGCAGCTTGCCATCTCTGTCAACGGGCTTTCTCTCAAAAGTCCTGTCGGAGTAGCCGCCGGCTTTGACAAGAACTGCGACATGCTGCTTCCAATGTCGTACGTCTTTGGCTACATGAACCCCGGCAGCGTGTTGTTAAAGCCTAGGGCCGGGAAC